>NZ_CP093341.1:3240420-3564462 GCF_022637455.1 Lysobacter sp. S4-A87
AGCCGCGCCACGGCCTGGGCCGCGCTGGATACGTCGCGGTAGATCGCGCGCATTGCGCGTCGTGCCTTCGGCGCCGGCGTCAGGCGCAGGCTGGCCTCGACGATCAGCGCCAGGGTGCCTTCGCTGCCGACCAGCAGCCGTTGCAGGTCGTAACCGGTCGCACCCTTGGTGGTGGCCGTGCCGCAATGGATCAGCTCACCGGTGCCCGTTACCGCCGTCAACGCAAGCACGTTGTCGCGACTGGCGCCGTACTTCACCGCGCGCGGGCCGCCGGCATTGCAGGCGAGGTTGCCGCCGATGGTGCTGTAGCCGGCGCTGGTGGGATCGGGTGGCCAGAACAGGCCATGTGGCTTGAGCGCCGCCTGCAGGTCGCCATTGAGGACACCGGGCTCGACCACCGCGCAGCGATCGCCGGGACGGATATCGACGATGCGATTCATCCGTTCGAACGAAACCACCACGCCAGCGGCGACCGGCACCGCCGCGCCGGTGGTGTTGGTGCCGCGTCCGCGCGCGACCACGGGCACGCGGTTGGCGCGGCAGGCGCGCACCAGCGCGACGACCTGCTCGGGCGTGGTGGGCAGCGCCACCGCATCGGGCAGCGATTGCCGCCGCGAGTTGTCGTAGGCGTAGGCGAGGCGCTCGCTGGGATCGGTGCGCCAGCCATCGCCTAGCAGCGCCGTCATTTCGGCATCGAGGCTGGATGGAAGGGTGTTCATCGCCGCGAAGGATAGCGCGGCCGCCTGCCCGGCACGGCGGCATTCAATGTTTCGGTTTGCCCCGGCCACCGGCCGCGATAAGCGCCAGTTCGTCCGGCAATCGCCGCTGCAGCTGCTTCAGCAGGTCTAGCGCGGCAGGGCTGTTGTTGGGTTTGCCGTCCAGCCACAGCGCACCGACCTCGGTCGCCAGTCCCTTGCGTTCGCTGTTCGCCAGCAACGCCCGGGTGAGGATGATGAAGCGCTCGCCGCGGTAGCGCACGGTGTAGATGCCCAGCATCTGCGCGCGCATCTCGTAGGTGACACCGTCGAGCCGGATCAGGATCTGGCCGACCGCATTCCAGGTGTCGTTCATGCCGGCGGCAACGGTGAATTCGCCGCGGCCGGCGTCCACGGCCCTGTCCGCTTCCGATGGTGTCGGCGGCGCCGGCGGCTCCACTGTGGGGGGCGTGGAGCCGCACCCTGCGACGAGCAACACCACGGCGGCAACCGCCATCCTCATCGCGACCCTCCTGGCCGCGCGCTACGCGCCCTTCATCTGGCTGCCGCCGATGTATCGGTCGGCACTTCCTTCCAGCTGCTGTCGGGATCGAAGCGCGTCATCGCCTCGGCCAGCTTCTCGCTCTCGGGCCCCATGTCCTTCTCGAACACTTCGCCCTCGTGGCTGATCATGAAGCTCATCACGCCGGTGTCGGCGTACTTGGCCGGCCAGGCGATCAGGGCGAAGCCGCGACTCATCCTGTCGCCCAGCAGGTAGCCGTACTCGCCGCCCGGCGCGGACGGGCCCTGCGCGGTGAGGATCCGGTAGCGGTATCCGTGCCATACGCCGTCGGGCGTGTCGTCGTCGCCGAACAACGGTCCCAGCGGGCTGTCGTCGATCCCGTTCTCCTCGGGCCAGTACAGACCATCGTGCACGCCGTCGCTGCTGAGGAATTTCTGCGCGTAAGCAAGCAGGCCGTCGCCATCGCGGTCGACCGAGGCATAGTCCATCTGCGCGTCGTGATAGGCCAGGACGGCCTGGACCGCATCGAGCTCGTTGCGGCCAATGCGGCGCGCGCGGATCTCCGGTTCGCCTGCCTTGACGTTGAACACCCAGCCCGACGGCTTCTTCTCGAGCGGGATCGGCAAGGTCCACGTGTCCTTGCCGACGGCAAGGATCGCGCGGCCGGAAGATGGCGTCTGGAACGAATGCTTCTCGCGATAGCGTGTGAGGAAGGCGTCCACGTCGCTGCGCTCGACGCTGCCGCGCGGTACGTAGGTTTCCCAGTCGGGGCCGAGGATCGTGCCAAGGCGCGGCTCATCGACCTTCGTGGTGCCCAGCGCGGCCACCAGGGCCTGCGCAGCGGCTTCCTGTGTCGGGAACGCCTCCTGCGCACCGGCCAGCGGAGCGATCAGGGCCAGGCAGGTCAGCGCGAACAAGCGAGCGGCGGTGGTCATCTTCGTCTCCTGTCAACGACGTCGTGCGCCGCCACCCGAGCGCGGCGGGCGCGACGGGCGCTGCATCTGCCGGCCGCCACCGCGTGCACTGGACGGTCGCTGCGATGCCGAATAGCTGCCGTGGCCGCGATTGGCCGATGCACGGGTCTGGCCCGGATTGCCCGCGCCGGAGAATGCGTTGTTCTGCCCGCCCCGGTTGCCCTGGTACTGCTGGCGCGTGCCCTGGCGCGCCTGCGCGTTGCGCTGCGAGTCGGCGCGGTTCTGCGCGCCCTGGCGTGCGCCGGCGTCGCGCGTGCCGGCCTGCTGGCGGTTCATCTGCTGCGACGCCTGTCCCGCGCGATCGCGCGCCTCGCGGTTGCTCGCCGCCGGCGTGTCGAAGCCGCGCTGCGACATCGACTGGCGCGCGCGTTCGCGATCGGCGGCGCGGGCCGGATCGTGGCCGCGGAAGTTGTCGCGCTGTCCGGCGCCGTCCTTCTGCCGGCCGAACTGCTCGCGGCTGGCGCGGTCGCGATAGGGCACGCCGTCGCGGTTGGCCGCGTTGTGGCGCCAGGTGTTGTCGCCGCGGTTGATCTGGCGGTTGCTGTTGATGTTGTTGTAGCGGTCGACGTTGATGTCGATGTCGCCGTGGCCCCAGTTGAAGTCACCCCACAGCGCGGCGGTGATCGCCACGCCGGTGCCGAAGGCCAGGCCTGCCCAGAGCGCGCCGCCCGGGTAGTAGTACGGCGACGGCGGGTAGTAGTACGGCGGGTACGAAGGGTAGGGCCAGGTACCGTAGACCGTGGTCGAGTTGTAGGCCGGCACGTACACCACCTGCGGGTCGGCCGGCTCGATGATGATCGTCGATGCTGCCGGTGCCACCGTGGTCGTCGAGCCGGCGGCCGGCTCGCTGCTGACCTTCAGTTGCTCGGTGGACTTGAGGTTGCCGGCCGACTGCGCCTGTCGGCGAAGCCGCTGCACCGAATCCATCACCGCATCGGGCTGGGCCAGGAACGCGTCGCCCATGCGCTGCACCCAGGCCGGATCCTTGCCCAGCAGGTCCAGCACCTGCGGGAACGCGACCAGCGACTGCACGCTTGGATCCCAGGACTGGCTGCCGACCTGGCGCACGGCGTCATCGCCCTTGGCATCGGGATGTGCCTTGGACCACTTGACCGCATCGGCAACGTCGCCGGGATAGGTGGATGCCATCAGCACCTGTGCGAGCAGCGAATCCGGATAGAGCGCCAGCGGCGCCATCATCTGGTCGAGCTGTTCGGCGCTGAAGGCGTCGGAAGGCGCCGAGGTCGCGGCCTGCGCCGCAGCGGGTGCGGTCGTCTGCGGCGCTGCTCCTGCAGCCGCAACGAACAGCAAGGCGGCGATCGGAAGGTGGCGTGCGGAAATGCGCATTGGCAGTCTCCAATCGCAAGACGCCCGGGTTTGCGGTCGACCATGGCGGCCGGTGCGGGGGGCGCTTCGGGCGCCATCATAGGCTCAGCCCGGACGGCGACGTTCACATGGCCAACACGCCCCGACCGCGGTTGGCCTGCCCATGTCGCGTCGTGCGCTTCAGTGCTCGGGAACCCATACGAAGCTGTCGCCCTGCGCCTTGAAGTGGCCCAGGCCGGGGAACGGGAAATGCACCGAATAGACGCGCAGGTTGCCGTCAGCGGCGCGCTGCAGAAGTGCGCGTCGGCTGGCCTGCGCCCGTGGCGCGTCCTGGTCGTACTGCACGGTCCAGTCCGGTCGCTGCACGGAGATCACGAAGTGATGCGCCGCATCGCCGATGTAGAGCAGGCGTTCGCTGCCGGACTGGATCTCGTAGGCGCTGTGGCCGGGCGTGTGCCCGGCGACGTCCACGGCGGTGACCACGCCCGGGATGACCGTCGCGCCGGGCTGGAACGTGACGACCTTCGGCGTCATCGCGGCCACGAGGGCGGCCGCATCGCCGTCGCCCTTGAGCGATGCCCATTCGGCGGCAGAAACATGGATGGCGGCATTGGCGAAGGCGAGCGTGCCATCGCGCGCCAGCAGGCCACCGGTGTGGTCCTGGTGCTGGTGCGAAAGGAAGATGTCGGTGACCTGCGCCGGCTCCACGCCTGCGGCGCGCAGCGATGCCTGCAGACGGCCGGCGCGTGCCCAGGACACATCGCCGGCGCCGGTGTCGAACAGCAGGACCTGTGCACCGCTGCGAACCAGCAACGGCTGGATGCTCAGGTGCAGCATGTCGGTCGGCTGGCCTGCCGCGGTCAGCAGCGCGGCGACGTCGGCCGGTGCCTGGCCGACAGCGAACGTCTTGCCGTCGTTGGCCGCGTCGATGTCGCCATCCTCCAATGCAACTGCGTCGAGCGTTCCGACCTTGAAGCGGAAGACGTCCTGAGTTGCCGGGACCGCGGTGGCCGCGGTCGCGGTGGGAGCTTCGGGTGTCGCGCC
The DNA here is from genome assembly GCF_022637455.1 of Lysobacter sp. S4-A87. Lineage (NCBI taxonomy): Bacteria > Pseudomonadati > Pseudomonadota > Gammaproteobacteria > Lysobacterales > Lysobacteraceae > Lysobacter > Lysobacter sp. S4-A87. The sequence goes on from NZ_CP093341.1 coordinate 3,244,983, forward strand.
CGCAGGGGCAGTCGCAGCATCGTTCGCGGCCGGCTGCGGCCGGGAGCATCCGGCGAGCAGGCAGGCGGACGTGAGTGCAGCGGTGAGCGCAGCAAGCTGGATGCGGTTCATGCGGATGCCTGCAGGAGTGAAGGGGAGGGCTGGCGGTTTCCGTGCAGCCTATGCGGGTCGGCGCGGGCTCACAACACATGAGGCCCGCCAGGCCACGGCCCCGCCGCCTGAATCGTCGCGGCAAATCAGATAGCATCGGCCGCTGGGCCGGGGGGCTGCCGCCGGTCACTTGGCTGGCCTCGCCAGCCATCGCGGCAATGGTCAGGGGGCAAATGAATGTTTCCGATACCCGGGAGAGCTTGGGACGATGGCGGGTGCCTGCCATCGCCGCGGGCATTCTTCTGATCGTCGTCGTCCCGTTCCTGTTCCTGCAGAACCTGTCCCGGGACAACCTCGAGGCGGCCGATGCCGTGGCGCACACCCATGAGGTGGAATCGGCCGTCGCCGGCCTGGCGCTCAACGTTCGTGAAGTGGAATCGGCGTCGATGGTGGTGGTGCTCGGTGGCGACCTGCCGCTGGCCCGGCAACGCATTTCCCAGGGGCGCGAGGAGATTCCTGGACAGTTGCGTGCACTGGCTGCCCTGACCGCCGACAACCCGCGCCAGCAACTGCTGCTGGGCCGACTGGGCGAACGGATCGCACGCCGCCTGGAAGTCGTCGACGAGTTGGTCAGGACCAATCCCGCCAGCGCCGGGCCGGTGGTCACGCCGCTGGTCACGCGCTTTCCCATCCGCAACGTCATTCGCGAGATGCTCGCCAACGAGCAGGCGCTGCTCGACAGGCGCGTCAGGGATGCCGAGCGCCAGCGTGCCTGGGCACGCTGGCTGGGTTGGGGGTCGATGCTGGTGCAGGTGCTGCTGCTGGTCCTGGTGACGTGGTTGCTGGCACGGCAGGTCTCGAAGCGATTGTCCGCCGAGCGGCAGTCGCGCCAGGCCAGCGCACGCGCCCTGGCGGTGTTGCAGACGGTCCGCGAACCCATCGCACTGATCGATGCAGACCAGCGTGTGGTCATGCACAACGCTGCATTCGAGCAGCTGTATGGCAGGACAGGCGACGGCCAGAAGCTCGCGGCCAATTCCGCGTGGACCGATGCGATCCTGCAACAACGCCTGGGCGATGTGCTTTCCCGCGGGCGCGAACTGTGGGATTTCGAGCAGGTGCAGACCACGACCAACGGCGTCGAGCGCATCGTGCTGATCAATGCCAGCCGCATGTCGCTGCCCGATCGCGAAGACGATGTCGCACTGCTGACCGTCAGCGACGTGTCTGCACAGAAGGCGACCCAGCGCAGGATCAACGAGCTCAATCGCCAGCTCGAAGGCAAGGTCGACCAGGTCTCGGAGGTCAATCGCGAACTGGAGGCCTTCAGCTACTCGGTGTCGCACGACCTGCGTGCGCCGCTGCGCCACGTGGCCGGGTTCTCGGACAAGCTGGCCCGCCACCTGGGCGAGGATGCCGACGAAAAGAGCCTGCATTACCTGGACATCATCAGCAATTCGGCCAAGCGCATGTCGCAGCTGATCGATGACCTGCTCGTGTATTCGCGCCTGGGCCGCAGCGCGCTGCGCCTGCAGCCGGTCGACATGCAGTCCACGGTCGACGAGACCCGCGCGATGCTTGATGCGAACCTGGCCGCGGACGGCAGTTCGCAGCAGGTCTCGTGGAAGATCCAGCCGCTGCCGATCGTGGTCGCCGACGAGAACATGATGCGCCAGGTCTGGCTCAACCTGCTTGGCAACGCCGTCAAGTACAGCAGCAACCGCGAACGCAGCCAGGTCGAAGTGACGCACCAGCGCCTGGACGACGGCCGCCACGAGTTCAGCGTGCGCGACAACGGTGCCGGCTTCGACATGGCCTATGCCGGCAAGCTGTTCGGTGTGTTCCAGCGCCTTCACAAGGCCAGCGACTTTCCCGGCACCGGCATTGGCCTGGCCAGCGTCAAGCGCGTGCTGGCACGGCACGGCGGCAGCGTCAGCGCCGAATCCGAGCCCGACCGGGGCGCCATCTTCCGATTCACCCTGCCGGCCGTGCTCGATGCGCCGCCGTCCATAACCGGGCCCATGCAATGACCGAATACCGCACCATCCTGCTCGCCGAAGACAGTCACGCCGACGCCGAAATGGCGATCGACGCGCTGCGCGACGCCAACCTGGTCAACCCCATCGTCCACGTCGAGGATGGCGTCGAGGCGATGGACTACCTGCACCGGCGCGGTCGCTTCGCCGACCGCCCCGAAGGCCATCCCGCGGTGCTGCTGCTGGACATCAAGATGCCGCGCATGGACGGCCTGGAAGTCCTCCAGCAGATCCGCAGCGACGACAAGCTCAGGCACACGCCGGTCGTGATCCTGTCGTCCTCGCGCGAGGAAAGCGATCTCGCCGCCGGCTGGAACCTGGGCGTCAACGCCTACGTGGTCAAGCCGGTGGATGGCGACCAGTTCTTCCAGGCGGTGAAGGTCCTGGGCAAGTTCTGGGCGGTGATCAACGAACCGCCGGCGATGGACTGACATGGGATCGGCCGCGGACCCGAATGCCGATGCGCTGTGCATCATCCTGGTCGAGGATGATGCCGACGACGCCGAACTGGTGTCGCTGCAGTTGACCGACGCTGGTATCCGCGCACGCTTCGTGCACGTGCAATCGGCATCGGAGTTGCGCGCGGCGATGTTGGCAGGCGCAGACCTGGTCGTCTCTGACGTGTCGATGCCGGCGTTCAGCGGGTTCGACGCCCTGGACATCGTGCGCGAGTTCGAGCCCGCCATTCCGTTCGTGCTGGTATCGGGTGCGTTCGAAGAAGACGTGGCGGCGCGCGCTACCGCGTCGAGGGTGCAGGCTTACCTGCTGAAGGACGATCTGCACGGCATGGTCCGGGCCGTGCAACAGGCGCAATCGAAATCGCCATCGCGTCGTGAAGCTGCCGGCGGGTGCGAGCGTCCTGCCCTGGATACCTAGGGCGACGAACAAAGCGGCTGCAGGAAATCCGAGACCGGTTCGAGGATCAGTTCCGGCAGGCTCTCGGCGATGCAATCGCGCAACAGTTGCCAGGATTCGGGATCGACCGAAGGCCGGGACAAGCCTTCCGCCTTGGCCGCTGCCGATGGCCATTGCGTGTAGCTGTACCAGATGTCATCCGGACCACGATGCAGGCGTGAGCCCATTGAGCCGCGCTCGGTCAGCAGCAACCGGGTGATCGTCGACCACGCCGCGACAAACGCCTCTTCGGATCCGGGGTGCAGGCGCCAGCGGTAGATGGCGCAGAAGACGGGGATGGACATGGTGTTTGTCTCGGACGAATGCCGACGGTGGGCATGTGTCAGCAGTCGTCGGCGCGGAACGCGTCGCGCAGCCAGTTGAAGCGCGGTGCCTGCGGATCGCCCTCGGCTTCGATCACGTCGAAACGGCAGGCGCCATCGGCGTAGCGGCGATTCCTTGCGAGGAAGGCCATCGCCGCGCGAACCAGCTTGCGGCGTTTGCGCACGTCGACCGAGTCGGCGCCGCCGCCGAAGCGGGAGCTGCGCCGGAACCGGACTTCGACGAACACCAGCGTGATGCCGTCGAGCATCACCAAATCTAGTTCGCCGACGCGGTAGTTGGCGTTCGCGGCTACGTCGCGCAGCCCTGCGTCGATGAGGTATTGGCGCGCGGCGGCTTCCACCGCCGCGCCTTTGCTGCGCTGGTCAGCGCTGGAAGGCATTGAGCAGCGGCACGGCGACGCCGGCGCTGAACGTCGACCATGCCGGCGTGCGCAGCACGTTGCCGAAGCCATCCAGGCGCAGCGTGCCGGTCGCGCCGTCGATCTTGCCGTCGGCACTGGTGGCCAGCCGCTGCAGGTAGGCGGTGATCTGCCAGGCATCGAAGCCGAATGCGAACAGGCGCGCACCGCCACCCTTCGCGCTCGACAGTTGCGCGCCGACGTTGCCTGCCGGCGGCAGGCCGGCGACGCCGCGCGTGGTCCACACGTCGCTCGGGAAGATGATGCCGTCGAGGATGCGATCCTCTTCAGGCTTGCCCGTGCCCGACAGCACCTGAGAGGTGGCAACGCGCGGCTTGCCGGCCAGGCCGGCCAGCGCGAGCTTCGGCATCAGCGTGCGTGCATTGCTGCCCTTGATGGCCAGGAACACCGCGTCGACGCCGCCGGCCTTCTGCGCATACGGCGCGAGGTCGGCGATGCCTTCGCTGACGACGTCAGTGACTTCGCCGCCGCGTTCGACAAGGCGATCACGCAGGCTGGTGACGGCACGTTGCTGGGAGTCGTCGCTGCCGCCGATCACCAGCACGCGGCGCGCACCGCGGCCGAGCAGGTATTCGGCTGCGGCAATGCCTTCGTCTTCCGGCGACAGCGAGAAGCTGGCATTGCCGTTCGGCGGCGAGACGTCGCCACGGTTGAGCGCGAGCACCGGCACCGGCAGCGCGGCCTTGCCGAACAGCGCGTTGACTTCATCGCGGCCGAGCGGGCCGATGACGAAATCATTGCCTTCCGCAGCGGCCAGGTCGTAGGCCGCCAGCGCGCCGCCGGTGGTGCCGGCGGTGTCGTAGAAGCTGATGTCGGGGCGGCGGCGGGCTTCGCCGTAGTAGCCGGCGAGGAGGCCGTCGCGCACCGGCGTCGCCGGCACCGCGAGACTGCCCGACATCGGCAGCAGCACGGCCAGCTTCACCGGCGGGCGGTAGCCGTCGCTGTCGGCCGGCGGACGATTGGCGGCATCGAAGTGCCAGGCGCTGCGGTCGAACGGGCGCGGCAGCGGCAAGCCACGGCGCAGCAGCGCCTGGCCGACATAGTTGTAGAGCGGGTCGCCTGCGGCCAGGGCCGCGGCTTCGCGGGTGAGGGTGGGGTTGTCGAGCTGTGCCAGCAGGCGCTCGATCTGGCGATCGTTGGCGGTGCGCGCCGGTCCGGCCAGGGCGGCGCCGCTGCGGGCCAGTTCGCCGGCCTGCGCAATGGTGGCGTTGTGGCTGGCCTGCGACGTCGTGCCGGTCTGGCTGACCGTGGCGCAACCGCCGAGCAGGGCGGTGCTCATTGCCGCGGCGAAGATCCATTTCATCGCCCATCGATTCGAAGCTAGGCTCATCGGCATGCTTTCGCCGCGACGCGGCGTTCCTGAGGGACCGGTTAGGATTCTACCCGGCCCCATCGCAGACGCACGATGCCTACGTCCCAAGCAGCAAATCTCCCACCTCCGGGAATCCTCCATGTCGTGGCTACGCCGATCGGCAACCTTGGCGATCTTTCCGCGCGCGCGCTGGAGACCCTGAAGACGGTGAGCGCGATCTGCGCCGAGGACACCCGCCACACCCGCCAGTTGCTCTCGCATTTCGGCCTGGAGCGGCCGTTGCTGGCCTTGCACCAGCACAACGAGGACGCGCAGGCGGCGCAGCTGGTGGCGCGCCTGCTTGGCGGAGAGTCGCTGGCACTGGTTTCCGATGCGGGCACGCCGCTGGTGAGCGATCCGGGTTTTCGCCTGGTCCGCGCCGCGCGTGCGGCGGGAGTACGCGTCTCGCCCGTACCGGGTGCCTGCGCGGCGATTGCGGCGCTCAGTGTTGCCGGCGTGCCCAGCGACCGTTTCGTCTTCGAAGGATTCCTGCCGGCCAAGGGTTCGGCGAGGCGCGAGCGCCTGTCGCGCTTGGCTGGCGAGCCGCGCACGCTGATCTTCTATGAGTCGGCGCACCGCATCGAGGAGTCGCTGGAAGACCTGGCGGCGGCGTTTGGCGGCGACCGCGTGGCAGTGGTCGGTCGCGAGCTGACCAAGCTGTTCGAGACGGTCCTGGATGGCAGCCTGGACGAGTTGAAGGCACGCGTGGCGGCCGACCCCAACCAGCGCAAGGGCGAATTCGTGGTGATCGTCGAAGGCGCGGGCGACGACGCCGATGCCAGCATCGCCGAGGGCAGGCGCCTGTACGCCAAGCTCAGCGAGCACCTCAAGCCCTCACAGGCAGCCAGACTGGCGGCCGAGCTGAGCGGCGCACCGCGCAAGGCCCTGTACAACTCCGACGAAAGCTGAAGCCACACGTAGCCCGGGTAAGCGAAGCGCACCCGGGACCCGGTCTGACGCCTGGGGATCGCCGCTGCGCAGGACGAAGCAACAGCCCCCTTTAGTAAAGGGGGCGCCGCGGCAGCGGCAGGGAATTGGGGGCCATTCGGTCGGGGCCCGAAGTTTGCACAGCAAACTTTGGGGGTATTCACTGCGAAGGCAGTAGAATCACCACCGGCGGAGTCGGCCAGGCAGTCGCGTCATCCCTTCGGGGGTGCCGAGGAAAGTCCGGGCTCCACAGGGCACGGTGCCAGGTAACGCCTGGGCGGCGCAAGCCGACGGAAAGTGCAACAGAGAGCAGACCGCCGAACGGCGTCGCAAGACGTGCGTGGTAAGGGTGAAACGGTGCGGTAAGAGCGCACCGCGAGTCTGGCAACAGACCGGCACGGCAAACCCCACCGGGAGCAAGACCAAATAGGGAGGCAATGCCGCGGCCCGCGGTGTCTCCGGGTAGGTTGCTTGAGCGTAGCGGTGACGCTGCGCCTAGAGGAATGACTGTCCACGACAGAACCCGGCTTACAGGCCGGCTCCGCCGCCTGCTCTTTTCGCGCTTCGCGCTCTAAAGAGCCCCAAGTTGCTTGCGCAACTCGGGCCCCAGGCTTTTTGCCTCCAGTTCCCTGCCGCTGCCGCGGCGCCCCCTTTACTAAACGGGGCTGTGGCTTTGGTTGTGGTTGCTGGTAGCTGGCCCCTGGCCCCTGGCCCCTGGCCCTGCCCGGGTTGGAGGGGGCAAATGGTGGGTCTGGCTCACTCATAGACATCGCATATTCATTCTTAATGTGTGATCGCTATCGCAAATGGGGCGGTCGATGCTGCGGGGCAGCATGTGCGGGGCGTCTGCGGTCGGCTTTGCACAGGGTGGCGTCTCAACCCCTTCCAGTCTCAAAAAATGAGACTAAACAAAGGCTAGTGGATAAGTCTTGAATAAGACTGTGAAGTTCGCTGCAAGCCCTTGATGCGACTGGCGAAATTGTCGCTTCAAACTTGTTGACAACCCTGTGGGGCGTGCCTAAGGTGGGCATCTGAGGGAAAACCGGGTTTTTTGTGGTTTTTCAGTGACCAAGCCGCCCGCTTAGAGGTGGCCCCAACCAGGTGCTGAATGTTCCAGGGTGAGACCGCCATCACGATTGACGACAAGGGCCGGCTGGCGGTGCCCACCGTCTACCGTGACGCCGTCGCGCGTGAATGCGGCAACCGCCTGGTCATCACCTACAACCCGTTCGAGTCCGGCTCCCTCTACGTCTATCCGCTGGCGATCTGGGAACGCGTCCGCGACCAGGTCAATGCCCTGCCCAAGGCCAAGAAGGTCAACCGCAGCATGCAGTTGAAGCTGGTCGGCGCGGCGACATTCGTCGAGCTCGACGGCAATGGCCGCATCAGCATCCCGGCCAGCCACCGCGCCGCCGTCGGCATCGAGAAGAAGGCCGTGCTGCTGGGCATGGGCGACAAGTTCGAACTGTGGAGCGAGCAAGCGCACCACGCACAGATCCGTCAGACCATTTCTGACGACGATCTGAGCGAGGAGCTTCTCGACCTGCAGCTGTGACGGTGGGTGGCATGGAGCGCGGCGCGCTTTCCGGCCACCTTCCCGTGATGTACGCGCAGGTGCTCGACGGCCTGAACGTGCGCGGGAACGGAACGTACCTGGATGGGACGTTCGGGCGCGGCGGCCATGCGCGTGGCGTGCTGGAACAACTCGGCCCCGGAGGCCGGCTGCTGGTCATGGACAAGGATCCCGAAGCGATTGCCGTTGCCGAACGAGAGTTCGCCGCGGATCCGCGCGTGGCGATCTACCGTGGCAGCTTCGCCGAACTGGCGCAGTGGAACGAGACCGCTGCGGGCCTCGACGGCATCCTGTTCGACCTGGGCGTGTCGTCGCCGCAGCTCGATGTCGCCGAGCGCGGTTTCAGCTTCGGCAAGGACGGCCCGCTCGACATGCGCATGGATCCCGACAGCGGTCTGAGCGCAGCGCAGTGGCTGGCCCAGGCCGATGAGCGCGAGATTGCCGACGTGCTGTGGACCTACGGCGAAGAGCGCATGAGCCGCAAGATCGCCCGCACGATCGTGGCCCGTCGCAGCGAGCAGCCGTTGCTGCGCACCGCGCAGCTGGCCGACCTGATCGCCTCGGTGATGCCGCGCGGCGACAGCAAGATCCACCCGGCCACCCGCAGCTTCCAGGCGATCCGCATCTTCATCAACCGCGAGCTGGCCGATCTGGAGATCGGCCTCGATGCGGCGCTGGCGCGGCTCAAGCCCGGTGGCCGCCTGGCGGTGATCAGCTTCCATTCGCTGGAAGACCGCATCGTCAAGCAGTTCATCCTGCGCCACAGCAAGGCGCCACCGGCCAACCGGCGCATGCCGGTGGAAGTGGCGTTCACGCCGGTGCTGCTGGCGATCGGCTCGGCGCAGAAGGCTTTCGACGAGGAAACCTCGGTCAATCCGCGCGCCCGCAGTGCGGTGCTGCGCGTGGCCGAGAAGCTGCCGGTTGACGGCCCGGCGCACGGCAAGGAGGCGGCATGAGCATCGCCCGCCTGCTGCTGAGCGTGCTGGTAGTGGCCAACGTCGTGTCGGCACTGGCGGTCGTGCAGGCCCGTCACCAGCATCGCCAGCTGTTCGTCCAGCTCAGCCGCCTGGAGCGCGCCCGCGACGAGCTCAACATCGAGTTCGGCCGGCTGCAGCTGGAGCAGGCGACCTGGGCCGAAAGCAACCGCATCGACCAGGTCGCGCGTGACCGCCTCGGCATGAAGTTCCCCGAAGGCGCCGAAACCGTGGTGATCCGCCCATGAACGGCCGCAACGCCAAGCCTTCCGGCCGCCCCAGCCCGCTCGAGCGGCTGCTAGCGCTGCGCGAGAAGTTCGGCGGCGGCGAGCGCGACCGCGTCGCTGGCAAGGGCCGCGGCCGCACTTCCTTCAACCTGCGCAACCGTTTGCTGATCGTCGGCACCGCGCTGGGCGTGTGCTCGCTGGCGCTGGTCGCGCGCGCGCTGGACCTGCAGGTCATCAGCAACGACTTCTACCGCCAGCAGGGCGATGCCCGTTCGCTGCGCGAGATTCCGATCCCGACCTCGCGCGGCATGATCACCGACCGCAACGGCGAGCCGCTGGCGGTGTCGACGCCGGTCGAGTCGATCTGGGCCAACCCGCAGGAACTGCTGGCCAACCCGGCCCGCATCCCGCAGCTGGCCAAGGCGCTGGGTGTTTCGCGCGAGGCGCTGACGCGCAAGCTCAGCCAGCGCGCCGACAAGGAATTCGTCTACCTCAAGCGCCGGATCAATCCGGACGAGGCGCGCCGGATCCTTGCCTACAAGACCCCGGGCGTGTTTTCGCAGCGCGAGTTCCGTCGCTTCTACCCGCAGGGCGAGGCGATGTCGCACATCCTCGGGTTCACCAACATCGACGACCTCGGCCAGGAAGGCCTGGAGCTGGCGTTCGACGACTGGCTGCGCGGCAAGCCTGGTGCCAAGCGCGTGATCCGCGATGGTGCCGGACGCATCGTCGAGAGCGTCGACCTGGTCAAGCCGGCCGAGCCGGGCCACGACCTGACCCTGACCATCGATCGCCGCATCCAGTACCTGGCATTCCGCGAGCTGCGCGGCACGTTGCAGCGCACCGGTGCCAGCAGCGGCTCGGTGGTCGTGCTCGACATCGCCACCGGCGAAGTGCTGGCGATGGCCAACCTGCCGACCTACAACCCCAACGCGCTGAGCGTCGGCAATCCCGACACGCACCGCAACCGCGCCGTCACCGACGTGATCGAGCCGGGCTCGACGATGAAGCCGCTGACCGTCGCCGCCGCGCTCGAAGCCGGCGTCATCACCGCGCATTCGACCTTCGACACCAACCCGGGCTGGATGCCTAACGGCCGCTACCGCACCACCGACCACCGCAACTACGGTGTGCTCGACACCACCGGCGTGATCACCAAGAGCTCGAACATCGGCGCGGCCAAGATCGTCGCGCGGATCCCAAGCCAGAAGTACTACGACTTCCTGCACCGCTTCGGCTACGGTCGCAAGACCAACAGCGGCTTCCCCGGCGAGTCGTCGGGCGTGCTCGCGCCGCCGTCGCGCTGGAGCGGCACCACCAAGCAGACCATGTCCTACGGCTACGGCCTGTCGGCGACGCCGCTGCAGATCGCCCAGGCCTATGCGGCGCTGGGCAACGGCGGCCGGCTGATCACGCCGACGTTCGTCAAGGGCGGCGAGCAGCACGAGCCGGTGCAGGTGCTCGATCCGGCGATCGCCGGCCAGATCATGCGGATGATGCAGACGGTGACCGAGCCGGGCGGCACCGCCACGCAGGCAGCGATCCTCGGCTACCACGTCGCCGGCAAGACCGGCACGGCGCGCAAGTTCAACGACACCGGCGGCTACTCGCGCCGTTACGTGTCGTTCTTCGCCGGCGTGGTACCGGTCAACAATCCGCGCTTCTCGATGGTGGTGGTCGTCAACGATCCCGATCCGGCGAAGGGCTATTACGGCGGTTTCGTCTCCGGTCCGGTGTTCAAGAACGTCATGGAGGGCGCGCTGCGCCTGATGGACGTTGCGCCCGACGACATCGACACCTGGATGGCGGCACAGGCCGAGGCCGAGGCCAAGCGCGCCAGGGCCAACGGCGGCAAGCCGTCCGGCGCGGTGTTGCCGGCGCCGGCGCAGGTGGCCGCCGTGCCGGTATCGACCGGCGTCGTGACCACGCCGGGAGGTGGCCGATGAGCCGCCTGATGACGCTTGCCGAACTGCTGCCCGACGTCGCCGGCATTCCGCCGCAGCTGCAGATCAGCGGGCTGGTACTCGATTCGCGTGCGGTGATGCCGGGTTACGCATTCGTCGCCATCGCCGGCTTCGGTGCGCACGGCCTGCGCTTCGTCGACCAGGCGCGCGCGGCGGGTGCGAGCGCGATCCTGTTCGAACCGCCGGCACCGGAAGACCTGCCGGCGCCCGCCGATGCCATCGCCGTGCCGGGCCTGCGTTCGCGCCTGGGCGAAATGGGAGATGCCTTCCACGGCCGCGCCACTGCGGCGATGGATGTGGTCGGCGTCACCGGCACCAACGGCAAGACCTCCACGGTGCAACTGCTCACGCAGGCCTGGCACCTGCGCGGCATCCGCAGCGGCAGCGTCGGCACGCTCGGTGCAGGCCTGTACGGCGAAGTCGTGCCGACCGGTTTCACCACGCCGCTGGTGCTGCAGACGCACGAACTGCTTGCGCGGATGCGCGACCAGGGTGCGCAGGCCATCGCCATGGAAGCCAGCTCGCACGCGCTCGACCAGGGGCGCGTGGACGGCGTGCATTTCGATGTCGCGGTGTTCACCAACCTCACCCGTGACCACCTCGACTACCACGGCGACATGGCCACCTACGGCGCCGCCAAGGCGCGGCTGTTCGCGTGGCCTGGCCTGTCGGCGGCGGTGATCAATCTCGACGACGAATTCGGCCGCGAGCTGATCGCGACGTTGCCCCCAGGCGTGCGCGCCATCGGCCTGAGCTCGCGCGGCGCGCAGGACGCGACGCTGCAGGCGCGTGAAATGCGCTTCGACAATGCCGGCATCGGCTTCGAGCTGGTGCACGAAGGCGAAGCCCATCCGGTCAGCTCGCCGCTGCTCGGCCGCTTCAACGTCGACAACCTGCTGGCGGTCGCCGGCACGCTGCTGGCGCTGGGCGGGCAGCCGGCGCAGATCGCGCAGGTGCTGTCGCAGCTGCAGCCGATCCACGGCCGCATGAACCGTCTTGGCGGCGATGGCGCACTGCCGCTGGTGGTGATCGATTACGCCCACACACCCGACGCCCTCGAGCAGGCGCTGACCTCGTTGCGTGCCCACGTGCAGGCACGCCTGCTGTGCGTGTTCGGCTGCGGCGGCGATCGTGATCGCGGCAAGCGCCCGCAGATGGCGGCAATCGCCGAGCGCCACGCCGACCTCGTGATCGTCACCGACGACAACCCGCGCTTCGAGAACGGTGACGTGATCGTCGACGACATCATGGCCGGCTTCGCCAATCCTGCCCTGGTCAGCGTGCAGCGCGACCGCGCTGCCGCGATCGCGCGCGCGGTGGGCATGGCCGGTCCCACCGACATCGTGCTGGTGGCCGGAAAGGGCCACGAGCCCTACCAGGACATCCAGGGCGTGCAGTACCCCTTCGACGATACCCAGGTCGCGCGCGCGGCCCTGGAGGCGCGGGCATGAAGCCGCTGCATCTGTCGCAGATCGCGCGCATGACCGGCGGCCGCCTGCATGGCGCCGACGTCGTGGTGACGACGGTTGCCACCGATACCCGCGCGCTGCCGCAGGGTGGGGCGGTGCTGTTCATTGCCCTCAAGGGCGAGCGCTTCGATGCGCACGATCATGTCGCCGCGCTGCCGGCCGACAAGGTCGCCGCGGTGCTGGTGTCGCGCCAGCTCGACATCGCGTTGCCGCAGGTGATCGTCGCCGATACCCAGCGCGCACTGGCCGACCTCGCGGCGGCAGTGCAGCGCACGCGAATCGACGGCGGCAGCGGCGAGAAGATCGTCGCCATCACCGGCAGCAACGGCAAGACCAGCGTCAAGGCGCTGACGCTGGCGATCCTCGAGCGGGTCGGCCCGACCTATGCCACGCCGGGCAACCGCAACAACGAGATCGGCCTGCCGCTGGCGGTGCTCGATGCGCCCGAGGGCGTGCAGTTCTCGATCTATGAGATGGGCGCCGGCCAGCCTGGCGACATCGCTTACCTGACCGCAGTCGTCCGTCCCGACGTCTCGGTGATCAACAACATCGCGCCGGGTCACCTGGAGCGCATGGGCAGCCTGCTCGGCGTCGCCGACACCAAGGCCGCGATCTACGATTCGCTGCCCGCCGATGGCGTGGCGGTGATCAACGCCGACGATGCCTTCGCACCGTACTTCGCAGAGCGTGCACACGGTCGCCGCCTGGTCCGCTTCGGCCTGGACGCGAGCGCCGACATCACCGCGCGCGACATCCAGGGCCAGGTCGACGGCTCGCGCTTCACCCTGGTGACGCCGCAGGGCGAGGGTGAGATCACGCTTGCCCTGCCGGGCCGCCACAACGTGCGCAATGCGCTGGCCGCAGCCGCGCTCGCGCTCGGTGTCGGTGCACCGCTGCAGGCGGTCGTCGAAGGTCTCAACTCGGCCAGGTCGGTGCCCGGTCGCCTGATCACGCACCGTCTCGACAACGGTGCGGTGCTGATCGACGACAGCTACAACGCCAATCCCGGTTCGCTCGCGGCCGCCATCGACACGCTCTCGGAAGGCGGCGGCGAAGCCTGGCTGGTGCTGGGCGACATGCGCGAGCTTGGCGCCGACGCCGAGGCCATGCATGCCGAGGCCGGTCGCCGCGCCAAGAGCGCGCGCATCGCGCGGCTGTTCACGCTGGGCCAGTTCAGTGCTGCGGCCGCCGCGGCATATGGCGAAGGCGCAACGCATTTCGAAACTCATGACGCGCTGGCTGACGCCCTGCGCGCCGAGCTGCACGACGGTGTTCGCGTGCTGGTGAAGGGCTCGCGCGGCAGCGCGATGGATCGGATCGTCGCTGCGCTGGTCGGACCTGCGTCGGCCGGATCCGCTACGCGCTCGGACAAGAAGGGGAATCCCGATGCTGCTTGAACTCACTCGCTGGCTGGAACAACTGCAGAGCCTGTTCGGTCTTTTCAGTTACCTGACCTTCCGCGGCATCCTCAGCGCGCTGACCGCACTGGCACTCTCGCTGTGGTGGGGGCCTGCCGTGATCCGTCGCCTCGGCCAGCTCAAGGGTGGCCAGCCGATCCGCAAGGACGGCCCGCAGTCGCACTTCTCCAAGGCCGGCACGCCGACCATGGGCGGTGCGCTGATCCTGATCGCCGTGATGGCATCGGTGCTGCTGTGGGGCGACCTGCGCAACAAGTACGTATGGACGGTGCTGCTGGTCATGCTCGCCTTCGGTGCGATCGGCTGGTACGACGACTGGATCAAGATCGTGCGCCGCGATCCGAACGGGCTGAAGTCGCGATGGAAGTACCTCGCACAGTCGGTCTTCGGCCTGGCTGCCGGCCTGTATCTCTATCTGTACGCGGACGTTCCGGCGGCCACGACCTTCTATGTGCCGTTCTTCAAGTCGATCGCCCTGCCGCTGGCCGGCATTGGCTTCGTCGCCATCGCCTACTTCTGGATCGTCGGCTTCTCCAACGCCGTCAACCTGACCGACGGCCTCGATGGCCTGGCGATCATGCCCACGGTGCTGGTTGCCTGCGCGCTGGGCATCTTCGCCTACGCCTCGGGCCACGCCGAGTTCTCCAAGTACCTGCAGATTCCGGCCGTGCCCGGCGCCGGTGAGCTGGTGATCATCTGCGCGGCCATCGCCGGCGCCGGCCTGGGCTTCCTGTGGTTCAACACCTACCCGGCGATGGTGTTCATGGGCGACATCGGCGCGCTGGCGCTGGGCGCCGTGCTTGGCACGATCGCCGTGATCGTCCGCCAGGAGCTGGTGCTGGTGATCATGGGCGGCATCTTCGTGATCGAGACGCTGTCGGTGATGATCCAGGTGGGCTCGTTCAAGCTCACCGGCAAGCGCGTGTTCCGCATGGCGCCGATCCACCACCACTTCGAGCTCAAGGGCTGGCCGGAGCCACGCGTGATCGTGCGCTTCTGGATCATCTCGGTGGTCCTCGTCCTGGTTGGCCTGGCGACGCTGAAGGTGCGCTGATGACCGACCTTTCGACCACTCGCCAGGCAACCCGCCTCGATGCGATCGGCGGCCACTTTGATCCGTGGCTGCTGGGCATCTCGTGCGCGCTCGCCTGCCTGGGCGTGGTCATGGTCGGCTCGGCATCGATCGGCGTCGCCGACGGTCACGATGTCGGACCGTTCTATTTCCTCAGCCGCCATGTCGTGTTCCTGGCCATCGGCCTGGTGATGGCGCTGTGGGTGATGCGCACCGAGCTCAAGACCATCGAGCAGCACAACCAGTGGCTGTTGCTGGTCTGCTTCGTGTTGCTGATCGCGGTGTTCATGCCCGGCATTGGCCGCAGCGTCAACGGCGCACGGCGCTGGTTGAACCTGGGCGTGTCGAACTTCCAGGCGGTCGAGGCGGTGAAGCTGCTCTACATCGTCTGGCTGGCCAGCTACCTCAAGCGTTACAGCGAGGAAGTGACCGCGACCTGGGGAGCGATGCTCAAGCCGATCGGCGTGGCCGTCAGCCTGGTGGTGCTGTTGCTGCTGCAGCCGGACTTCGGTTCGTCCTCGCTGATCCTGGCCGTCACTGCAGGCATGCTCGTGCTCGGCGGCGTCAACATGCCGCGCATGTTCGGCCCGGTGCTGGTCGGCCTGCCGCTGCTGGCAATCGTGGCGATCGCCGAACCCTACCGCGTCACCCGCCTGACCTCGTTCCTCGATCCGTGGCAGGACCCGTTCAAGACTGGCTACCAGCTGACCAATGCGCTGATGGCCGTCGGTCGCGGCGAGTGGCTGGGCGTCGGCCTGGGCGCATCGGTGCAGAAGCTGTCGTACCTGCCCGAGGCGCATACCGACTTCATCATGGCGGTGATCGCCGAAGAGTTCGGCTTCCTCGGCGTGTGCACGGTGGTCGCGCTGTATGCCGGCCTGGCCGGCCGCGCGTTCTGGCTGGGCCTGAAGTGCGTCGAGATGCGCCGCCACTTCGCCGGCTACTGCGCGTTCGGCATCGCGCTGTGGATGAGCCTGCAGAGCTTCGTCTCGATCGGCGTCAACCTCGGCCTGCTGCCGACCAAGGGCCTGACGCTGCCGATGGTGTCCTACGGCGGTTCGAGCGTGATCATGACCTGCGCCGCGCTGGGCCTGCTGCTGCGCGTGTCCTACGAACTCGACCGCGCCCAGCGCCAGGTCGCCCGCGTGCGCAACGAAACCACGCCGCCGCCGGCCGTTTCGGCGCCGCTGGCAACGTCGGCGCCGATTGCCACTTCGCAGTCCAAGCGTCCCGGCGAAGCCGTGCGCGGCACCAGCCGCCTGCGCCAGCGCGTCGAACCCACCCTCGGGAGGATCGCATGAAGAGCGCTGCGACCGACTCCGACCTGCATCCGGTGATGATCCTCGCCGGCGGCACCGGTGGGCACATCTTCCCGGGCCTGGCCGTCGCGCGTGAACTCAAGGAACGCGGCGTCCCGGTGCTGTGGCTCGGTGCCGAAGGCGGCATGGAAACGCGCCTGGTGCCGCAGCACGACATCGCCATCGACACGATCGCGGTCAGTGGCATGCGCGGCAAGGGCATCGGCACATTGCTGGCGACGCCTTTCCGCCTGATCGGCGCCGTGCGCGCCGCGTTGCAGACACTGCGCGAGCGCCAGCCGCGCGCCGTCGTCAGCTTCGGCGGCTATGCCGCCGGCCCCGGCGGCATAGCCGCGCGCATCGCCGGCGTCCCGCTGCTCGTGCACGAACAGAACCGCGCCCCCGGCCTGACCAACCGCGTGCTGGCGCGCTTCGCGCGCCACGTACTGACGGGGTTCCCCGGCACGTTCCCGAACCTCAAGGAAGAAGTGGTCGGCAATCCGGTGCGCAGCGAGATCGCCGCGGTGATGCCGCCGAGCGGTCGCTTCGCCACCCGCACCGGCCCGATCCGGCTGCTCGTCCTCGGCGGCAGCCAGGGCGCACGCGCACTGAACCTGGCCATGCCCAAGGCCGTCGCCGGCCTGCGCGGACGCCTGGCCTGCGAAGTGCGCCACCAGAGCGGCGAGAAGATGCGCGAGGAAGCCGAGCAGGCGTACGCCAAGGTCGGCGTCAATGCATCGGTGGAACCGTTCATCGCCGACATGGCCGCTGCGTACGCCTGGGCCGACCTGGTGATCTGCCGCGCCGGCGCGCTGACCCTGGCCGAGCTGTGCGCGGTCGGCGTCGGCAGCGTGCTGGTGCCGTTCCCGCAGGCGGTCGACGACCACCAGACCAAGAACGCGCAGTACCTGGTCGATCGCGGCGCGGCATTCCTGGTGCCGCAGGGCATCGGCAACGACCTGGGCGACCGCATCTCGGCCACGATCGAAATCCTCGGCGAGCGCGGCGCATTGCTGCAGCTTGCACAAAGCGCGCACGCGATCGCCCGGCCCGACGCCGCCAAGCGTGTCGCCGATGCCGTCATGGAGGTGGTGCAATGAACCGCCTGGCTCCCTGCAATCCCACCCTCATCCAGCTCCACGGAAACACGCCATGAGTACCGCCCTGCGTCGCCGCCTGCAGCACACCGGCGACCTCGCCAAAGCCTTCCCGCGCGTGCACTTCGTCGGCATCGGCGGCGTCGGCATGAGCGGCATTGCCGAAGTGATGGGCACGCTGGGCTACCAGGTCTCCGGTTCGGACAACGCCGACAACGCGGTGACGCGCCGCCTGGCCGCGCTCGGCATCACCGTCCAGCGCGGCCATGCCGCCGCGAACGTCCTCGGTGCCGACTGTGTGGTGGTGTCCAGTGCGATCCGCGCCGACAACCCGGAACTGATGGAAGCGCGTGCGCAGCGCATCCCGGTGGTGCCGCGTGCGGAGATGCTGGCCGAACTGATGCGCTTCAAGCGCGGCATCGCAGTGGCCGGCACACACGGCAAGACCACGACGACGTCGCTGGCCGCCAGCGTGCTCGCCGAGGGCGGCATCGACCCGACCTTCGTGATCGGTGGCCAGCTGCTTGCCGCCGGCGCCAACGCCCGCCTGGGCACGGGCGACTGGCTGGTGGCCGAGGCCGATGAAAGCGACGGCAGCTTCCTGCGCCTGAATCCGCAGATCGCGATCGTCACCAACATCGACGCTGACCATCTGGAGAACTACGGCGGCGATTTCGCCAACGTGCAGTCGGCGTTCGAGGAATTCATGCACCGCCTGCCGTTCTACGGCCTGGCCGTGCTGTGCATCGACGACCCGGAAGTGGCCGCGCTGGCAGCCAGGACGCCGCGCCATGTCATGACCTACGGCTTCAGCGAAGTGGCCGACGTGCGTGCCGAGGACGTCGAGCAGGACGGCCCGAACATGCGTTTCACCCTGTGCCTGCCCGATGCGACGCGCACGCAGGTGACGCTGGCGCTGCCCGGCCGCCACAACGTGCAGAACGCACTGGCGGCGGCTTCGGTGGCCTGGCAGCTGGGCGTCAGCGCCGAAGCGATCGCGCGCGCCCTCAAGGCATTCGCCGGCGTCGGCCGCCGCTTCAACCTGCTCGCCAGCCCGACCACCGCCAAGGGCGCGAAGGTGCAGTTGGTGGACGACTACGGTCACCACCCGAAGGAGCTCGAGGCGGTGTTCGCCGCCGCGCGTGGTGGCTGGGCCGACAAGCGCCTGGTCGTGGCCTTCCAGCCGCATCGCTACAGCCGTACCCGCGACCTGTTCGACGAGTTCGCCGCGGTGCTGTCCAGCGTCGACGTGCTGGTGCTCACCGAAGTCTATCCGGCAGGCGAGGCGCCCATTGCCGGCGCCGATGCCAAGTCGCTGGCGCGCGCGATCCGCGCGCGTGGCCGCATCGATCCCATCGTCGTCAGCGGCGCGGCCGACCTCGCCAGCGTGTTGCCGGATGTCCTCAACGACGGCGACCTGCTGCTGATGATGGGCGCCGGTGACATCGGCTACGCCGCGCAGCAGATCGCAGCCAACGGCTTCAACGGAACCAGCAACGGAGAGAAGAAGTGAGCGCGCAGTTCCCGATCGGCCCCGCCCAGGTCAGCGATCCCGCCGTGTTCGGCCGCGTCGCCGTGCTGATGGGCGGCACCAGCGCCGAGCGCGAGGTTTCGCTCGACTCCGGTCGCAACGTGCTCGAAGCCCTGCGCTCGCGCGGCATCGACGCGTTCGCGGTCGACGGCGTCCCGGCCCTGGTCGACGCGATCCGCGCCGGCAGCGTCGATCGCGTGTTCAACATCCTGCACGGCAACAAGGGCGGCGGCGAAGACGGCGTCCTGCAGGGCCTGTGCGAAGCGCTCGGCGTGCCGTACACCGGTTCCAGCGTGCTCGGTTCGGCGCTGACCATGGACAAGATCCGCACCAAGCAGGTGTGGCTGAGCGAAGGCCTGCCGACGCCGCGCTACGTGCGCCTGTCGCCCGGCGCCGACGTGCATGCCGCCGCGCGCGGACTGGGCCTGCCGGTGTTCATCAAGCCGTCGAGCGAAGGCTCCAGCGTCGGCGTGTCGCGCGTGCTCGCCGACGCCGACCTCGATGCCGCCGTCGAGCATGCCGCCCGTTACCCGGGCGAGCTGCTGATGGAGCAGCTGATCGACGGCGAGGAACTGACCGTGCCGATGCTGCTGGTCGGTGGCCGGCACGTGGCGCTGCCTTCGATCCGCATCGTCCCCAAGGGCGAGTGGTACGACTACCACGCCAAGTACATCGCCGACGACACGCAGTACCTGTGCCCGGGCCTGGAAGGCGCCGAGGAAGATACGATCCGGCGCCTGGCGCAGGAAGCCTTCGTCTCTGCCGGCTGCCACGGCTGGGGCCGCGTCGACTTCATGCGCGATCGCACCACCGGCGCGCTCTACCTGCTCGAAGTGAACACCGCGCCCGGCATGACCAGCCACTCGCTGGTGCCCAAGGCCGCGCGCCAGGTCGGCATCGAGTTCGATGAACTGTGCTGGCGCGTGCTCGAGTCGAGCCTGGCCAAGGTCGCAGGAGGTGCGCTGGCGTGAACGCCATGCTTCGCCTCGTTGGCTGGATCCTCGCGCTGGCGCTGGTCGTGCTGCCGATCGTGGCCGTGCTCAACGGCTGGATCGGTGCCAGCCAGTGGCCGCTGCAGAAGCTGCGCGCGACCGGCCAGTTCGAGCGCGTCGACGAGGCGCTGCTGCGCCGCACGCTGATGCCGTATGCCAAGAGCGGCTTTTTCGCCGTCGACCTGGCGTCGGCGCAGGACGCGGTGTCGAAGCTGCCGTGGGTCGAGCATGCGCAGGTGCGCAAGCGCTGGCCGGACGTGCTGGAAGTGATCGTGGTCGAGCACCGCCCGTTCGCGCGCTGGGACAAGGACCTGCTGCTGTCGCAGCAGGGCAAGCTGTTCCCGGCCAAGGGCGTCGAGGTTCCGGCGGGTCTGCCGCAATTGGGCGGACCGCACACGCGCGTGGCGGAGGTGGTGGAGCTCTACAACGAGTCGCGCGCGCAGTTCGCGCCGATCGGCCTGGACGTGAAGGAAGTCGCGCTCGATCCGCGCGGCAGCTGGACCCTCGGCCTCGACAACGGTGCCCGGATCGTCGTCGGTCGCAGCGAGGCACGCGCACGCATCGGTCGCTTCGTCCGCCTGATGCCCCAGCTGCTGGCACAGCAGGCGCAGGTGCTCAAGCGCGCCGATCTTCGTTACACCAATGGTTTTGCACTGACGTGGGCGCCGGTTCCGGCGCCGGCGGCGGTGCCGCAGCAACCGCAAGGACAATCATGAGCGTGCTGGTATGAATCGCAAGGGCGACAAGTCGCTGATCGTGGGACTCGACATCGGCACCTCGAAAGTGGTGGCGCTGGTCGGCGAGTACTCGCCGGGCAATCCGATCGAGGTGATCGGCATCGGCTCGCACGAATCGCGCGGCCTCAAGCGTGGCGTCGTCGTCGACATCGAGTCGACGGTGCAGTCGATCCAGCGCGCGATCGAGGAAGCCGAGCTGATGGCTGGCTGCGAGATCCGCTCGGTCTACGCCTCCATCTCCGGCAACCACGTGCAGTGCCGCAACTCGCAGGGCATCGCGCCGATCCGCGACGGCGAGGTGACCTACGGCGATCTCGACCGCGTGCTCGAAGCGGCCAAGGCCGTGGCGATCCCCGCCGACCAGAAGATCCTGCACGCGATCCCGCGCGACTACGTGCTCGACGATTCGCAGGACGGCATCCGCAACCCTGTCGGCATGACCGGCGTGCGCCTGGAGGTGCATGCGCACCTGGTGGTGTGCGCGCAGTCGGCCGCGGCCAACATCAGCAAGTGCGTGCAGCGCTGCGGCCTGCAGATCGACGATCTGGTCCTGAGCGTGCTGGCGTCCAGCCAGGCTGTGCTGACCTCCGACGAGCGCGAGCTCGGCGTGATCCTGGTCGACATCGGTGCCGGCACGACCGACATCGCCGTGTTCGTCGGTGGCGCGATCGCGCACAGCGCGAGCCTGCCGATCGCCGGTGACAAGGTCACCGAGGACATCGCCCACATGCTGCGCACGCCGACGCCGGAGGCCGAGCAGATCAAGGTCCGCTACGCCTGTGCGCTGGCGCAGATGGCGACCGCCGAGGAATCGATCCAGGTTCCCAGCGTCGGTGATCGCCCGCCGCGGCGCATGCCGCGCGCCTCGCTGGCGCAGGCAGTGCAGGCGCGCTACGAGGAAATCTTCGAAATGATCCAGGCCGAACTGCGCCGCAGCGGCTTCGAGCATCACGTCCGCGCCGGCATGGTCCTGACCGGCGGCGCGGCAAAGATGGAAGGCGTGGTGGAACTGGCCGAGGAAATGCTGCAGATGCCGGTGCGCGTGGGCATCCCGCAGCACGTCACCGGCCTGGGCGAAGTGGTCGGCAACCCGGTGCACGCCACCGGCGTGGGTCTTCTTTTGATGGGCAGCCAGATCGAGCACCCGCGTCGCCCGGTGATCTCCACCGGTCGCGCCGGCAGCTTCTTCAGCAAGCTCAAGAACTGGTATCGCGGCGAGTTCTGATGATGGTCAGGACTGCAACAAAGACGCATTTGTGGAGCACGGAATCGACGCGGCGGATGCCACGCCGGTTCCCGGTCCGGGCAGGGAGCCCGGGCCAAGAGGGCAGGCGAGGCGACGGCGAAGAGCGGCAGGCAGCACCCAGTATTTCGAAAGCAACACGACACATAACTAGCAACACATAACGAGGACGACGACATGGCACATTTCGAACTGGTTGAAAAAATGGCCCCGAACGCGGTGATCAAGGTTGTTGGCGTGGGCGGCGGCGGCGGCAACGCAGTCGCGCACATGGTCAGCGGCAATGTCGATGGCGTTGAGTTCATCACCGCCAACACCGACGCGCAGGCGATCAAGAACTGCGGCGCCAAGCTGCAGCTGCAGCTGGGCAGCAACGTGACCAAGGGTCTTGGCGCCGGCGCCAACCCGGAAGTCGGCCGCCAGGCTGCCCTGGAAGACCGCGAGCGCATCATGGATGCACTGACCGGCGCCGACATGGTGTTCATCACTGCCGGCATGGGCGGTGGCACCGGTACCGGCGCCGCGCCGGTGGTGGCGCAGCTGGCCAAGGAGATGGGCATCCTGACCGTCGCCGTGGTCACCAAGCCGTTCCCGTTCGAGGGTCGCCGTCGCATGCAGGTCGCGCTCAAGGGCATCGAGGAACTGAGCCACCACTGCGATTCGCTGATCACCATCCCCAACGAGAAGCTGATCACCGTGCTGGGCCGCAACGCCACGATGATCCAGGCCTTCCGCGCCGCCAACGACGTGCTGCTCGGCGCCGTGCAGGGCATCGCCGACCTGATCGTCCGCCCGGGCCTGATCAACGTCGACTTCGCCGACGTGCGCACCGTGATGAGCGAGATGGGCCTGGCGATGATGGGCACCGGCTCGGCACGCGGCGATGACCGCGCACAGGCTGCTGCCGAATCGGCGATCCAGAACCCGCTGCTGGACGACGTCAACCTGTCCGGCGCCAACGGCATCCTGGTCAACATCACCGCCGGTCCGGACTTCACGATGGCCGAGTTCGACGAAGTCGGCCGCACCATCGAGAACTTCGCTTCCGAAGATGCGACCGTCGTCATCGGCACCGTGCTCGACCCGGACATGCAGGACGAGGTCAAGGTCACGGTGGTCGCCACCGGCCTCAACCGTGCCGTCTCCCGCCAGTCGGTCCGCGGCAGCGAGAAGGAGGCCCTGCGCGCCCCGATCACGCTGGTGCGCAATGCCACCACCGGCCAGCCGGAATTCGGCGCGATGGAAGACATGGCCGCCCCGGTGCGTCCGAGCTTCGGCAACAGCCTGCGCGGCAGCACCAGTGCGCGCTCGGCCGAGCCGTCGTCGTCGCCGGCCGTGGCCGACTTCGGCAGCGACAGCAGCTACCTGGACATCCCGGCGTTCCTGCGCCGCCAGGCGGACTGAAGAAGTCTTGTTTCCCTCCCCCTGCGCGCAGGGGGAGGGGCGAATGCAGGACCTCGCCCTGGCAGCAGGGAGAGGGCAAGACCGTCGTCGTCCCTGTGGTTCCTTGGGCCTCCCAAACGGGGCTTTAGGCCGGTCGGCCCTGCAAAAGCAGGCCGACCGGCCATCTTGCCCGGCCCATGAGGCCGGACAGTGACGGATTTCCATTAAGGTTCAGGCTGCCCGGTGGTATTCTTTCGCGCCGTTCAGGCGAGAACGATTTGCATCTGCCTGCCCGCGGCCTTACATATCCCGGACGCGCATGGATGCGTCCCAGTCCATAACAGGTCTGCCCCCGACAGGTTTGCCCAGATGCTGCGCCAGCGCACCCTCAAGAACGTGATCCGCGCCACCGGCGTGGGCCTGCACAGCGGTGAGAAGGTCTTCCTCACCCTGCGTCCGGCTCCCGTCGATACCGGCATCGTGTTCCGCCGCGTCGATCTCGACCCGGTGGTGGAAGTGCCTGCCAGCGCGGAGCTGGTCACCGAGACCACGCTGTGCACGGGCCTGAGCTGCGGGCCGGCCAAGATCCAGACCGTCGAACACCTGCTGTCGGCGCTGGCCGGGCTGGGCATCGACAATATCTATGTGGAGCTGTCGGCGGCCGAAGTGCCGATCATGGACGGCTCCTCGGGTCCGTTCGTGTTCCTGCTGCAGTCGGCAGGCATCGCCGAGCAGGAAGCGGCCAAGCGTTTCATCCGCATCAAGCGCCCGGTGGAAGTGCGCGACGGCGACAAGGTCGCGCGTTTCGAGCCCTACGACGGCTTCCGCCTGGACTTCACCGTGCAGTTCGACCACCCGGCCATCCCGGCCTCGCAGTCGCGCGCGGTGGTGGATTTTTCCACGGCCAACTACATCCAGGAAGTCAGCCGCGCCCGCACGTTCGGCTTCATGCGCGACCTGGAATACATGCGCGAGCGCAACCTGGGCCTGGGCGGCTCGATGGACAACGCGATCGTCCTCGACGAATTCCGCGTCCTCAACGACGACGGCCTGCGCTACGCCGACGAGTTCGTCCGCCACAAGATCCTCGATGCGGTGGGCGACCTGTACCTGGCCGGTCATCCGGTCATCGGCACCTATGTCGGCTTCAAGTCGGGTCACGCGCTCAACAACAAGCTGGTCCGCGCGCTGCTCGCCGAGCGTTCAGCCTGGGACGAAGTTACGTTCAGTGAAACCGATGCCACGCCGGCACCGGTCGCCTACGGCGTGCCCGCCACCGCCTGAAGCGTGGTCCGTATCGTTTCCGCGGCGCGCCAGTCGCCCGATGCAGCAAACGGTTACATGAATTGGAAGGGCGTCACAGACGTGAACATCACGTGACGCTTTAACAATTATTTAACGATATCCTATCAAAATGTTTCTAACCCTTTAACAATTTCAAAGGGTTAGGCCTTTAGCATGCCCCGACCGCAGCCACTCGGTGGACCCCCGGCAACAAGTTTGCCAAAGGTCGATCAGGTTCGGCGGCGTCCTACGAACCGGCAGAGTCCGGATCTTTCAGGGACGCCAGAGCGGCCTGCAGTGCTAGCAGTGCAGTCGCTGAGATGGGTTTGGCTTTCCGATCCGATTGTGGGGAGGCAGTCGTCGGAGTTGTCGTTTTGACGATCAGTTCAGCCGCATCCAGCCCGACGGAACGGGCCGCGTCGAGCAGTTCCGGGGCAGCGAGCCGCAACTTGGCACGCCATACCGGGGCGTCGACGACAAACACGAGCCTGCCTCGTTCGTAATTGGCCAGCCGCGCATGCGCGGCCAAAGACGGCGGCAGGTGTGGGCGTAACCGTAGGTCCAGTTGTTCGAGCCACAAGGCACGACGAATTGGACCACCAGCGGGCTCGGCCAGCAGCGCATCCAGCGCCGCCAGCGGAGTCGAGGGGCCTCTTTTTGGGGACCTGGGCTTGGAATCAGACATAAGACATGACCTATCCATCCATCGTAAACAAATCCCGCGTCCAGCTGTCGCATTGGTTGCAGCAGGCCGCTTACTGGGGAGCGCAGCGTCCCGCCCTTGCCATCGCCCTGCTTCTGGGCAGTGGCGCGGCGATCGGTGCAGGCGCCGGCATTGCCGACAACGCCATTCTGCGCAGCAAGTCCGACAACCAGGAAGCGCTGATCGCGGCCACCCGCCGTGATGCCCAGCGCGAGATCAATGCCCTGGCCGCTCGCATGGGCGAGCTGCAGGCAGAGGCCAACCGCCTCAACGCCCTCGGTGAGCGCCTGACCCGCATCGGCCAGCTCCAGGACGGCGAGTTCGATTTCGACAAGCCGGTTGGCGTCGGTGGCGCCGGTCCGGTCCGTGACATGACCAAGGCCGAGCTCGACGAAGGCATGGCAACCCTGGGCCAGCAGTTCCAGGCCTCGGGCGAGCAGCTCTCGGTGCTCGAGTCGCTGCTGTTCAACCGCCAGCTCGACATGAACGCGGTCCCGGGCCGCGAGCCGATCGCCGGCAGCTACATCACCTCCGGCTTCGGCGGTCGCGCCGATCCGTTCAACGGCGGTCACGCCAACCACAAGGGCCTGGACTTCAAGGCCAACGTCGGCGACCCGGTACTGGCCGTGGCCGATGGCGTGGTCAGTTACTCGGGCGTGCGCTCGGGCTACGGCAACGTGATCGAGGTCGACCACGGCAACGGCTATGTCACCCGTTACGCCCACAATTCGCGCCTGACCCACAAGGTCGGCGAGCTGGTCCGCGCCGGGCAGGAAATCGCCAAGGCCGGTTCGACGGGCCGCTCCACCGGTGCCCACGTGCACTTCGAGGTGTGGGAGAACGGCCGCGTGGTCAATCCGCGCAACTTCCTCAGCCAGCAGTCGCCGCTGAAGGTCCAGATCAAGGGTTGACGTTTGCCCCCCTCCCGCTGGCGGGAGAAGGGCAGTCGTCGCCTTGCAAGCACCGACACTCGCCCCCACGGTACAATCGGACTGGCCACAGTTCAGGCTCGATGCGATCGGGGCGCACGGCGCCCCGATTCCATTTCGAGCCGACCTCCTTCCGGGGAACTTGCTGGCGGACGTGCACTCTGAGTGCGTCTTGCCTGCTGGTTCCCCTGTTCCGCTTTCCGGACCCGTACATGCTCAACAGCCTGCTTACCCGCGTTTTCGGTAGTCGCAACGATCGCCTTCTGCGACAACTGCAACGCTCCGTCCTCAAGATCAACGCCCTCGAGCCGCAGATGGAGAAGCTCAGCGATGCTGAGCTGCAGGCCAAGACCGGCGAGTTCCAGAAGCGCATCGCCGACGGCGAGTCACTCGACAAGCTGCTGCCGGAAGCGTTCGCGGTCTGCCGCGAGGCCTCGCGTCGCGTCCTGGGCATGCGCCATTACGACGTCCAGCTGATCGGCGGCATGGTCCTGCACCTGGGCAAGATCGCCGAGATGCGCACCGGTGAAGGCAAGACCCTGGTGGCAACCCTGCCGGTCTACCTCAATGCCCTGGAAGGCAAGGGCGTCCACGTCGTCACGGTCAACGATTACCTGGCCCGCCGCGACTCGGCGTGGATGGGGCGCGTGTACAACTGGCTGGGCCTGACGGTCGGCGTGGTCTACCCGGGCATGCCGCACAGCGACAAGCACGCCGCCTACGCCAGCGACATCACCTACGGCACCAACAACGAATTCGGCTTCGACTACCTGCGCGACAACATGGCGCTGTCGAAGGAAGACCGTTTCCAGCGCGGCCTGAACTACGCGATCGTCGACGAGGTCGACTCGATCCTGATCGACGAGGCGCGCACCCCGCTGATCATCTCCGGCCCGGCCGACGAGTCGCCGGAGCTGTACATCAAGGTCAACCGCCTCGTTCCGAACCTGATCCGCCAGACCACCGAAGAAGGCGAGGGCGACTACTGGGTCGACGAGAAGAGCAAGCAGGTGCACCTGTCCGAGTCCGGCCAGGAACACGCCGAGACGCTGCTGCGCCAGGCCGGCATCCTGCACGGCGAGGACGACTCGCTGTACGGCGCGCAGAACCTGGGCGTGGTCCACCACCTCAATGCCGCCATGCGCGCGCACGCCATCTACCAGCGCGACGTCGATTACATCGTCCGCGACGGTGAGGTGGTGATCGTCGACGAGTTCACCGGCCGCACCCTGGCCGGCCGCCGCTGGTCCGACGGCCTGCACCAGGCGGTCGAGGCGAAGGAAGGCGTGCCGGTCCAGCGCGAGAACCAGACGCTGGCAAGCATCACCTTCCAGAACCTGTTCCGCATGTACAACAAGCTGTCCGGCATGACCGGCACGGCCGACACCGAGGCGTACGAGTTCCAGAGCATCTACGGCCTGGAAGTGATCGTGATCCCGACCCACAAGCCGGTGCAGCGAAAGGACCATGCCGACGCGGTGTTCCTCAACCGCGCAGGCAAGTACCGCGCGGTGCTGGCCGAGATCAAGGACGCCAACGAGCGCAAGCAGCCGGTGCTGGTCGGCACCACGTCGATCGAAGTGTCGGAAATGCTCAGCCAGCAGCTGCGCGACGCCGGCATCCACCACGAAGTGCTCAACGCCAAGCAGCACGAACGCGAAGCGCAGATCGTGGCGCAGGCCGGTCGTCCGGGTGCGATCACCATCGCCACCAACATGGCCGGCCGCGGTACCGACATCGTCCTGGGCGGTTCGCTCGAGAACGAAGTGGCGCTGCTTGAAGCCAGCAGCGGCGGCGAGCTGGACGAAGTCACCAAGGCGCGCCTGAAGGCCGAGTGGCAGGCACGCCACGAGGCGGTCAAGGCCGCCGGCGGCCTGCATATCGTCGGCACCGAGCGCCACGAGAGCCGCCGCATCGACAACCAGCTGCGCGGTCGCGCCGGTCGCCAGGGCGACCCGGGTTCGAGCCGCTTCTACCTGTCGCTCGAAGACAACCTGATGCGCATCTTCGCGGCCGACTGGGTGCAGCGCGTGATGGCGCGCATGGGCCTGAAGGAAGACGACATCATCGAAAGCCCGCTGGTGTCCAAGCAGATCGCCAACGCGCAGCGCAAGGTCGAGGCCCACAACTTCGACATCCGCAAGAACCTGCTCGACTTCGACGACGTCAACAACGACCAGCGCAAGGTGATCTACGCCCAGCGCGACGAGCTGCTCGAAGCCGAGAACGTCGAAGAGAACATCGAAGGCCTGCGCAGCGACGTCGTCGCCGACACCGTCGCGCGCTTCGTCCCGCTCAACTCGATCGACGAACAGTGGGACCTGCCGGGCCTGGAAGCGGAGCTGGAGCAGGACTTCGGCGTGGCCGTGCCGCTGGTGGCGATGGCGAAGGAGAGCGAAGAGCTCGACGCCGAGACCATCGAGGAGCGCGTGCAGGAAGCCGTGCTGGGCCACTTCTCCGAGCGCGAGACCCAGCTCGGCGCCGAGACCATGCGCATGCTGGAAAAGCACATCATGCTCAACGTGCTCGACCAGAACTGGAAGGAGCATCTTGCGCGCATGGATTACCTGCGCCAGGGCATCCACCTGCGCGGTTACGCGCAGAAGCAGCCCAAGCAGGAGTACAAGAAGGAAGCGTTCGAGCTGTTCAGCGAGATGCTGGAGAAGGTCAAGCGCGAAGTCGTCACCCTGCTGGCGCGCGTGCGCATCCGCAGCGAAGACGAGGTTGCCGCCCTGGAAGCGCAGGAACGCGCCGCTGCCGAGGCGCAGGCGCAGCAGATGCAGTTCCAGCACGCCGACGTGGGCGGCTACGGCGCCGACGAGGAAGCCGCGCAGGCGCGCGCGATGGCCGGTGGCAACGATGCCTTCGCCAATGTCGGCCGCAATGACCTTTGCCCCTGCGGCAGCGGCAAGAAGTACAAGCACTGCCATGGGCAGATCGCCTGACCGCAGGTCGCATTGCTCGAAAGCCCCTTTCCCGCGTGCGGGAGAGGGGTCGGAGTGAGGGCAGGGCGCCGACAGCGCCGACACCATGACCGGTCACCCCCCTCCAGCAGCTTCCACGCACCTCGACAGCAGCAGCGCGAGGCTGCCAACGCGCATCGTTGAAGTGGTTGCCGGTGTGATCCGCGATGCCCGCGGGCGTTTCCTGCTGGCACGCCGCACCGAAGGCCGTGACCTTGCCGGCCTGTGGGAATTCCCGGGTGGCAAGCACGAGCCCGGCGAGTCGGCCGAGGCCGCGCTTGCGCGCGAGCTCCACGAAGAACTCGGAATCGACGTCGAGCTCGGCCCGCCGCTCATCACGGTGCCGCAGGTCTATCCCGACAAGCGCCTGCGCCTGGACGTGCGCATCATCGCCCGCTGGCGCGGCACGGCTCGCGGTCGCGAAGGACAGGCCCTGGTGTGGGTGCCGCCGCACAAGCTGGCCAGCTACGCCATGCCGCCGGCGGATCGCCCGGTGGTGGCGGCCCTGCTCCAGCCCTCGCACTACCTGGTGACGCCAACGCCCGGCGACGACGACGCGCAATGGTTGCTGGAACTCGAAGCGGCGCTGGCGGCCGGCGTCCGTCGCGTCCAGCTGCGGGCACCGGGCCTGGATCCCGCACGCTGGCGGTCATTGGCCAGACAGGCCGTGCAGCTTTGCCACCGCGCGGGGGCCGAAGTCCTGGTCAACGCCGATATCGCGCTCGCCCGCGAACTGGGCGTCGGGCTGCACCTGCCATCCGTGCTGCTGCATGCACAGGGCGAGCGTCCACCCCCGCCGGAGTTGCCGCTGGCCGCGTCCTGCCACGGCCTGGAGGACCTGGTCGCGGCGCAGGCCCTGGCCTGCGACTTCGTCGTCCTTGGCAGCGTGAAGGCGACACCTAGCCACCCGGAGATTGCCGGCATCGGCTGGGACGCCTTTGCGGCCCTGCGCGAGCAGGTATCCCTGCCGATCTACGCCATCGGCGGCCTGGGTCCCGGCGACCTGGACGAAGCCCGCACGCACGGCGCACAAGGCATCGCCGCCATCCGCAGCCTCTGGCCCTGAAAGGTAGCCCGGGTAAGCGAAGCGCACCCGGGGAAGCCCAACCCGAACCCGCCGCCCCTAACCCCCAACCGACGCCAGCAACCGATACCTGCGATCCAGCGCCACGATCGGCGCGTCGAGTGCCTCCATCGCCCCATCATTGACCAGCACATCGTCGGCAATGGCGAGCCGCTGGGTCCGCGTGGCCTGCGCAGCGATCATCCTGTCCGCCAGGGCAGCATCGGCCCCGTCGCGCGCCATCAATCGCGCGCGCTGCACCGCTACCGGCACGTCGACCACCAGGATGCGCGCCAGCCAGGGATAGGTTTCGCGGCCACCGCCTTCGGCCAGCAAGGGGATTGCCGCGATCGCATAGGGCCCGGGAGCCGCCAGGCAAGCCGCGTTCAGTGCGGCGCGAACGCGAGGATGGATGATCGCCTCCAGCTGCCGCCTCGCCGCGTCATCGCCGAAGACCCGCTGACGCATGGCCGCGCGGTCGAGGCCACCGTCGGCAGTCAGGACGTCGCGGCCGAACGAAGCGACCACCTCGGCCAGCCCGTCCGATCCGGGCGCCACCGCAGCGCGGGCGGCCACGTCCGCATCGGCCACGAGAACCCCGAGTTCTTCGAAGCGGCGCGTGACCACGCTCTTGCCGGAGGCGACCCCGCCCGTGATGCCGATGATGAAATCGCTCATGCGCGGATCATATAAGCCCCGGTCCCGATTGCGGGAGCAGGGCGCGTCGTGGGCCGCGCGGGCTCAGCGCAGGCCAGAGATCCGCAGGTAGGTGCCGACGATCTGCTCGCCCCAGAAGAAGGTGATCCACCCGGCAACGGCCAGGTAGGGGCCGAACGGAATGGGCGTGGCACGGTCGCGGCCCTTCATCGCCAGCCAGATCGACCCGATGATCGCCCCGACAAGGGACGACAGCAGGATCGTCGGCAGGATGCCCTTGAGGCCGGTCCAGGCGCCGATTGCAGCCAGCAGCTTGAAATCGCCGTGGCCCATGCCTTCCTTGCCGGTGATCTGCTTGAACAGCCACCAGACGATCCACAGGCTCAGATACCCGGCAACGGCGCCGAGCAGGGCCGGTTTGGCCGGGAAGTAGAGGTTGTCGGACGCGGCTATCAGGCCCAGCCACATCAATGGCAGGGTCAACTGGTCCGGCAGCAACTGCGTGCGCAGGTCGATGCCCGACAGCACGATCAGGAAACAGGTGAAGACGATCGCGCCAAAGCCCTGCCAGCCGAAGCCGAAGCGCCAGACGCAGGCGACCACCAGCAGCATCGTCAGCAGCTCGACCAGCGGGTACTGCGGCGAGATCGGCGTCTTGCAGTTGCGGCAGCGACCGCGCAGCGCCAGGTAGCTGAACACCGGGATGTTCTCGTACCAGGCCAGCTGGTGCTTGCAGTGCGGGCAGTGCGAACGCTCGATCACGATCCCGGGTGGCGGCGGATCGTAGGTCTCCGGCTCGCCCAGGACTTCGCGGCTGTCGCGGCGCCACTGCCACTCCAGCCGCTTGGGCAGGCGCAGGATCACCACATTGAGGAAGCTGCCGACCAACAGGCCGAGCCCGGCCGCCAGCGGGAAGCCGATGGCGGGGTTCTGATCTAGGAATGCCATGCGGAATTAAAGCATCGGTGTGGTGATTAGACCACCGCCGCCAGCTTGAAGATCGGCAGGTACATGGCGATGACCATGCCGCCGACGATCACGCCCAGGAACACCATGATCAGGGGTTCGAGCAGGCTGGCCAGCGCGTCGACGGCGTTGTTGACCTCCTGCTCGTAGAACTCGGCGACCTTGAAGAGCATCGTGTCGAGTGCGCCGGCCTCTTCGCCGATCGCGGTCATCTGCGTGACCATGTGCGGGAAAAGGTTGACCTGTTTCATCGCCACATTGACCGGGTACCCGACCGAGACGTCGTCCCTGATCTGGTGCACGGCATCCTCATAGACGATGTTGCCGGTGGCCCCTGCGACGGTATCAAGCGCCTCGACGAGCGGAACGCCGGCCTTGAAGGTCACTGCCAGCGTGCGCGAGAAGCGCGCGATGGCCGAGTTGTGCATGATCTGGCCGACGACCGGGACCTTGAGGGTCATGCGGTCGAGGAACCGCGAGAACGCCACGGAGCGCTTCTTGGCCATGATGAAGCTGGCAATCGTGCCTGCGATGGCGCCGAAAACCAGCCACCAGTAGGCAACCATGAAGTCGCTTGCCGAGATGATCAGCTTCGTGAAAGCGGGCAGGTCCGCGCCGAATCCCTTGAACACTTCCTCGAACTGGGGCACCACGAACACCAGCAGGATCGAGCTGACGATCAATGCGACCGCCACCACCATGGCCGGGTAGAACATCGCCTTCTTGATCTTGCCCTTGAGCGCTTCAAGGTTTTCCTTGTAGGTCGCGACGGTGTCGAGCACCGTTTCGAGCACGCCGGCCGATTCACCGGCCTTGACCAGGTTCCGGTAAAGTTCGTCGAACTGGACCGGGTGCTTGCACAGCCCTTCGTACAGCGAAGAGCCGCTTTCGATATCGGAGCGCACCGTGTTGACCAGCTTCGTCATCCGCGGATTCTTGTTGCCGTTGGCGATGATCTCCATCGCACCGACGATCGGGACGCCCGACTTCATCATCGTCGCGATCTGGCGACTGAAGATGGCGATGTCGAGTGGGGTGATGCGCTTGCCGGCCGCGCCAAACAGCGGCTTGCCCTTGGGCTTGACTACGTTGGGCTTGATGCCCTGCTTGCGCAGTTCGGCGCGCAGGGCATTGGCGTTCTTGGCCTGCTGTTCGCCTTTCATCACCTTGCCGCGCTTGTCGGTGCCCTGCCAGGTGAAAATCGGCATGGCGTCGGCGCGGCGCACGGGGTTGGGCTTGGTGGCAATGCGAGTCGCGGACATGGTTTAGTCCTTGGTTACACGGTTGATTTCGGCGAGGCTGGTAACGCCATTCTTCACTTTCACAAGTGCGGATTGACGCAAGTCGTTGATGCCGGAGCGCAGGGCAGCGTCCGCAATCTGCATTGCATTTCCGCCGGCGAGCACGATCGCCTGGATCTCGTCGCTCATCGGCATTACCTGGTAGATGCCGGTACGGCCCTTGTAGCCTTCGGTGCAATCCTGGCAGCCGACGGCTTCGTAGATCTTGATCCCGTCCGCAATTTCTTCCGGCTTGAAGCCTTCGGCCAGCAATGCATGCTCGGGCAGATGCACTTCGCGCTTGCAGTCGTGCAGACGGCGCGCCAGTCGCTGGGCGATCACGAGGGTGACCGAGGAGGTGATGTTGAACGGCGCCACGCCCATGTTCATGAGGCGGGCGATGGTCTGCGGCGCGTCGTTGGTGTGCAGGGTGGACAGCACCATGTGGCCGGTCTGCGCGGCCTTGATGGCGATCTCGGCCGTTTCCAGGTCGCGGATTTCGCCGACCATGATCACGTCCGGGTCCTGGCGCAGGAAGCTTCGCAGCGCAGCGGCGAAGGTCATGCCGCGCTTGACGTTCATCTGCACCTGATTGATGCCCGGCACGCGGATTTCGACCGGGTCCTCGACCGTGGAGATATTGCGCTGCTCGTCGTTGAGGATGTTCAGGCCGGTGTACAGCGACACGGTCTTGCCCGAGCCGGTCGGACCGGTGACCAGCACCATGCCGTAGGGCTTGGCAAGCGCCTGCTCATAGAGGGCGCGCTGGTCGTCTTCGTAGCCGAGCTTGTCGATGCCCAGCTTGGCGGCGCTGCCGTCGAGGATACGCATCACCACTTTTTCGCCGAACAGGGTCGGCAGGGTGCTGACGCGGAAGTCGATCTGCTTGGTCTTGGAGATGTTGAGCTTGATGCGGCCGTCCTGCGGCACGCGCTTCTCGGCGATGTCCAGCTGCGCCATCACCTTGACGCGGGCGGCGATGCGGGCCTGCAGGCTGGGCGGCACCTTGGCGACCTGCTTGAGCAGGCCGTCAATGCGCAGGCGCACGCGGTATTCGGTTTCGTAGGGCTCGAAATGGATGTCGGAGGCGCCCTTGCGGATGGCATCCACCAGCACCTTGTTGACGAACTTCACTACCGGTGTGTCGTCGGTCTTGACGTCGACGCCAGTTTCGTTGGCCAGGTCGGCATCGCCCGCCGTGACGTCCAGCGACTCCAGGCCATCCTGGTCACCGACGCTGTCGGCCAGGGCGTCGCTCGCTTCCAGCCACGTTTCGATACAGCGTTTGATGCGGTCTTCGTCGACCAGGATCGGCTCGATCGCCAGGTTGGTCTGGAACTTGATCTCTTCCAGCGCCTGGTTGTTGGTCGGGTCGGCGATTCCGATGAAGAGGCGGTTGCCGCGCTTGAACAGCGGCAGCACCGAATGCTTGCGGACCAGCGCCTCACTGACCACCTTTATGGCCGACTGCGCCGGGTCGAATGCAGTGGCATCCAGGATCGGCACGCCGAATTCGATCGAATTGGCGGCAGCGAGCTGGGCGGCCGTCACCAGTCGCTTCTCCGCGAGGTAACCGGCGATCGGCTGCTTCAGGCTGCTGGCTGTCGCCAGGGCCTGGCGGGCGACTGCATCGTCCAGTGCCCCGTCCAGCACAAGGCGCCGGGCAATGCCGGTGATCCCCACCAGATTGGCAGTGGCAACGGTGCTCATGGAGCCCCCTGTGATTCCCCGACCGGACTGTACCGCAATCCTGTTGCCTGGGGAGCGGACCGCGCGCACGTTTGTGCAGTTCCACGACCCGGCCCCCATTAATAAAACAGGGACGCCTGCACCTTCCTGGGGGAGCCCCGATCGCCTACTCTGTGACAAAGGGGGAGGGGATGCGCGTTTCTGTAGTACTACCTGCAAAGAACGAAGCCGAAGGCCTGGCCAGGACACTGCCCGCGCTGCGGGAGCAATGGCCCGAGGCCGAGATCATCGTGGTCGACGATGGGTCCAGCGACGAAACCGCCGCGGTGGCGACCGGGCACGGTGCGAGGGTGCTTTCCTCGCCCTACTCGATGGGTAACGGCGCAGCGATCAAGCGCGGCGCGCGGGCGGCCACCGGCGACGTGATCGTGTTCATGGATGCCGACGGACAGCACAGCGCGGCCCACATCGGGCAGTTGCTGGACAAGCTCGCCGAGGGCTTCGACATGGTCGTGGGCGCGCGCGATGGCTCGGGCCAGGCCAACTTCCATCGTGGACTGGCCAACGGTCTGTACAACCGGCTGGCGAGCTGGATGACCGGGCACTCCATCCTGGATCTGACGTCCGGTTTTCGCGCGGCGCGAGCCGACAGGTTCCGCGAGTTCCTGCACCTGCTGCCCAACGGATTCAGTTACCCCACCACCAGCACCATGGCCTTCTTCCGAAGCGCCTACCCGGTGGCCTACGTGCAGATTCCGGTGGCAAAGAGAGTGGGCAACGGAAGCCATATCCGTCCCCTGAAGGATGGAGTCCGCTTCCTGCTGATCATCTTCAAGATCGCGACCTTGTACTCGCCGCTCAAGTTGTTCGCGCCAGCCGGATTGGCATTCTTCCTCATCGGGTCGGGTTACTACGGCTGGACCTATGCGACCCAGGGCCGCTTCACGAACATGAGCGCCTTGTTGTTCAGTGCGGCGGTGATCATTTTCCTGATCGGTCTCATTTCCGAACAGATCACGTCGCTGTCCTACAGCCGCGGAAACAAGTAATGGCAGTGCTGGCTGCGCGAGCCCGGTCGTTCCTTCGGCGTTTGCGCAGCACGCCACTGCATCCCCAGTGGCTGGTGCCCGCCGACCTGCAATCGGCACCGGACTTTTTCAGCCGTGCCAATGGCGATGTGCTCGACATAGGATGCGCCGATCGCTGGGCGAGCCGACACCTGCCGCCGGGCACCCGCTACATCGGGCTTGATTACCCGGCCACGGGCGTGGCGCTGTATGGCGCCCGGCCGGACATCCTCGCCGACGCCGCCCAGTTGCCTCTTTCCGACGCCTCGATCGACACGGTGCTGTTGTTGGATGTTTTCGAGCATCTGCGCTGCCCGCGCGAAGCCTTGCAGGAGTGTCAGCGCGTCTTGCGGAGCGGCGGCCGCCTGCTGGTTTCCGTGCCGTTCCTCTATCCCGTGCACGATGCGCCGCACGACTACCAGCGACTGACCGTGCACGGACTCCGGCGCGATATCGAGCAAGCCGGTTTGCAGCTGGAATGGGTCAGGCACAGCAGCGGCTCGCTGGAATCGTCCGGACTGCTGATGTGCATCGCGCTGGCGGGGTCGGTCCATGAAGCCTGGCTTCGTCGCAGTGCCTGGCTGGTCGCTGCGCCGCTGCTGCTGGCGCTGGTGCCCATCGTCAACGTGGGCGCATGGCTGGGCGGAAGGTGGTTGCCGAACTGGCCCGCGCTGACCTCGGGCTACCGCCTGGTGGCCATCAAGCCGTGAGTCTGCAACGCGTGCGTCGACAAGAAGAGGATCTGCCCGTAGTGACGACCGATCGTGGCTACCAGTACGACTATTCGCGCGGAAACGAGCAGATGCATTCCGCGCAGGGGCGCCAGCGCAAGGCCGCTACCATGCAGGCGATCCTGCAGGAGGCGATTGGCGACAGGCTTGCCGCGGCCGCCGTCTTGAACCTGGGTTGCTCGACGGGGTTCATCGACGAATTCCTGGCCGGGCACGTAGCGTCGGTGATGGGCGTCGACATCGACCAGGATGCCATTGCGCTCGCTCAGGAGCGGTGCGCCGCCAGCAATGTCCGCTTCCAGGTGGACGACGCGATGCAGCTCAGCTTCGCCGATGAGACGTTCGATGTGGTGATCTGCTCGCAGGTCTACGAGCATGTTCCGGATCCCAATCAGCTGATGAAGCAGATCCACCGGGTCCTGCGTCCGGGCGGCGTCTGTTATTTCGCCGCGACCAACCGCTGGGCGCTGATGGAGCGGCACCACAAGCTGCCGTTCCTGTCGTGGTTGCCCGCGCCGATGGCAGATCGCTATGTCCGCCTGCTCGGCAAGGGCGATGCGTACTACGAGCGGCACCTGGGCTACCGGGAACTGCTGAAGCTGGCCTCTGCATTCCGGGTCGACGACTACACCGGCAAGGTGCTCCTGCAGCCCGACCGATACGGTGCGGCGTACATGCTCGGCGGCACGGCCAAGGCGCGCATCGCCCATTTCCTCTACGCCAATCTCAGGGGCATGTTCCCGGGGTTCATCTGGCTGCTGTGGAAGCCCGAACCTCACGATCGATCCGCGAACGAGCAGTAAGCCGACTGCGCGACATGTCGGACAGCGATCGC
Organism: Lysobacter sp. S4-A87; assembly: GCF_022637455.1. Classification (NCBI taxonomy): domain Bacteria; kingdom Pseudomonadati; phylum Pseudomonadota; class Gammaproteobacteria; order Lysobacterales; family Lysobacteraceae; genus Lysobacter; species Lysobacter sp. S4-A87. Next base: position 3,282,189 of record NZ_CP093341.1, read on the forward strand.
AAGCCTGTACTTTCGCGCAACCTGCGCACCGCATGGCGTGTCGTCGCCGCCATCGTGACGCTGGCGGCACTGGTCTGGGTGTTGCTGCTGCTGGCACGCGCCTGGCCCGGGTTGGCGGCACGAAGCAACCAGATCAGCGTCTGGCTGCTGCTGCTGGGTACCGTCGTGTCGATCGCATCGAGCATCCTGGTCTTCGAGGCCTTTGTCGCGATGGCGGGGGTGTTCGGCATCAGGGGCCTGCCGCACCGCCAGCTGGCGCATCTGCATTTCACCGCGCAATTGCTCAAACACCTCCCGGGCCGGGTCTGGGGGATCGGTTACCAATGGATTGCCGCCAGGTCGGCCGGATCATTGGGCGACTGGGTTCGCGCCAATGTCAGCCACATGCTGTTCGCCATATTCTTCGCTTTGTGGTCCTCGTGGCTGGTGCTTGGATTTTCCCGGGGAGCCGGATGGGGCCTGCTCTCGCTTGCCGCGGGCCTGGTCGCGTACTGGGGCGGGTGGTTGCTGGTCTCCCGGCCGGCCGTGACCGGGTGGATTTCGCGCCTGCCGGCGGCATTGAGCGACAAGCTGCTCGCCGCCGAAGGCCTCGCCCAGGCGCCGGTTGCCGTCCGCTTCAGGATATTCACGCTGTTCGCTGCCAGCTGGGTCCTCTACTACGGGGCGTGGCTGTTGTATGGCGCTTCGTACCCGACACTCGGCGCGGCAGGCGGCGCACAGTTGTGTGCGTACTACATGCTGGCCTGGTTCGCCGGTTATGTTTCGCTGATCACGCCATCCGGACTTGGCGTCCGTGAGCTGGTCTTTGCTTGGCTTGCCAAGGATTTCCCGGGCGATTCGGTGGCCCTGATGGCCATCGTCGGCCGCGTCAGCATGTTGTTCGTCGACGTCGTCCTGGGCCTGTTGTTCGCGCCTTTCGCGCCGCGCGAACGCTGATTCCGCCGTTGGTCGCGTCGACGACTGTCAGGGCGACATCGCGCCCAGTCGCCGGTACATGACGGCGTAACGTTCCGCGCAGTCGTCCCACGTGCCGATCCGTTCCTGCGCCCAGGCCCGGGCGCGTTGACCCACTTGCACGTTGGCTGCCGGATCGTCGAGGAGGGCGAGCGCGTCCCCTAGTTCGGCCAGATCGCCACACAGCAGGCCAGTTTCACGGTGGTCCAGTAGATCCTCATGGGCCGCGATGCGCGATGCGACGATGGGCAGTCCGGCGGCCATCGCTTCCAGCATCACCTGGGGCCTGCCCTCGGCGTGCTGGCTCATGGAAATCAGGCCGCACGCCTGCGGGAACCACTCCGCGCACAGCGACGCCGGCGTGGCCGGGCCGTGGTAGTGGACCCAGTCCGGCAGGGCCATCTCCTGCTGCATCGGACCGAAAAGATGCAGTTCGCGTTGACGTCCCGAGAAGTAGGGAGCGCCCCAGTCGAGCAGCGTGCCCAACTTTCCGCGGGTCAGCCGCGACACGCAAAGCCATTTGGCGGGCACCTCCACGCGCGTGGATCGATCGATCTCGAACCAGCCCGGATCGATACCGAACGGGACCACTTCCACCTCGGCGATGTCGCCGAACCGGCGGACCAGGTCGTCGTGCATCCAGTCGGCATTCGGGCAGATCGCTACGCGGCGACCCCGGAATGCCCTTCGCAGCAGGGATGTCATGCCGGGAAGCTTGAGCAGCTGCATGTCCGTGCCCAGCACCGTAACGAGCAAGGGCGTGTCGTTGCGCGGCAGGGTCAGGGCGTTCTGGAGCCAGTTGACATGGTAGAGACGCGTGCCGGTTTCGCGCTGGTATAGACGCCGCAACATCGAGAGCAGGCGCAGTGGCGCGGCCAGTCCGCGCATGCCGCCTGTGCGGACCAGGTGGGCAATGCCGCCAGCCGCCATCAGCGAGGCCAGCCAATGCGCTTCGTCCTCGGTAGCAACGTAGCTTGCGTTGGCGGGGGTTTCACCCGGTGGCGACCAGAGCCGCAGTTGGATGTCGTTCCGCCGCGCCAGCGCCAGGGTCATCTGCCGGATGAAGAGCCCTCGCCAGTCGCCGCTGTCGGCCGGGTACGAGGTGCTGACCATGAGCACGGTCGCGCGCTTGCTGCCGGTAATGTCTTCGGTCATTTCAGGTAGAGCGGGCGAGCCGGGACGTGTCCGGGGAGGACATGATGCGGGATGCCCCGTGCGACTCCTAGCGGCAGGGGGCGGGAAGGTACTTTGCCTCCAGTCCGCCGCACCGCCAGCTCAGGCTGCCATCGTTGTTCTGTGCCTGGAGCGTGAGGACTGCCGATTGGATCTTGGCGTTGGCATTGCTGCTGAAGCGCACTTCGATCTGCCCGGTGTTGTCGACGGTCACGGACTGCACGTGGCGTCCGCTGATCGAGGCCGGGGCCGCCATGCCTGCTTGCGCGTTGTCAGCCGGATATTCCCCTCTGTCGCCGTAGTAGAGAGCGACGGCGAGCTTGGCGCCAGTGGCAAGGCCGAAGCCTTCCGCGACCTGGGCGCGCGTCACGTAGTCCTGGTATGCCGGCAGGGCGATTGCAGCGAGGATAGCGATGATCGCAACCACGATCATGAGTTCGATCAGCGTAAAACCACGATCCGAGTACATGCTTCCTCCTGGAGATTCGACGTCCACACACAGAAGCAGACTCAAGTTCCATGCCAACTATAGGTTCCGGAACGATGTCACATTTCGACAGACGAACGGTGGCTCAGCGGGAGCCAACGGTAGAGAACCCGTTTTCGGCCGGACGGCGGCCCCAAGTCGCGCGAACATTTGGACCCGGAGGGTCACTTACTGCTGGGGGACATGACCCATCGGGGCCGCTTCTCGGCTGTCGGCCACTTCTGACCGCAGCAGCGACTCCAGGCGGTTGAGCTCGTCTTCCCAGTAATGCTGACGCAGCAGAACCCACTGATGGATGCGCGGCATGCCCGGTTTGCCCGCCGTATCGTCCCGAAGGGGCCGCATGCGGTACCGCACGATGTGCGGCAGGGCTGTTGCCGCGCCGCAATGGGTCGCCAGCATTCCAGCTTGTCCAAAGACCTGTGCTGCATGCCGTTCGAAACGCAGGCCGTCGTTGAAGGAATCCAGCGAATTGCGGCAATGACCCCGATGCAATGCCAGCAATCCGGACAGCTGGCTGAGCCTGTTCGACTCCATTGGCTCCGGGGCCGGGTGGCGCCGGGCTGCGGCCACGAGGCGCTCGTAGGCGCCGTCCAGGCCATCGCACGCAGGTGCGGGTGCTTCGAGCTTGTCGCGTAACCAGTGGTGCACCAGGTCCTTGCCGACACCGGTCCGTTCAATGGTGCTTTCGGCTGCCGTCAACGTCGCCGGGCGCACCGAGCCAACGGCACATTCGGCATCGATGAGATTCAACGCGTACTGGACCTCGGTCGTGTCCAGACGTGGACGCAGTCGGGCAACCGCCTTTTCGGGATGGCCATTGTCCAGCTCCAATGCAGCCGCATACGCCTGTGCCCGAGCAGATGCAGGGAAGTGCTCCGCCCACGACATGCCCAATCGCTGCGGGTCACCCCATAGCGAAGCGCGCGAGTGGGTTATCAGGGCAATCGTGCCGAGCAGGACGATCGCCGTTGCGCTTCGCCCGGCAAGCCACTTGCCAGGCGCGGTCAACCAAATGCCCAGAGGCCATCCCAGGAACAGCGCGGGCAGGTAGTTGCGATGCTCGAAGTACAACTCCAGAGGATAGGAGGTGCTCTCCACCAGGTGGCCGCAGAGGAAGAACAGGATGCCGGCGGCGACGGCGGGCGTCCGCTTGCGGTACCGCCAGGCGGTTGCGGCACAGGCCAGGACCGCGACGAGCGCCGGCAGGGAGCTCGACGGACTCCAAAGGCTCGTGGAGACGGCAAAATCGTCGGCGAACAGGCCGCGCGAATGGACAACCGGCCTGAGCAGGAGCCAGACGTAATCGCACAGCGCGCGCGGTTCGGTCAGCAGTCGCTGGCCGACGGTCCAGGGCCGTCCAAACGTGTCGCCCCAGTGCCAGATGCCGATCCAGGTCAACCACAGAACGATCGCTGCCGTTGGCAACCACAGCAGCCCCAGCCGCGCGGGTGCAGGCAGCTGCGAGTTCCGCTGGTTCGCCGGGCGGTCCAGCACCGTGACCTGCAGTACGAGCAGCAGCGCGGGCAGAAGGAAGCCATTGGCCTTGCTCAAGCCGGCGAGCAGTCCGCAGCCCATCACCGAGACCAATGCCAGCAGCGAGCCCTTGCGGTGGAAGCCGGCGCTGAAGGCATCGTTGGCGCGATACCACAGCGCGATCCCGATCAGCACGAAGGTGACCGGCAGCATCGCATGGCGCTGGATCACGTATGCGACGGTCGATACCCAGAGCGGATGCAGGCACCACAGCGCCGCGCCAAGCAGTGCGGCGGCGCGGGCGTGTGCCTCTCCGAGTTGGACGCGGCGCCCGGACTGCAACAACACGCCCGCCAGCAGGACACCATTGAGCAGGTGGACGAGCAGGTTGGTCCGCTTGAACGGATACGGGTCCGCCGGCCAGTTGCTGGCATCGATGAGGAAGCTCAGGGTCGACACGGGGCGACCGGTCGGGTCAGCGATGCCGGAAGTTGCGTAACGCAGGAGGCTCGGCCAATCCGCGATCGGACCATAACGCCCCAGCGCCGGCAGATTGGCGAAGTCGTCGAAAAGAAAGCCGCCCTGCAGCGCGGGCAGGAATACAACTGCAGCCAATGCAACGAGCGCGATCGATGCAGCAACGACTGCACGGGTGGAATCAAACCAGCGCGGTGTCATCGGCGACGAGGGAAGCTCAGAGGCGGCCATTGTCAGGGGCGCTGGCTGGAGGTGCAGCGAGAATGCGCGAGATCTCGGCCAGCTCAGTAGTCAGGTGTCCATCACCGTTCATCGATTCCAGTCGCGCCTTGAGCGCCAGCCCTTCGCGGCGGTTGGCGGGGGAGCCGGAATCCAGCAGGACCTTTGTCAGATTGGCGATGTATTGGCTGTTGCGCGGTTCGCGAGATGTTGCAAATCGAAGCAGTCTGATTGCGAAATCTGGATCATGCAGCACGTTCTGCGCGTAGTTTCCGTAGATCGCGTGCACCGGTGCACTGGTCGGGTAGCGGGACAGAAGCGCGTTGAGCGTCGCCTGCAACTCGGACTCATTCCAAGTGCACTGTCCGACGATGCTGCAGTTCACCAGCGCGTGTGTTGCGCTCAGGGTGTCCGGGCCGGCATCTGACCGCAGTGTCAGCTTACGTCGTAGTTGGGACCAGAGTTCGGGGGAAATTGGTCGCTGACTGCGCCCGTCCATGATCAGCAACGCCTGTTCGCCCATGGCATTGGTCCTGCTGATGTCGGCGACATGCTCAAACTCGCGTCGCGCCATCGACCATTGCGGCGTTTGAGGATCGTTGCCTGCGCTCCTGAGCAGGGCTTCGCCGAGGTAGTACGAAGCACGCGGCGAGTCGGCGTTGCGAGTCGCCAGCTCCAGCGGGAGGCGCTGCGGGTTGCCCCAGGCCATGACCTGGAGCGAGCAGAGGAAAGCAAGCGCGATCAGCGGCATGGCGACGACGACCTGGCGAACGCCGGGGCTGAGCCGGGTGGTCGCCCACGACAAGGGCTGCACCAGGGCCAGCAGGACTCCCAGCAACGCCAGGTAGTTGCGGTGCTCGAATGCCAGTTCCAGCGCGGGAATATTGCTCGTGAGGCCGTGCGCCACCAGGAACCACCCCAGTCCGAATCCAACCATGGGCCAGCGGCGTCGACTGGCAATTGCCACGATCGCCAGTCCGGCCAGCAGCATCGCAGACCAGGCGGTTGCCGGCGGCGCGAAAAGCCCCGTCGAAATCGGAAAGTTGTCGTAGTAGAACCAGAGCCGGTCGGGAGTCGGGTAGAAAATCTGGCCGAGGTACGTGGCAAGCACCGGAATCTGCGTGAGCAGGCGCTGGCCGACGGTGAAGTCGCGTTGCGCGTACGCCTCCGGCGAGGCCCAGTGCGGCACTGCGAACAGTACAAACGCGGCCACCGCTATCGAAACGCCTGCGGCGTATGCCCAGACCCAGATCCGCGAGCGATTCCCGTCGCGTCCCTCGAATTTCAGGAAGCATATCTCGAGCAGCAGCGCGAAGCCTGGTACGAGCAGCGCCGATTCCTTGAAGGCGCAACCAACGACTGTCGACGCGGCCGCGGCCGCGAGCCATGGCCATGCCCGGTTTCCCGCGATCTGGAGGGTGCGGCCGCGCAGATAGGCCAACACCGCAAGCAGGACGAACGTGGTCGCGGCGATCTCCATCCGCTGCACCACGTAAAGGACGCTGGAGACCTGCAACGGATGCAGCAGCCAGGCGGCCGACAGCACCCAGGGAATGAGCGTCGACGCGGTGGTCGCCTGGGAGGCGCCTGTCGGCTTGCAAAGTTGTGCAAGCAACAGGCGGCAAAGCGCGACCACCAGCATGCCGTTGCAAAGGTGGAAGGCCAGATTGGTCAGCTTCAGCCAGAACGGATCCAGGCCGGTGAAGTAGTGGTTCAGCGCAAACGTGGCCATGGCCAGCGGTCGCCCCGAGGCGCTGGACAAACCATGTCCCACGGCACGGCGCCACTGGGCCATGGTCATTTCGGTGAGCTTCCAGTCCTGGTCCGCTACCAGGTTCGGGAAGTCATCGAAGATGAACCCTCCATGGAGTCCCGGCCAATAGACAGCCAGGCAGGCAAGCAGCATGACCATTGAAAGGAGCGTGAAGCGCAGGCGGGAATTCATGTCGTTGCGATCTGCGAAAAAACAAAGGGCCGCACAAGGCGGCCCTTTGTAACAACAGACTGCGGGCAACCGCTTAGCGGCAGCTGCTCGGCAGGTACTTGTTGTTGACGGTGCTGTTGGTGCAGGTCCAGGAGATGCTGCCGCCCTGGTCGCTCGGCGACATGACGAGCGTGCCCGGGACGAGCTTCTTGCTGGCCTTGCCGCCCATCGTGGCGGTGACGACGCCACCGGCGACGGTGACCTGGGAGACGTAGTCGCCCTTGATCGAGCCAGCAACGGCCAGGCCGGCGGTGGCATTGGTGATCGAGGCGAAGGAGCCGACGTTGGCGTACTGCTCGGCCACGGCGGTCTTGGCGCCCGAAGCCAGGCTCATCGCTTCCGACACCTGGCTACGAGCGACGTAGTCCTGGTAAGCCGGCAGCGCGATCGCGGCCAGGATGGCGATGATCGCCACGACGATCATCAGTTCGATCAGGGTGAAGCCTTGCTGATTGTTCTTCATGTGATTCCCCTAGGAGTGTTTTTTGTTACTTCACGTGCCTGTGGGCCGGCGTTCCGGTCCTCGGGCAGCCGTGCTCACCGCACGTGCTGGAAAAGTACACGCATAAGCCGTGCCAAGGTAGCTATTCAGCGCTGAGTAATCCGATCTGCTCGCGATATCACGATTAGGGTCAGTTCTAGCCCCAGGTGGGGTGACGCGTTTCGTCACTGGATTGGGAAAAAGTGACGAGTTGCGTCACTGCCGCGAGCGCAAGGGACGGGGTAGTTTGGTTGGCCATGCGGCCCGGACAGGCGGCCCGAAGTGCATTCCGCGCAAGTCGACTTGATGGGTCATGCCGGATGTCCGCGCGAAATCGCGCCAGCGGCGGCACCTGTACTGCGCGATCAATGCCGGTGCTCGCGCACCGGTGCGGGATCAATCGATCCCCAGCTTCTTCAGCTTGTACCGCAGCGCCCGGAACGTGATGCCCAGCGCCGCTGCGGTGCGCGTCTTGTTGTAGCGGTTTTCCTGCAGTGCCTGCTGGATCGCCGCGCGCTCGATCTCCTCTATGTAGGAGGGGAGCGGGCTGCTGGCTGTGTCGCGTGGATTGAGCGTGCGCGGGTCGATCGCCATCATCGGCTGCCCGGGTACGGCAATCGGGGCCGGTGACGGCGGCGAGGCGGTGGCGGCGGGGCTCGCGCCCGGGAATACCGGGTTCTGCGCCTGCGCTGCCTGCGGCAGGCGCAGGTCGTCGGCAGTAAGGATCTCGTCCTCGGCCAGGGCCAGCGCGCGCTCGAGGATGTTCTCCAGTTCGCGCACGTTGCCCGGGAAGGAATAGCTGCGCAGCACCTCGAGGGCGTCGTCGCTGATCGCAGGCACCGGGCGCGACTGCGCCGTGGCCAGGCGCTTGAGCACCATTGCGACCAGGCCGGACAGGTCATCCTGGCGCTCGCGCAGCGGCGGCACGCGCAGTTCGATGACGTTGATGCGGTAGTAAAGGTCCTGGCGGAAGCGGCCGTCGGTGACGAGCGCGCCCAGGTCCTTGTGGGTGGCCGACAGGATGCGCACGTCGACCGGTACTTCGCTGTTGGCGCCGACCGGGCGGATCGACTTTTCCTGGATCGCGCGCAGCAGCTTGACCTGCATCGACAGCGGCAGTTCGGCGATCTCGTCCAGGAACAGCGTGCCGCCGTCGGCGCTCTGGAACAGGCCCGGCTTGTCGGCGTGGGCGCCGGTGAAGCTGCCCTTCTTGTGGCCGAAGAACTCGCTCTCCATCAACTCGGCCGGGATCGCGCCGCAATTGACCGGAACGAACGGGCCGCTGGCGCGACCGCCTTCGGCGTGGATGGTGCGGGCGACCAGCTCCTTGCCCACGCCCGACTCGCCGACGATATAGACCGGCGCCTGGCTGCGCGCCACCTTGGCGATGGTCTGGCGCAGGGTGGTCATGGCCGGCGACTGGCCGTACAGGCGGGCGGCGACGGCGTCGGCCGGCGGCGCGCTGCGACGGCTCTCGTGGAGGTCCAGGGCATGGCGGACCAGGTCGCGCAGCACCGCCAGGTCGACGGGTTTGGCGACAAAGTCGAACGCACCGGCCTTCAGCGCCTCGACCGCCGCTTCGACATTGCCGAAGGCGGTGATCATGGCGACCGGGGTCTCGGGGTGCTTCTGGCTGATCTCTGCGACCAGGTCCATGCCCGAACCGTCCGGCAGGCGCATGTCGGTCAGGCAGAGGTCATAGCGATTGCGGGACAGCTGGCTGCGTGCCTCCCCGATGGTGGAGGCGGTATCGCAACGCAATCCCATCCTCCCCAATGTCATGACGAGCAGCTCGCGAATATCGCGTTCGTCGTCAACCACCAGTGCACTACGTGTTTCGGCCATCGTCCCCTCCGTGCGCCACGATAACTTAAGGCCGCGTGAAGAGCCAAGCGGAAGTGACGCGCTTCGTGCGTTCAGGTCACACGGCAGGCCGGCGGCAACGATGCGTGGCGTTGACCGGCCGTCCCGCCGGGTCAGGCAGACAACAAGGTATGGCTGCCGACCAGCCGGATCCGGAAGCAGCCCCCGCCGCCGGGCATCGCGACGTAGTCCAGGGTCGCCTGGTTGGCCCGGCAAAGTTCCCGGGCGATGTAGAGGCCCAGGCCGGTGCCATGGCTGGAGGTGGTGAAGAACGGCCGGAACAGGCGCGACGCAACCGACTCCGGAATGCCCGGGCCGCGATCGAGTACGTCGATCGAGGGGGTGCCGGCCTCGTCGGCAAAGACATGGACCGACACGCGCGCCGGTTCGCCCGGCATCCGCCCGTAGGTCAGGGCGTTGTGCACCAGCACGGTCAGCACCTGGTGCAGCTGGCGCGGGTCGATCATCACCGGCAGGCGCGCGACCTTGCCGCCGGTGCGAAGGGTGTCGTGGTCGAGCGGGTGGCTCTCCAGGTACTCCTCGACGAACATGCGGGCGAAGCCGACCAGCTCGACGTGCTCCGGCTTGGCCGGTTCGCGCCGGGCCATGCCCAGCACGTTCTCGACGATGCCGTTCATGCGCACGCCCTGCTGACGGATGATCTCCAGCAGCCGCCGCTCTGCGGTCGGGATGTCGTCGGACTCCTCCAGCAGTTGCACCGCGTAATTGATCGCGGCCAACGGGTTGCGGATCTCGTGGGCCAGGCTGGCCGAGAAGCGCCCCAGCGTGGCCAGGGTCATCGACTCGGCATGGCGCGACAGCAGCGAGGTGTCATCGAGGAAGACCAGCACCTGGTCGCTGCCGGCAAGCAGGCGGGTGAAGCGCGGCACGACCTCGGGCAGGTCCGGCGCAAGCTGCACCGGACTGTCGTTGTTGCTGCCGTCGCTGCGCCAGCGCTGCAGGCGGCGCGCCAGTTCCGGCGCTGCCACGGCCAGGCTGCGGCGGCCGTGCAGGTCGGTGCTCTCGCCGGCGTCGCCGAGCAGCAGCATCGCCGCCTCGTTGGCCAGGCGTATGCAGTCGCCGCGGTCGACCAGCAGGACGCCGGTGCGCAGGCGACGGATGATCAGCTCGTTGATCTCGCCCAGGTGCGCGGCTTCGGCACCGCGGCGCTCGGCCAGGTCGTAGCTGTCGCGCATCTGCCGGCCGAGGATGCTGGTCAGGGTGGCGATGGCCATGTAACCGATGCCGAACATCATCGGTTCGGCCAACGTGCGGCGATCGACCGTCACGTCCAGCGCGCTCCAGGCGAACTCGCCAAACAGGCCGGCCACCGCCACTGCGGCGGCGCCGAGGCCGTAGCGTGGTGGCAGCAGCAGTGCGGCCGCGCCGACGTTGAACAGCAGCATCAGCGCGATGCCGGTGCCCGCGGTGGGCATGGTGTGCATCGCCAGCAAGCCGAAGAACAGGTCCGCCGCGATGCCGGTCAGGGTCTGGCTGCGCAGCTCGCCACGCTTGCCGAACGCAAACAGCAGTGCGGCGATGAACAGATAGGCCAGCGCTACCGAGCGCGCGCCCAGGGCATGGCGCAGCGGCTCGACCAGTTCGGTGGCCGGGCCGAACAGGAAAAACACCAGCAGGGCCGCTTCGAGCAGCCGGTACAGGGTGAAGAAATAGAGCTCGCGGCGCAGCGCGCGATCGGCATCGGCGGCATCGATCGGGGCAAGTGCTAGCGGCAAGCGGCGGTCCGGGTGGGGCGGGTGGTGGCCGCGAGTATGGGGGGCGGCGGGACATTGTTGCCAGATGTGGCGGTTAGCCGCTCCCCGACTGCGGGAGGAGGGCTTGGAGCGAAGGCGGGCAAGGAGGCGACGCGGCGGTTTTGCCCGAACCGCCCCGATCGGCGACAATACGGCCCCCTCGCGCTCGGCCGTGCCGGACCGCGGGGATTCTTTTCACTCCCCTCGGTGACGCATGAATTTTCACGAATATCAGGCAAAGCAGCTGTTTGCCGACTACGGCATCGCTGTTCCGGCCGGGCGCGTTGCGCGCACCCCTGACGAGGCCGTCGCGGCGGCCAAGGCCATCCCTGGCGACCTGTGGGTGGTCAAGGCGCAGATCCACGCCGGTGGCCGCGGCAAGGCTGGCGGCGTCAAGCTCGCCAAGTCCTATGACGAGGTCAAGCAGTACGCCCAGGCCATGCTCGGCACCCGGATGGAGACCTACCAGTCCGCCGGCGTCGCCCTGCCGATCGACTCGGTGCTGATCTCCGAGGGCACCGACATCGCCAACGAGCTGTACCTGTCGGTCCTGGTCGACCGTTCGACCCAGACGATCACCTTCATCGCATCCGCCGAGGGTGGCGTGGAGATCGAGAAGGTCGCCGAGGAGAACCCGGACGCGATCAAGACGCTGCACGTGAACTACGTGCAGGGCCTGCAGCCCTACGAGTGCCGCGAGCTCGGCTTCGCCCTGGGCCTGAACGCCAAGCAGGTCGGCCAGCTGACCAAGATCATGCTGGGCCTGTTCAAGCTGTTCAACGAGAAGGACCTGGCGCTGGTTGAGCTCAACCCGCTGGCGATCCTCACCAACGGTGACCTCGCCGTGCTCGACGGCAAGATCAACAGCGACGACAACGCCACGTTCCGCCACAAGGACCTGGCCGCGATGCGCGACATCCGCCAGGAAGACGAGACCGAGGTGCTGGCCAGCCAGCATGACCTCAACTACGTCACCATGGACGGCAACATCGGCTGCATGGTCAACGGCGCCGGCCTGGCGATGGCGACCATGGACGTGATCTCGCTCAACGGCGGTTCGCCGGCCAACTTCCTCGACGTCGGCGGCGGCGCAACCAAGGAGCGCGTGACCGAAGCGTTCAAGCTGATCCTGTCCTCGGACAAGGTCAAGGCGATCTTCGTCAACATCTTCGGCGGCATCGTCCGCTGCGACATGATCGCCGAGGGCATCATCGCCGCGGTCAAGGAAGTCGACGTCAAGGTTCCGGTGATCGTGCGCCTCGAGGGCACCAACGTCGAAGCCGGCAAGGAAATTCTGAAGAACTCGGGTCTGGCCATTACCCCGGCCGACGACATCAACGATGGCGCGAAGAAGGCGGTTGCCGCCGTCGCTGGCAAGTAAGGGGCCACAGACATGTCCGTTTTGATCAACAAGAACACCAAGGTGATCGTCCAGGGCTTCACCGGCTCGCAGGGCACCTTCCACGCCGAGCAGATGCTCGATTACGGCACCAAGGTCGTCGGTGGCGTGACCCCGGGCAAGGGCGGCACGCAGCACCTGGGCCTGCCGGTCTTCAACACCGTGCGTGACGCCGTCAATGCAACCGGCGCCGACGCTTCGGTCATCTACGTGCCGCCGCCGTTCGCGGCCGACGCGATCCTGGAAGCGGCCGATGCCGGCATCAAGGTCATCGTCTGCATCACCGAAGGCATCCCGGTGCTCGACATGCTGCGCGTCAAGAACACCCTCAAGGGTTTCGAGGACGTCGTGCTGGTCGGCCCGAACTGCCCGGGCGTCATCACCCCGGGCGAGTGCAAGATCGGCATCATGCCGGGCCACATCCACATGCCGGGCAAGATCGGCATCGTCTCGCGTTCGGGCACGCTGACCTATGAAGCGGTCAAGCAGACCACCGACGTGGGCCTGGGCCAGTCGACCTGCATCGGCATCGGCGGCGACCCGATCAACGGCACCAACTTCATCGACGCGCTGAAGCTGTTCCAGGAAGACCCGCAGACCGAGGGCATCATCATGGTCGGCGAGATCGGCGGTTCGGCCGAGGAAGAAGCGGCCGAGTTCATCAGCAAGTACGTGACCAAGCCGGTCGTGGGCTTCATCGCCGGCGCCTCCGCACCGAAGGGCAAGCGCATGGGCCACGCCGGTGCGATCGCCTCGGGCGGCCAGGGCACGGCCGAAGGCAAGTTCGCGGCGATGGAAAAGGCCGGCGTCACGACGGTGAAGTCGCCGGGCGACCTGGGTGCCGCGATTGCCAAGCGCCTGAAGGGCTGATTTTCGCAACTGCACGGCCCGCGGGTTCGGATGGATTCCATCCGGGGCCGCGGGCCGTTCCTGTATCCGCCGCCAGGTGCTGCGGTATTGTGTGGTTGCGACAGCGTTGGGGAACGCAACGGGCAATGTCTTCGGGGATCACCTATCGACCAGAGATCGATGGCATGCGTGCCATCGCTGTCGTTGCCGTGGTGCTGTACCACGCGGGCATCGAAGGGCTCGCCGGCGGATTCGTCGGCGTCGATATCTTCTTCGTCATCTCCGGCTACCTGATCACTGCGCTGCTGCTGCGTGAGCACGAACGTGGATCGATCAGCCTGGTCCAGTTCTATGCACGCAGGGCACGTCGAATCCTTCCGGTGCTGTGGCTGGTGACAGCCTCGACCGTTGCCGCCGCGATGGTGCTGCTGTCGGTGCAGGAGAAGGCCGACGTCCTCGATTCGGGCATGGCGTCGCTGGCGTTCATCGCCAACTTCCATTTCCTCTACAACAGTGGCGGCTACTTCGGCTTGCCTGCCGACGGGTTGCCGTTGTTGCACCTGTGGTCGCTGGCGGTAGAGGAGCAGTTCTACCTGGTGTGGCCGCTGCTGATGATCGCGTGCCTGCGGTGGAGTCCGCGCCGGCTGGCTTCGATGACCATCCTGTGCATCGGGGCATCGCTGCTGGTGGCCGAGTTCTGGTTGGCAAGCGATCCCGAGCGCGCTTTCTACTTGATGCCCGCGCGATTCTGGGAACTCGCGGTAGGGTGCCTGATTGCCACCCGGCCGACGGCAACGCTGCGAGGTCGGGTCCCGTCACTGCTCGCAACGTCCGGGCTCACGGTGATGGTCGCTTCGTTGTTCATGTCTCCCGTGCCGCACTTTCCCGGCCTGGGCGCACTGCCCGCGGTCGCGGGTGCAGCGTTGCTGATCCTGGCGCTGCACGACTCGACGGATATCGGGCGAGCGGGTGCACTGCTGCGATCCCGTGCGATGGTGTTCTTCGGGCTGATTTCCTACTCGCTGTACCTGTGGCATTGGCCGCTGCTGGCCTTCGATTCGCTGCTATCGGTGCAGGATTCTTCACTGGTTGTTCGCCTGGGACTATGCGGCGTAGCCACCACATTGGCTTGGGCGAGTTACCGCTTCGTCGAAGGCCCGGTGCGCAAAGGACCATTCCATGGAGTGCGCGCAATAGGTGGCAGTGCCGCGATCTCCGCGGCGCTGATCGTGCTTGCGTTTGGTTTGAAGTACCAGCTGCCGGCGGCGACGGCGGACCCGGCAGTTGTAGCTAGCACGGACTACCCGACAAACATCGCGAACTGCCATTTCGGATTCGGCATGGAGATTCGCCAGTTACCGGCGAAGCCCTGCTACTCGGATCCGGGCAAGCCCCCGCAAGTCGTGATCTGGGGAGACTCGCATGCACTGGCCTGGCAGCCATTCGCCTGGGAGCTGGCGAATCGCCTTGGGGTTTCAGCAGTCGGCTTTACGCTCGATTCCTGTCCGCCGGTGGATGGCTACTCCCACGTGGACGGTCGGTTCCCGACCCAGTTCAAGCAATGCAGAAGGCTCAATGAGCTCGTGCTGGAGCACGTCGCTGGACGCCAGCTGGATACCATCATCATGAACGGACGATGGGTCAGCTACTTCCCCGAGGTTCCGGACGACCGCTTCAGCCGGGCTGAGTCGGTGGCGATCGCCGACGGGCTCGAGCGCTCCGTCCAGGTGGCATCCAGGCACGCGCGGAGGGTCCTGATCTTCCTGCCTTCGCCGCAGATCCGCGACAACTCGGCCAAGTGCATCTCCCTGCATCGGCTGGAGGCCTGTGCCGCATCGCGGGAAGAGTTCGATCGTTCGAGCGCCAGGGCCCGTGCACTGCTGAAGGGGCTCGCTGCGCGATATCAGAACGTGACGCTCGTGGATCCGGCAGATTTTCTTTGTGATGGCGGGACTTGCCCGGTGATGAAGGACGGCTACGCCCTCTATTGGGACAGCCACCATGTCTCGTCCACCGCGGCAAGGGCTTTCGCACGCGCCTACCTGGACTCGCCCATGCTGCCGGCCAGCATCCTGCGCCCGTAATCACCCCGCGACGATGTACGCCTGACCCGGATGTTGGACAATGGGCGAGCGCACGAAGGTGCAGCTCGATGGAGCCCACGATGTCCAATCCGCTTCGCCTCGCCCTGGCCCAGTTCGACTTCCCGGTCGGTGCGGTACACCAGAATGCCGAACGTATCGCCGCAATGATCTCGCAGGCGCGCGATGAGTACGGCGCCGATGTGGTGCTGTTTCCGGAACTGGCACTCAGTGGTTACCCGCCGGAAGACCTGTTGCTGCGCCCGGGGTTCCTCGCCGACTGCGAGGCCGCCATCAACCGCATCGCCGCGTCCACCCAGGGCATCGTCGCCGTCGTCGGCTGGCCGCAGGCCGCGGGAAGCGTGGTCTACAACGCCGCCAGCGTGCTGCGCGACGGCCACGTCTCGCATACCTACCGCAAGCGTGAACTACCCAACTACGCGGTCTTCGACGAGCGCCGTTACTTCGATGTCGACCCCGACCGCGAGGACTGCGTGTTCGATGTCGACGGCGTCCAGGTCGGCCTGATCATCTGCGAGGACCTGTGGTTCCCCGAACCGCTGGCCAGCACCGTTGCCGGTGGCGCGGAACTGGTGCTGGTACCCAATGCCTCGCCGTTCGAGCGCGACAAGCATGCCGAGCGCGACCACCTGCTGGCGCAGCGCGTGCAGGAGACCGGCGTCGGCCTGGTCTACCTCAACGTCGTCGGTGGCCAGGATGCGCTGGTGTTCGACGGTGGCTCGGTCGTCGCCGATGGCGATGGCACCGTGCACCCGGCCGCCGCGGCCTTCACCGACCAGTGGCTGGTGGTGGATTTCGATGCGGACTCGCGCCGCTTCACCGCGGTGGAGTGGATGGAGGACGGCGATGAAAGCCGCGACGCGCTGGCCTGGCGCGCGGTCGTGCGTGGCACCCGCGACTATTGCCGCAAGAACGGCTTCGAAAAGGTTTGGCTGGGGCTGTCAGGCGGCATCGATTCGTCGCTGGTGCTGGCCATCGCCGTCGATGCCATTGGCGCCGGCAACGTCACCGCCGTGCGCATGCCGTCGCGCTACACCGCCGAACTCTCCAACGACCTGGCCGAAGAGCAGTGCAGGACCCAGGGCGTGCGCCTGCTGACGTTGCCGATCGAAAAGCCGTTCCAGGGCTACCTCGATGCATTGGCCGAGCACTTCGGCGATCTCCCGGTCGACACCACCGAAGAGAATCTGCAGTCGCGCACCCGCGGCGCGCTGCTGATGGCGATGAGCAACAAGTTCGGCGGGCTGCTGCTGACCACCGGCAACAAGAGCGAGTACGCGGTCGGCTACGCGACGATCTATGGCGACATGTGCGGTGGTTACGCGCCGCTCAAGGACCTGTACAAGTCGGAGGTGTTCGCGCTCGCGCGCTGGCGCAACACCGTCGGCGATCGCGTGATCCCGCAGGAAGTGATCGACCGGCCGCCGTCGGCGGAACTGCGCGAGAACCAGAAGGACCAGGATTCGCTGCCGCCCTACGACGTGCTCGACGCCATCCTGCTGCGCTACGTCGACCAGGAGCAGTCGTATGACGAGATCGTCGCGGCCGGGTTCGACAAGGCGACGGTCGAGCGCGTGCTGCGCCTGGTGCGTATCAGCGAGTGGAAGCGGCACCAGTCGGCGCCGGGGCCGAAGGTGTCGCGGCGTGCGTTCGGGCGCGAGCGGCGCTATCCGATCAGCAACGGCTATCGGGGATGAACGTCCATGGATCCCCGCCTTCGCGGGGATGACGACGACGCCGACGCAAACAAAAACGCCGCCCGGAGGCGGCGTTTTCGCGTGCAGTGCCGGCGACCCGGTCAGTCGTTGTCCAGCGCCGACTTCTCGCCCGCGAACGGGTTGAGCTTGCGCAGGTTGCTCGGGTAGTTGGGCCACTTGCCGGTCAGATACGGGTGGTTGGGTTCGTTCTGCTGCAGCACGCGCTTGGCGTCGGCGGCCAGCGCCTGGTTGCCCAGACCCTCGTAGGCCGCGGCCAGGGTGGCGACGGCGTCGTTCTGGTACTGGCTCTGCGGGTAGGTCTCGAGCAGGTACTTGGCGCGGTCGATCGCGCCCACGTAGGCGGTGCGACGCAGGTAGTACAGGGCCGTGTCGAGCTCGTGGCGGGCGAACATGTCGCGCAGGCCGCGCATGCGGCTGCGCGCATCGTCGGCGTAGCGGCTGTTCGGGTAGCGGTCGGCGACGATCGAGAAGTCGTTGAACGCCTGCAGCGGCGTGGCCAGGTCGCGGCGGCTGGCGTCGAGCGTCCAGACCTGCTGCAGGAACACCGTGTCGCGGCTGGAGTTCGACAGGCCGCGCAGGTAGTACATGTACGCGATGTTCTTGTGCGTCGGGTAGGTGCGGATGAAGCGGTCGATGCTGCTGATCGCGTCATCGTGCTTGCCCGACTTGTACTGGGCGTAGGCGGTCTCCACCAGGGCCTGCTCGGTGTAGGGGCCGTACGGGTACTGGGCGACCAGGCGCTTGAACGTGGTCTCGGCCGCCGACCAGCTGCCGTTGGTCATCGACTTGTGGGCTTTCTCGTAGAGCTGCTCGACCGGCACGCCCTCATCGGCGTCCTTGTCCTTGAACTTGCTACAGCCCACTCCAGCAAAAGCGACGATCAGCAGCAGCGCCAGCAGGCGCGAAGGGGCAGAGCGTAGGGTCATGGCAGATACACGGGCGCCGAAGGTACGAAGGTCGGATAATAGCAGCCCCTGCGCGGCAGCCCTGAATCCTTCCCCTCCGATGACCATCCCCGCCACGCCCCTGCATGCCACCGTCCCGGACAGCGCCGCCGGGCGCCGCTTCGACGCGGTCCTGGCCGAGCTTTTCCCCGATTTCTCCCGCTCCCGGCTGGCGTCCTGGATCAAGTCCGGCGACGCCCGCCTGGACGGCCGCGAGGTCCGCCCACGCGATCCGGTCCGGGGTGGCGAGGCGGTCACCCTCAATGCCGCCCTCGAGGTCCAGACCCATTCCGAGCCGGAGGACATCGCCCTCGACGTCCTTTTCGAGGACGAGCACGTCATCGTCATCAACAAGCCGGCCGGCCTGGTCGTCCACCCCGGCGCCGGCAATCCGGCCGGCACCCTGGTCAACGCCCTGCTGCACCGCGACCCCTCGCTCAACACCCTGCCCAGGGCCGGCATCGTCCATCGCCTCGACAAGGACACTTCCGGCGTCATGGTGGTCGCGCGCACCCTGCCGGCGCATACCGCGCTGATCGAGCAGCTGTCCTCGCGCGAGGTCCACCGCCAGTACCTGGCCGTGGTGCTGGGTTCGCTGGTGTCGGGCGGCACCGCCGACGCGCCGATCGACCGCCACCCCCGCGACCGCATCCGCATGGCCGTGCGCGAAGACGGCCGCGATGCGGTCACCCATTTCCGCCTGCGCGAGCGGTTCCGCGCGCATACGCTGCTGGAGTGCCGCCTGGAAACCGGTCGCACCCATCAGATCCGCGTGCACATGGCGCACCTCAAGCACCCCATCGTCGGCGACCCGCTATACGGCGGTCCGCTGAAGCTGCCCAAGGGTGCGACCGAGGCGTTGATCGCGACGCTGCGCGGTTTCAAGCGCCAGGCGCTGCACGCCGAGACCCTGGAGTTCTCGCATCCGGTCACCGGCGAGCCGGTGCGCTGCACCGCGCCGGTGCCCGACGACCTGCGCGGACTGGTTCGCGCGCTGCACGACGACACCGTCGCCGCGGCCGAGCGGGAGCGCTGAGGGTGTCGGCCCCCTGGCTGGAAGCGCAATGGCCGCTGCCGGCATCGGTGCGGGCCTTCACCACGCTGCGGCACGGACTCGGGGTATCGAATGCACCGTTCGATCATCTGAACCTGGGACTGCGCGCCGGCGATGAGCCCGACGCGGTGCTTCGCAATCGCGCGCTGCTGCGCGCGGCGGCGGGGTTTCCGGCGGAACCCTGCTGGTTGCGTCAGGTGCACGGGGTCGACGTGGTTCGGTTCGACGCGCCGGAGCCAGAAGGAAACGAGCGCGAAGCAGACGCCGCGGTCACCTCCGCGCCAGGCACCGTCCTGGCCATCCTCACCGCCGACTGCATGCCGGTGCTGTTCTGCGCCGACGACGGCAGTGAAGTCGGCGCGACGCATGCGGGGTGGCGCGGCCTGGTCGGGGGCGTCCTCGAGAACACCGTTGCGGCCATGCGGTCGCCGCCGCAGCGGCTGCATGCCTGGCTGGGTCCCGCGGCCGGCCCGCAACACTATGAGATCGGCGAAGAGGTCTACGACGCCTTCGTTTCGCGCGACTGGAGCGCCGGCAGCGCCTTCACCAGCACCCGTCCGCATCACTGGCGGGTGGACCTGTATGCCCTCGCGCGGCGCCGGCTCGAGGCCGCCGGCATCGACGCCAGCCGGATTCACGGCGGCGGTCTGTGTACGATCGCCGAACCGGACCGCTTCTTCTCCCATCGCCGCGACCAGCGCGGTGGGCGCATGGCCTCCCTGATCTGGATCGAGCCAGGACAATGAACACCGTCGCGTCGCAGTCGTTGTACCGACAACTTCTTGCGGCGCGGTTCGACCAGTTGCCGCCGACGCTGCGCGCGCTGCACGATCGCAGCGGCTGCAGGCGTTACCACGGCAAGGTCGAAGTCGACCGCGGCGGCGGGTTGTTGTCGCGGCTGTGTGCCTGGGCCGCGCGCTTGCCGGCGCCAGGGCGCGGCACGATCAAGGTCGAAATCGATGCCGACGCCAAAGGCGAGCGTTGGGCACGCGTGTTCGCCGGCAAGGCGATGCGTTCGCGCCTGTGGGCCCGCGATTCCCTGCTGCGCGAACGCCTGGGCCTGCTGCGCTTCGCCTTCCGCCTCGATGTCGAGCAGTTGCCCGGCGCGGGCCCTGCCGTGGTCTGGCATGTCGCCAAGGTCAGCGCGCTCGGCGTGCCGTTGCCGCTGCGCTGGTTCGCCGGCGTGACCGCGCGCGAGTACGAGCGCGACCACCGCTACCGTTTCGACGTGGCCGCCAGGCTGCCGTGGGTTGGCCTGGTCGTGCACTACCGGGGATGGCTGGATGTCGATTGAAGCAGGCCACCCACACGCCCCACGGTTCCTGCCATGACGGTCCGGCTGGCACATGGTGGACTGCACGTGGCGATGGTCGCCACGGCGCTGTGGCTGTCGGGCTGCGCGGCGGTGGACAGCAGGGACACCACCGCCGCGATGCAGGGCGACGCCGCGCGTCCGGCGCAAGCCGCAGGCTGGGTTCGCAGCGAGCTGTACTTCGCCGTAGGCAACGAGGATGGCAGCGACACCGTCGATGAAGCCAAGTGGCGCGCCTTCCTCGATCGCGAAGTCACGCCGCGCTTTCCCGATGGGCTGACCGTGCTCGATGGCTACGGGCAGTGGCGATTCAAGGATCAAGGTCGACTGGTGCGCCAGCGCTGCAAGGTTCTGGTGCTGCTGCACGAGGACGGCGCGGCGCGGCGCAACGACATCGAGGCGATCAGGCTGGCGTGGAAGCGCGCGAGCGGGCACGAATCGGTGCTGTGGGCGCGGCAGGCGGTGGACGTTTCGTTCTGAGTCCGGGGCGAACGGCGCGATAGCACGCCACAACAAATGGTCATGCCAGCCGGGCCTGCCGCTCGGCTACGATGCCCGGACCACTGCCATCCCACCGTGATCCACTGGAGCCACCGCCTTGGCCACCTCGCACGCAACGCCCCGCCGCTGGTTCGTCGCAGGCGACCTCAACGGATTCTTCGGCCTGGTCGTCGACAACCTCTCGATCCTGGGGTTCATCGCTGCTGCGCTGATCGGCATCTTCGGCTTCCCCGCCGAGGTCGTGTTCGCGCGGATGTTCCCGGGCACCGCGTTCGGCGTGCTGGTGGGCAATCTCATCTACACCGTGATGGGCCGCAGGCTGGCGGCACGGACCGGCCGCGACGACGTCACCGCGATGCCGCTCGGCCTGGATGCACCGACCAGCATCGGCATGGCGCTGCTGGTCCTCGGCCCGGCCTTTGTCGCCTTCAAGCAGCAGGGCATGGACGAGCACGCCGCGGCGATCGCCACCTGGCAGCTGGGCATGGCCTCGCTGGTGGTGATGGGCCTGCTCAAGTTCATTCTGTCATTCGCCGGCGACGCGGTCACACGGTTGATTCCGCGCGCGGGCCTGCTCGGTTCGATCGCCGGCATCGCGCTGGTGCTGATGGGCTTCCTGCCGCTGGTGGAGGCGCTGCGTTCGCCCGTGGTCGGCTTCGTCACGCTGGGCCTGTTGCTGTACGTGCTGATCGCCAAGGGTCGTTTGCCCGTGCGTCTGCCTGGCGTGTTCGTCGCGTTCGTGTTCGGCACGGTCCTGTACTACTCGCTGGGTGCGGCCGGCCTGGCGCCGGGCTTCCACTGGCCTGAGCCGACGCCGCTGCGTCTGGTGCTGCCGTGGCCGACGCTGGGCTTCCTCGAAGGCCTGCCGTCGACGGTGCCGTACCTGCCGTTGCTGTTGCCGTTCGGCCTGCTGATGGTGGTCGGCGGCATCAATGTCAGTGAAAGCGCGCGCGCCGCCGGCGACGATTACCGCACCCGCGACATCCTCCTGGCCGAGGCCTTCTCGACCCTGGTCGCCGGCTTCTGCGGCGGCGTCGCGCAGACCACGCCCTACATCGGCCAGCCCGCGTACAAGCACATGGGCGCGCGCACCGGCTACACGCTGCTGACCGGATTGTTCATCGGCCTGGGCGGCATGCTCGGGCTGGTCTCGGGACTGGTGCAGTGGCTGCCGCTGGCCGTGCTCGCGCCGATCATCGTCTACGTCGCGCTGGACATCACCACGCAGGCGTTCCAGGCCACGCCACGGCGCCACGCCACCGCGATGGTGCTGGGCTTCCTGCCGTCGGTGGCATACATGCTGGCGATCAAGGTCGGCAACCCGGCATGGATCGCGCCGGAGAATTTCGCCCGGCTGATGACGACCGGTGACGGCCACGGTTTGCCGGAAATGGCGGTGATCATCACCCTCGGCAACGGCTTCATCATCACCGCGATGATCTGGACCTCGGCCGTCGTGGCGATGGTGGACGGGCGCCTGCTGCGTGCCAGCGCATTCCTGCTGGCGGGTGCGGCGCTGACGCTGTTCGGCCTGATCCACTCGGTGCATCCGCAGGGCGGCATCTACTGGCCGTGGTCGCTGCAGGGCTTGCCCCGCGTGTTGTCGTGGCAGTTCGCCGGCGCCTACGTCGCACTCGCGGCGCTGCTGGCACTGCTGTCGCTGCAGCGCGATGCGGTGCCGGCCGATCCTGGCCCGGATGGGACGCATTGATCGTGGACTCATTCCAGCCGGACTAGAATCTGCATCCCCCCGCATGACGAGTCCAACGATGTCCCTGCAAGACGAGCTCAATGCCATCCCCGGCGTCAGCGCCATGCGCGATGCCGCCACCGAACAGTTCGTGTTCAACCACACGATGCTCCGTGTCAAGGACATCACGCGCTCACTGGATTTCTACACGCGCGTGCTCGGCTTCACCCTGGTGCGCAGGCGTGACTTCGCCGAGGCGAAGTTCAGCCTGTACTTCCTCGTGCTCGTCGATGATCCGTCGCAGATCCCCGCCGAGGAGCCGTCACGCGGCCAGTGGCTGCTGAGCCAGCGCGGCGTGCTCGAGCTGACCCACAACCACGGCACCGAGGACGACGCCGGCTTCGCCTACCACGACGGCAACAGCGAACCGCGCGGCTTCGGTCATATCTGCGTGTCGGTGCCGGATGTCGAAGCGGCCTGCGCGCGCTTCGAGCAACTGGGCGTGGCCTTCCAGAAACGCCTGACCGACGGTCGCATGAAGGACATCGCCTTCATCAAGGACCCCGACGGCTACTGGGTCGAGATACTGCAACCGACCGCGCGCGTGTGATCGCACGGCAATGCCTGATGCCGACGTGGCGAAGATTCCGTTGGTGAGTTGATTGCGGCTGCCTAGACTGCGGGTTCCTCCAACGCGGCAAGGATGATCATGAACGCAAGGATTGCGAAAGCACTTCTGTTGAAGTCAGGTGTGTTGAATTCAAGTGTGTTGAAGTCACGCGTGTCGAAGCCGGGCCAGCGCGGGCCCGGACTGTGCCGGAGCCTTCTGGCGCTTTTCCTCCTCACCCTGGCCGCACAGGCGGGTGCTCACGAGGACGGCGCCTATCGCCATGAAACCAGCGATCTGCCGGCGATGGGGGCATGGATGGCGGGCATCGACGGCGATCGCACGATCCGGTCGCTGAGTCTGCCCGGCACCCACGGTTCGGCGGCCCTGCATGGCGGGCACATCGCCGCCAACCAGACGCTCTCGGTCACCCAGCAGCTCAACGGCGGTGTCCGTGTCCTCGATCTGCGGTTGCGCCACATCGACAACGTGTTCGCACTGCATCACGGCCCGGTGTTCCAGCGGAAGTTCTTCGGCGACGCACTCAACGAGATCCAGGCGTTCCTGCAGGCGAACCCGAGCGAGACGGTGTTCATGCGGGTCAAGGAAGAGCACAAGCCGGAGAACACCACCCGCAGTTTCGAAGACACATTTGCCGCCTACTTCGACAATTACCGCAGGATCATTGCCGTGCCTGGCAGCGGCATGCGCACCCGGCTTTCCGAGCTCAGGGGCAAGCTGGTATTCCTGGTCGACTTCCGTGCGGGCAGGAGCTTCGGCCTGGGCTATGGAAGCTTCGACATCCAGGACGAGTTCAGCGTCAGCAGCAACTGGGACGTTTATAGGAAGTGGCAGCGGGTCAAGGATCACTTCGCCAGATCGACGGCCAGTTCGACGCAGGCGCCTGCTTCGATCAACTACCTGTCGGCCTCCGGGGGCTCGTTCCCCTATTTCGTCGCCAGCGGCCATGTCTCGGCGAAGACCAATGCGAACCGCCTGTCCACCGGACGCATCGCGCGCAAGGGCAACCTGTCGGTCTATCCGGACTTCCCGCGAGTGAGCTGCCTGCCGCGTCGCTGCACCATCGCCTTCGAAGGCACCAACATCCTCGCCCGGGACTTCATCAGGAAAGAACGCCCGGCCTACGTCGGCTTCGTCCTCGCCGATTTCCCCGGGCCGGACCTGATCAAGGCCGTTGCCGAGGTCAACTTCCAGGGCGCCGCCCCGTGACACAGGTCCCGTGATGGCGGCAAGGATGGCGCGGCGTCCCCGCGCCATCCTCACAGATACGTTCAATCCTCGCGCAATGCCTTCAGGTAACCGCGCCGCCACGCCGTGATGTCGTGTGCCTTGAGCAGTGTCATCATCGATTGCCAGCGCTCGCGGCGTTCGTCCAGCGGCATCGCCACCGCAGAGGCAATCGCATCGGCGACGCCGTCGAGATCGTAGGGGTTCACCAGCAAAGCCGTGTCGAGTTCGCGCGCGGCGCCGGCGAAGGTCGACAGCACCAGCACGCCGGGATCCTCGGGGTTCTGCGCGGCGACGAACTCCTTGGCGACAAGGTTCATGCCGTCGCGCAACGGCGTGACCAGCCCGACCCGGGCGGTGCGGTAGAACCCCGTCAGTGACGCGTGCGGATAGTTGCGGTTGACGTAACGCACCGGTGTCCAGTCCGGCTCGGCATGGGCACCGTTGATGTGGCCGGCCAGCTGCTCCAGCTCGCTGCGCAGCTGCTGGTACTCGACGACCTCGCCGCGCGACACCGGGGCGATCTGCAGGTAGGTCAGCTTGCCACGGTGTTCGGGGTGGCGCTTGAGGAAGCGGCCAAAGGCACGGAAGCGTTCCGGCAGGCCTTTCGAGTAGTCGAGACGATCGACCCCGATCGCCAGCGCCCGCCCGGACAGGCTCGCGGCCAAACGTCGCACGGCCGGCTTGTTCACGGCGACCGCGGCCTGGCTGGCGATGTACCCGGTGTCGATGCTGATCGGGAACGCGCCGGCGCGCAGTCGGCGTCCGCGCTCGGTCTCGAGGACGCCGTTCTCGATCACGCGGCCGCGGCCGAACAGGCGCACGTAGTCCTGGAAGCGCTCCAGGTCGCGGCCTGTCTGGAATCCGATCAGGTCGTACGACGACAGCCCCTCGAACAGGCGCTGGTGCTGCGGAAGGGCTGCCAGCAGGTCTGACGACGGCATCGGCACGTGCAGGAAGAAGCCCAGCCTGCAGCGAACGCCGAGTTCGCGCAGCAGCTTGGCCATCGGGATCAGGTGGTAGTCGTGCACCCAGACCAGGTCGTCGTCGCGCAGCAGCGGCGCCAGCTTCTCGGCGAACAGCGCGTTGACCCGGCGGTAGGCGGCGTAAGTGGCACGGCTGTAGTCGACCAGGTCGACGCGGAAATGCAGCAGTGGCCACAGCGTGCGGTTGGCGAAGCCGTTGTAGTAGTCGTCATGGTCGCGCTTGGACAGGTCGACGGTGACGTAACGGATGTTGCCGTGCTCGACTTCGTGGGTCTTGCCGGACTGCTCGGCGTCGATCTTGCCGCTCCAGCCGAACCACATCCCGCCGGTCTCTTCCAGCGCGGACTGCAGCGCCACCGCCAGTCCGCCTGCGCTGTCCACGCCGGGCAGGGCAACGCGATTGGAGACGACGACCAGCCGGCTCATCGAATGGCTCCCGGCCTGCCCCCGGTCATGCCGCATCCTGCCAGGGTCTCGACAATCGCATCGCCGCGTTGATCAGGCCGACGTGCGAGTAGGTTTGCGGGAAGTTGCCCCACGCCTCGCCGCCGCCGAATTCCAGGTCTTCCGACAGCAGGCCGAGCGGGTTGCGCCGCGCCAGGATGCGCTCGAACAGTGATCGCGCTTCCTCGTGGCGACCGATCGAGGCCAGCGCATCGATGTACCAGAAGGTGCAGATGGTGAAGCTGGTCTCGGGCGAACCGAAGTCGTCAGGCGCGACGTAGCGGAACAGGGCATCACCACGGCGCAGGCCCTTGCCGATCGCCTCCACCGTGCGCACGAAGCGCGGATCGTCGGCCTTGATGAAGCCCAGGTCGGCCAGGAGGAGCAGCGACGCATCCAGGCGGTTACCGTCGAGAGCTTCGACGAAATGGCCCAGCTCGGTGTTGTAGGCATGCTCGATGATTCGCGCATGCATTTCGTCCGCACGCTGGCGCCAGAATTTGCACTGCGGTGCCAGGTTCAGGTGCACCGCGATCCTGGCCAGGCGATCGCATGCGGCCCAGCACATGACGCTGGAGTACGTATGAACTTCGGCGCGCCCGCGGAACTCCCACAGACCCGCATCGGGCTGGTCGTGCAGCTTGTACGCCAGCTCGCCCAGCGGTTCGATGCGGGCGAAGATGGCCGCATCGCCCACGCGCGTCAGGCGCTGGTCGAAGAACAGTTGCGTCGCCGCCAGCACGACGCTGCCGTACACATCGTGCTGGGCCTGCAGCCAGGCCAGGTTGCCGCGGCGCACCGGTCCCATGCCGCGATAGCCGGCCAGGGACGCCACTTCCGACTCGGCCAGTTCGCGCTCGAAGCCGATGCCATACAACGGCTGCAGCGCGCCATCGTTTGCAGCGACATTGGCCACGTAGCGCAGGTAGTCCTCCATGCTGCGGGTGGCGCCGAGGCGGTTGAGCGCGCGTACCACGAATGCCGAGTCGCGCAGCCAGCAATAGCGGTAGTCCCAGTTGCGCACGGTGTTGGCCGCCTCGGGAATCGAGGTGGTCATCGCCGCCACGATGGCACCGGTCTCCTCGTACTGGCACAGCTTCAGCGTGATCGCGCTGCGGATCACCGGGTCCTGCCATTCCAGCGGGATCGACAGATAACGCACCCAGTCGCGCCAGTAGGCGATGGTCTTCTCCTCGGACTGGCGCACGAAAGTCGCCACCGGCTGGGTCAGCGTTTCGTCGGGACCCAGCACCAGGTGCAGGTCGCGATCGAGCACGAACGGCAGGCTGTCGCGGATCAGGCGCACCGGCACGTCGCTGGTCAGCCGAAGGGTGAAGTCGGGGATCAGGTAGCGGATATGGTTGCTGCCCCAGGTCGTTTCGGGCTTGCTGGCACCGTAGTCGGCGAGCGGGCGCAGGCGGATGCGGATGCGCGGCAGGCCCGACAACGGGCGCACGTGCCGCAGCAGCATCACCGGTCGATAGAAGCGTTCGTTCTGGTGCCAGCGTGGCGCGAAGTCGATGATCTCGATGGCGCCGCCCTGGGTGTCGCGCAGGACGGTGCGGATCACCGCGGTGTTGATCAGGTATTCCTGCTCCGAGGAAGCGAAGTCCTCCAGTTCGATGGCGTAGTCGCCGCCCTCGTGCTGCCGCGGCGAGAGCAGGGCGCAGAAGGTGGGGTCGCCGTCGAATGCGGGAACGCAGCCCCAGACAATGCGCGCCCGGGCGTCGATGAGGGCGGCGATGCTGCCGTTGCCGATGATGCCCAGATCGAGGCTGGTCTGGAGGTCTGCGACTGAAGTCATTCCTGCTCCGGGGTGGAGTTGGGGCGAAGAACCAGGCGCTGGACTAGGCAATGGAGTCCTCCAGCCAGGCGCGCACCGCGGCCGGGTCGTGCAATCCATAGCGCGCCGCGCTGGGCTGGCGCGCACCGACCAGGATGCCGAAGCCGCCATGGCAGTTGACCGCGGCAAAGCCATGCTCGTCGGTGAGATCGTCGCCGACGAATACCGGACGACGACCGTGGAACGGCGGCAACGCCAGCAGGTCGAGGACCGCGGCGCCCTTGTTCGCGCCATCGGGTCGAAGCTCGATGACGCGATTGCCCGGTTGCAGGTGGTAGCCGGGCAGGTCGATCAGCGCGGACGTGGCGAACTCGTGCAGCGGTTCCTCGGCGGCGGGCGCGCCACGCCAGTGCAAGGCCAGGCCAATGCCCTTGTCCTCGATGCGGGCGCCGGGGTACTTGGCGGCCAGTGCCCGCGCCGAGGCGAGCACGCCATCGAGTGCCGGCGCGCGCGGGAGTTGCCGGAGGTGTCCGTCATCGCGCCGCTCCAGCCCGTGCAGGCCGACAGCAGGCAGATGCAGGGGCGAGAACAACGCATCGAGCTGGACCAGGTTGCGCCCGCTGACCAGCGCCAGCGCACCGTCGAGACGGCCGTGCAGGATCGCCAGGGTGTCGATCAGGCCCGCTTCGACCGCGACGTCACCGGGGGCATCGGCGAAATCGAGCAGGGTGCCGTCGACGTCGAGGAACAGGGCCCAGTCGGGCGCGACCGCCGGCGGCAGCGGCAGGTGGGGATGCCGTGAACTCATACACGCCATTGTGAACAAGCGCATGTAAGCATCAGGTGGACGCGCCGCTGCACGCTTGAATAGCCGCTGTCCGGCCCGCATCTGATGGCCATCGCGGCCTGCAGTTCAATCTGCCTCAGATCTGGCCGCCCCAGATATCGAGAGGGACACCATCCATGCGAATGGACAAACTCACATCGCGTTTCCAGCAGGCGCTGGCCGACGCGCAATCGCTGGCGGTCGGTCGTGACCACAGCGTGATCGAACCGGTGCACTTGCTGACGGCGTTGCTCGAACAGAGCGGCGGCAGCACGCGACCGCTGCTGGCGCAGGCCGGCGTCAACGTGCCGTTGCTGCGCGAGCGCCTCGGCGAAGCGCTGGAAAAGCTGCCCAAGGTCAGCGGCCAGGCCGGCAACATCAGCGTCGGCAACGACCTGGCGCGCCTGCTCAACGTCACCGACAAGCTGGCCCAGCAGCGCGGCGATGCCTTCATCGCCAGTGAGTTGCTGCTGCTTGCCGCGCTCGACGACAGTGGCGAGGCAGGACGTGCCCTCAAGGCAGCCGGCGCCAGCAAGCAGAAGCTGGAAGCGGCGATCGAAAAACTGCGTGGAGGCGAGACCGTGCAATCGGAAAATGCCGAGGACCAGCGCCAGGCGCTGGAGAAGTACACCATCGACCTCACCGCCCGCGCCGAGAGCGGCAAGCTCGACCCGGTGATCGGCCGCGATGAGGAAATCCGCCGCACCGTGCAGGTGCTGCAGCGCCGGACCAAGAACAACCCGGTACTGATCGGCGAACCCGGCGTGGGCAAGACCGCGATCGTCGAAGGCCTGGCCCAGCGCATCATCAACGGCGAAGTGCCCGAAGGCCTGCGCGGCAAGCGCGTGCTGAGCCTGGACATGGGCGCCCTGATCGCAGGTGCCAAGTTCCGTGGCGAGTTCGAGGAGCGGCTCAAGGCCGTGCTCAACGACCTGTCGAAGAACGAGGGCCAGATCATCCTCTTCATCGACGAACTGCACACGATGGTCGGCGCCGGCAAGGCCGAGGGCGCGATGGACGCGGGCAACATGCTCAAGCCCGCGCTCGCCCGTGGCGAGTTGCACTGCATCGGCGCGACCACCCTCAACGAGTACCGCCAGTTCATCGAGAAGGACGCTGCGCTGGAACGCCGCTTCCAGAAAGTATTCGTCGGCGAACCCACGGTCGAGGACACCATCGCCATCCTGCGCGGCCTCAAGGAGCGCTACGCGGTGCACCACGGCGTCGAGATCACCGACCCGGCGATCGTCGCCGCGGCGACGCTGTCGCATCGCTACATCAGCGACCGCCAATTGCCGGACAAGGCCATCGACCTGATGGACGAAGCGGCCTCGCGCATCCGCATGGAGATCGACTCCAAGCCGGAGGAACTCGACCGCAAGGAGCGCCGCCTGATCCAGCTCAAGATCCAGCGCGAGGCGCTCAAGAAGGAAAAGGACGCCGAGTCGAAGAAGCGCCTGGCCGACCTCGAGGACGAGATCGGCAAGCTCGAGCGCGAGTTCAACGACCTGGAAGAAGTGTGGAAGGCCGAGAAGGCCATGCTGCAGGGCGCCACGCGCATCAAGGAGCACATCGAGCAGGCCAAGCTCGAGCTGGAGGCCGCGCAGCGCCGCCAGGACTTCACCGCCATGAGCGAGATCCAGTACGGCCGCCTGCCGGAACTGGAGAAGCAGCTCAAGGCCGC
Organism: Lysobacter sp. S4-A87; assembly: GCF_022637455.1. Lineage (NCBI taxonomy): Bacteria > Pseudomonadati > Pseudomonadota > Gammaproteobacteria > Lysobacterales > Lysobacteraceae > Lysobacter > Lysobacter sp. S4-A87. The sequence goes on from NZ_CP093341.1 coordinate 3,312,204, forward strand.
GCAGGAAGCCGAGACCAAGGGCTTCACCCTGCTGCAGGACAAGGTCACCGCCGAGGAGATCGCGCAGGTGGTCTCGCGCTGGACCGGCATCCCGGTGGCGAAGATGCTCGAAGGCGAGCGCGAGAAGCTGCTGCGCATGGAAGAACACCTGCACACGCGCGTGGTCGGCCAGGACGAGGCGATCAAGGTCGTGTCCGATGCGGTGCGCCGCTCACGCGCGGGCCTGTCGGATCCGAACCGTCCCAGCGGCTCGTTCCTGTTCCTGGGCCCGACCGGCGTCGGCAAGACCGAGCTGTGCAAGGCGCTGGCCGAGTTCCTGTTCGACTCGACCGATGCGATGGTCCGCATCGACATGAGCGAGTTCATGGAGAAGCACTCGGTGAGCCGCCTGGTCGGTGCGCCTCCGGGCTATGTCGGCTATGAAGAGGGTGGTTACCTGACCGAAGCGGTGCGTCGTCGTCCCTACAGCGTGATCCTGCTCGACGAGGTCGAGAAGGCGCATCCGGACGTGTTCAACATCCTGCTGCAGGTGCTCGATGACGGTCGCCTGACCGACGGCCAGGGCCGCACGGTCGATTTCCGCAACACGGTAATTGTGATGACCAGCAACCTGGGCTCGCACCAGATCCAGGAACTTGCCGGCGACGGCTCGGCCGAGGCCTACACGCAGATGAAGGCGGCGGTGATGGGCGTGGTGCAGGCGCATTTCCGCCCGGAGTTCATCAACCGTCTCGACGACATCGTCGTGTTCCACCCGCTCGACAAGGCGCAGATCCGCCAGATCGCGCGCTTCCAGATCAGCGGTCTGGAGAAGCGCATGGGCGAGCGCGGGCTCAGGCTGGAGCTGACCGACAGCGCGCTGAACCTGCTCGGCAACGTCGGCTTCGACCCGGTGTATGGCGCAAGGCCCTTGAAGCGTGCGATCCAGCAGCAGCTGGAGAATCCGTTGGCGCAGAAGATCCTTGCCGGCGAGTTCGTCAGCGGCGATACCGTGAAGGCGGATGCCGCGGGTGGACAGCTGACCTTCTCGAAGGCCTGAAGATCGTCGAACCCCTCTCCCGCATGCGGGAGAGGGGTTGGGGTGAGGGTCGCCGTCCCAGCAGCACTTGCCAGAAGTACCCGCTCTGGAACGCGATCAGCAGGCACACCAGCGTCGCCGTCTCGCCATTGAGGGTGAAGTCGCCGATCAGCAGCACGACCACGATCGCGAGCGGGCCCACGATCAGCGCCCGCTTGCAGGCAGCAACGCGAAGACGATCGCGCAACGGCACCGGTCCCCTGGCATCGAAGGCCTGGCGCGTGGCGATGCCAAGCACCACGAAAGCGGCCGACAGCATCAGGATCCAGCCACGCCCGTGCCAGGGCAGGCCGTCGACGCTGCTGGATGCTCCTGATCGGTCGCGCGCCACCGCCTGTGAAATGAAGGGGAAACCGACAGCGGCGGTGCGTGGCGCCGACATGTCGGTGGCCCCCAGATATGCCCAGCCGCTGATGCCGCCATCGAACTGCACGCGCAACCAAGTGCGGGTGCCGATCCCGAACTGCCCGACCTTGCGCGTCTGGCACACGTGGATTTCGGACCGGGCGGGGAGGGACGCGATGACGTCGCCCAAGCGCCACCCGGAGCGGGTCGACAGCGTGGGTACGCCGCTATGGACGCTGGTCTCGACGACGGTATGCGCCACCAGGCTGCACTGCGCCTGGGCCAGGGGCGACAGGCAAGCGAGCACGAAGACGAGCAACGGCGCGCAGATCCCCGTGCAAAGCCTGTTCATTCAGATCATGCCCGTCAACCGCAAATGCCACGGCATCCGTTGCATTGGGCTACGCAATACGCCGGTCCCGTCGGCCACCTTGCGCTGAGGAGGGGCTCAAGCCCCTGCCACGATTGCGATGATCAGGCCGGCGCGGCCGGCGGCAGTTGCCGCTCGCCGCGGTATTGCGGCGTCGCCAGCACCATCTCGGCCAGGCTGTGGGCCAGTTCGCGCTCGGCCATCACTGCGCCATCGGCGCCGTGGTCGAGCAGGTGCTTGACCTCGGCGTCGCTGTGGGCGCGAGCAACGATCGTCAGTGCCGGATTGATCTCGCGCAGCTTGGCGATGATCTCGCCGGCTTCCAGCGCATTGGGAATGGCCATCATCACCATCGTTGCGCGCTCGGGCGCGGCTTCACGCAGCACGCGCTCGTTGGCGGCGTTGCCGCGGATGGCCGGCAACCCGGCAGCGCGTGCTTTGGCGACCAGGTCTTCCTCGTCGTCGATGACCACGATCTCGACACCGCGCTCGGTCAGCAGGCGGCCCAGTTCGCTGCCGACGCGGCCGTAACCGATCTGGATCACGTGGTTGCTCAGGCCCGGGCGGATCGGCGGCGAGATGTGCTCTTCCGGTTCCGGCGCGCGGTTGGCCGCCTCGCGTGCCTCGCGCCGGTCGAGCCAGGCGAACAGCAGCGGATTGACGATGATCGACAGCAGCGCACCGGCGAGGACCAGGTCCTGGCCGGCGCTGGGCAGGACGTCCAGCTGCAGTCCCAGGCCGGCGAGGATGAAGGAGAACTCGCCGATCTGCGCCAGGCTGGCGGAGATCAGCAGTGCCGTCGAATTGGGCTTGCCGAAGGCGCGGACGATGGCATAGGCCGCCAGCGACTTGCCGATCACGATGATCAGGAAGGTCGCGATCACCTCGAGCGGACGCTGCACCAGGATCATCGGGTCGAACAGCATGCCGACCGAGACAAAGAACAGCACCGCGAATGCATCGCGCAGCGGCAGCGTCTCGGTCGCGGCCTGATGGCTGAATTCCGATTCGTTGAGCAGCATGCCGGCGAAGAACGCACCCAGCGCGAACGACACGCCGAACAGCGCCGCCGAACCGAACGCCACACCCAGCGCGATTGCCAGCACGCACAGCGTGAACAACTCGCGCGAGCCAGTACCGGCAACACGTTCGAGGATCCACGGGATCACCCGGCGACCGACGATCAGCATCACCGCAACGAAGGCGCCGACCTTGGCGAAGGTCTTGAACAGCGCCGTCCACACTTCGACGGCATCGCCGCCTTCGCCCTTGAGCACGCCGGCCAGCGCGGGCAGCAGCACCAGTGCCAGCACCATCGCCAGGTCCTCGACGATCAGCCAGCCCACCGCGATGCGGCCGCGCCCGGTTTCCACCAGGCGCCGTTCTTCCAGAGCGCGCAACAGCACCACGGTACTGGCGACCGACAGCGACAGGCCGAACACGATGCCGGCGCCATGCGACCAGCCCAGGAACCTTGCCAGGCCCCAGCCGAGCACCGTCGCCAATGCGATCTGCGCGACCGCGCCGGGCAGGGCGATCGCCTTGACCGCCATCAGGTCGCGCATCGAGAAGTGCAGGCCGACGCCGAACATCAGCAGGATCACGCCGATCTCGGCCAGCTGCGGCGCCAGGGTCTGATCGCCGACGAATCCGGGTGTGAAGGGTCCGGCAATGACGCCGGCCAGCAAGTAGCCCACCAGTGGCGACAGCCGCAGGCGTTGCGCCAGCGAGCCAAAGATGAACGCCAGCACGAAGCCGGCCACCAGGATTGCGATCAGGGACGTGTGATGCATCGAGTATCCGTCTGTTGAGAGCCCGTTTGCGGTCTGCCGTTCAGGATGTGGGCGCAGGGCGGGCGACGCAACCCGTGGGCCCCCGTGGCCGCGCCGGGTCGCCAGATTGCGCCAAGACGTGTCAATCGCGGGTCAGGGCCGCCGAACCGCTAGACTAGTGGGGTTTCGAGCCTCCTTCTGGTCCCCCCGTGATTTCCTTCCGTAATTTCGCCCTCCGCCGGGGCGAGCGCCTGCTGTTGTCCAACGTCGACCTGGCCCTGCATGCCGGCTGGCGCGTGGGCGTGATTGGCCGCAATGGCACCGGCAAGTCGTCGTTGTTCGCCGCGATCCAGGGGCACGTTGAAGCCGACAAGGGCGATATCGACGTGCCCACGCGCGTGCGCATCGCCAGCGTCGCCCAGGAAACCCCGGCGCTTGACGACCCCGCGCTCGACTTCGTCCTGTCCGGCGACGCCCAGGTGCATGCCGCGATCGTCGCCGAGCGCGAGGCGGTCGAGCGCGAGGACTGGGAAGCCGTCGCCGAGGCGCATCACCGCCTGGAAGAACTCAACGGCTACGACGCCACCGCGCGTGCCGGCAAGCTGCTGCACGGCCTGGGCTTCTCGCCCGATACCCACGAGCGCGCCGTGAAGGAATTCTCCGGCGGCTGGCGCGTGCGCCTGAACCTGGCGCGCGCGCTGATGACGCCGTCGGACCTGCTGCTGCTCGACGAACCGACCAACCACCTCGACCTCGACGCGGTGCTGTGGCTGGAGCAATGGCTGCTCAAGTACCCGGGCACGCTGCTGCTGATCTCGCACGATCGCGAGTTCCTCGACGAGATCACCACCCACACGCTGCATCTGCACGACGGCAAGGGCAAGCTCTACACCGGCGACTACACCGCCTTCGAGCGCCAGCGCGCCGAACACCTGCGCCTGCAGCAGATCACCCACGAGAAGGTGCAGGCCGAACGCGCGCATCTGCAGAGCTTCATCGACCGCTTCAGCGCCAGCGCGGCCAAGGCCAAGCAGGCACAGTCGCGGGTCAAGCGCCTGGCCAAGATGGCCGACACCGAGGCGGTGCGCGTGGAGCGCGCGCTGCGGATCGAGTTCCCGGCGCCGGCGAAGCTGCCGCATGCGCTGCTGCGCGTGACCCACGCCGATTGCGGTTACGGCGACCACACCGTGCTGCACCAGATCGGCTTCATCCTCGAAGCCGGCGATCGTGTCGCGCTGCTCGGCCCCAACGGCGCCGGCAAGTCGACGCTGGTGAAGACGCTCGTCGGCGAACTGCCGCTGCTCAGCGGCGAGCGCGGCGGCCATCCCGACCTGCGCATCGGCTACTTCGCCCAGCACACGGTGGAGTCGCTGCGCGAAGGCACCACCGCGATCGACCACCTGGCCGACATCGCGCCGGGCGTGGCCACGCAGCAGTTGCGCGACTTCCTCGGCAAGTGGAACTTCCCGGGTGATCGCGCGTTCGAGAAGGTCGACGTGTTCTCCGGCGGCGAGCGCGCACGCCTGGCGCTGGCGCTGATCGCCTGGCGCAAGCCGAACGTGTTGCTGCTCGACGAACCGACCAACCACCTCGACCTCGACATGCGCGAGGCCCTGGCCGAAGCGCTGAGCATCTTCGAAGGCGCGATCGTGCTGGTCAGCCACGATCGCCACCTGATCGGCCTGGTCTGCGACACGTTCTGGCGCGTCGCCGACGGCGTCGCCCAGCCCTTCGATGGCGACCTGGACGCCTATGCATCGTGGCTGCGCACGCGCGACAGCAGTGGCGACGGCAAGGTTCCGGCCAAGGTGGCCGCAACCGCGGCCGCACCGGTGCCGGCGGCAAAGCCGGCGGCGAAGGCGGTCAAGGTCAACGCGCACAAGCTGGCGCAGGCCGAGGCGCGCGTGGCCGAGCTGGAATCGAAGCTGCATACGCTCGACATGGACCTGGCCGATCCGGATCAGTACGCCGGTGGCGGCACCGATGCGGCCGAGCTGGCGAAGCGTCGCGAGCAGGTGGCGGCGCAGCTGGCGCAGGCGGAAGAAGATCTGCTCGGGTTGTACGAGGGCGGCTGACCGGCCGCTTTCGCGGCTGTCCAGCCCCCGGTTACCGCACCCGCTCCCCCAGCACGGCCAGCCCTTCGATCGCCACGCCAACCGGCTCGCCCGATTCGACCTGCACGCTGACATCGACGAAACCGCCACGCCCCGCACCCGTCTGCTGCCGTCCGCGGAAAAGCGCTTCGTCGCCGTCCACCGCGATCAGCTTGTGGCGAACCAGATAGGCGCCCAGCGGCCCGTTTGCGTTGCCGGTGACCGGATCCTCGTCGACGCCGATTCCCGGCGCGAACATGCGACCGTGGCTGAACGCATCGTCACCGGCTTGTGTGTCGAGGGTGAAAACGAAATACCCCTTGCTGCCGGTGCGCTCGTCGAGCTGCGCCAGCCGAGTCATGTCCGGTCGCAGCTCCCGGAGCCTGTGAAGACGCTTGATCGGAATCAGCAGTTTGCCGTGGCCGGTGCTGACGAACTGCACCGGCGCGCGCGGGTCGAGCTCGTCGACGGTCAGGCCGATCGCATCGGCGACGTCCTCCACCAGCTCCGCCGATAACGGTGCGGCAAACGTCGGCGGATTCTGCTGGATGCGTACGGCCACGGCGCCATCGTCCCTGCGCACGGTCGTCACCGTCTGCACACCGGCACCGGTGAGTTGCCGGCGCACGCCGGGCGCGGCGCCTTCGAGCGCCAGGGCGAAATGTGCGCCGACGGTGGCATGGCCGCACACAGGCACTTCCGTCGTCGGCGTGAAGTAACGGATATGGAGATCATGATCGTCGGCATTCGGCGGCAGCACGAAGGCGGTCTCGGAATGCCCGAGCTCATTCGCGATGGCCTGCATCTGTGCCTCGTCGAGGCCGGCGGCATTGGTGACGACGCCGGCGGCGTTGCCCTGGCCGCATTCGCTGGTGAACGCGTCGATCCGATAGATGCGCAAGGGTTCCATGGCTGTGAAGGCGGTGTGGGGAAGCGGAGTGTAGGACGCGCACGCTTGCGGATGTCAGCATCGACCTAGATGATCCGGCCGTGGCCGGTCACAAGGAGAGGGGATGAGTCACGAGCTGGTCTACCTGCTGCTGATCTGCGGATTGCTGATCGTGCCGCGCGCGTTGCAGCGTTACCGCGTGCCGGCGCCGCTGAGCTGCTTCGCCTTCGGCATCGGACTGGTGCTGGCCTGGCCGGACGCGCACCAGCACAACGATGCGATTCACTTGCTGGCATCGCTCGGCATCTCCACGCTGTTCCTCTACGCCGGCCTGGAGGTCGACCTGACCGAGCTGCGTCGGGGCGTGGCCCAGTTGCTGACCTACCTCGGCCTGCGCTGCCTGACACTGGCGCTGGTGGCCTGGCTGGCCTGGCGCTTCCTCGGCCTGCAGTGGCAGGCGGCGATGCTGCTGGCGCTGGCGCTGCTGACGTCGTCGACGGGCTTCATCGTCGATTCGCTCGATCGCTTCGAGATGGCCGAGGAAGAGCGTTTCTGGGTCACCAACAAGGCCATCGCCGGCGAACTGCTGGCGCTTGCGTTGATGTTCGTCGTGCTCAAGGCCGGCGATCCGGTCGAGCTGGGCTCGTCGTCGCTGGCGCTGCTGGCGCTGGTAGCGGCGATTCCGTTGATCTACGTCGCTCTTGGGCGCTGGATCGTCCCGCACGCGCCCGGCTCGGAGTTCTCGCTGCTGGTGATGGTCGGCTTCGTTGCTGCGTACATCACCGACAAGCTCGGTGTCGAATACCTGCTGGGCGCATTTATCGCCGGCCTGCTGGCGCGGTTGCTGCGGCCACGCGTGCCGGCGCTGGCGTCGGACGACATCATGCGCGGCGTCAAGCTGTTCTCGTCGTTCTTCGTTCCGTTCTACTTCTTCGCCAATGGCGCGCGCGTGCCCCTGGGCGCGCTGACCTGGGAGGCGCTGCTGGTCGGGCTGGGGCTGACCGCGATGGTGCTGCCGGCGCGCTTTGGCGTGATCTGGATCCAGCGTCGCTGGCTGTTCCGCGACAGTCCCGGCAGCAGCCTGCGGGTGTCGATGGCGCTGATGCCGACGCTGATCTTCACCCTGGTGCTGGCGACGATCCTGTACGAGCGCTTCGCCATTCCCGATGCGCTGTTCGGCGGGCTGCTGCTGTACGCCTTCCTCAACACGCTGCTGCCGTCGCTGGTGCTGCGCACGCCATTCGATGTCGCGCCCCTGCCCGTGGCGGCTGCGCCGCAGGGGCCGGTCGAGGCGGGCGCCGCGTCCGGCGAGGCCGCACAGACGGCCTCGCGGTCATCGGATGCTTGAAAAGCCCGCGGTTGCCTCCAGAATGCCGGCCTGTCTTCGTGATGCGTCGTGACATGCCGATCTATGCCTTCGAGTGCGCCGCCTGCGGCCACGCCTTTGACCGCCTGCAGAAGCTGTCTGAGGCCGACCCCACGCAGTGCCCGGTCTGCGGCGAACCCCACGTGCGCCGCCAGCTGACCGCGCCGCAGTTCCGCCTCGCCGGCGGCGGCTGGTACGAGACCGACTTCAAGAAGGACGGCGACAAGAAGCGCAACCTCGCCGGGGAGGGTTCCTCATCCTCGGGCGGTGGCGACAGCAAACCGTCTGAAAGCAAGCCGGCCGACAGCAAGCCCGCCGAGAAGAAGGCCGAGCCGGCACCGCCCAGCAAGACCTGAGGCGGCCTGGCTCAGTAGCCGAAGCGCCCGCTGCAGCCTTGGCTGACCCAGATCGCGCTGCCGGTGAAGCCCCAGGTCCGGCCCTGCACGCACGTCTGGCTGGACAACTGCTGGAGCAGCCGCGGGGAACCGGTCCCGGCCGGCCACGGACATGCCTTCGCGCGGCCGTCGACACTGGTGCAAACCACGGACGGCCCGCCCGGCTGCGGCCCTATCGGCGGTTGCACTGCGCCCGCGGCGACGAACTCGGCCCGGCAACCGCGGCCCACATAGACCTGGCCGTTCTGCGACTGCCAGGTCTGGCCTTCGATGCACGGCTGGCTGCCCGGTGACTGCCGCGCCAGTCGCGACGGGCCGGACCAGGGCACGCGGCAGATCCGCGCCTGGTTGTTGATGCTTTCGCAGACCACGCCCTGGCCGATGGGCCCGCCCGGTCCGACGGGCCCCGGTCCGGGCGTCGCTCCGGCGGAGGCGAACTCGCCGCGGCAGTTGTTGCCCACGTAGACCTGGCCAGGCTGCGACTGCCAGCTGCGGCCTTCGGCGCAGGGCGCATTGGACAGCTGCCGCACCAGCCGCGAGCTTCCGCTCCAGGGCACGCGGCAGATCTGCGCCCGGCCGTTGATGCTTTCGCAGCGCACGGTGCCGGTGGCCGGCGGCGCCGAACCGCCCAGCGAGACGGCGATATCGGCCTTGATCTGGCTGAAGCGCCAGTTCGAGCGGTTGACCTGGTCGAGGTAGAACTGCAGCTGGTCGTCCGGTATCCGGCGCCCGCCGGATTGCTCCTGGTACTCCAGGCTGATCACCCTTGCCTGGTCGTCGTAGGACAGGGTGCGCAGGTCGTCCGGTGCATAGGCGCGCTGCTGGGCGGCGGCCGGAGCCTCGACCAGAACCAAGGCCAGAACCGCGGCCAGAAGGGTCAGGCAAAGCGCCGGCAGCCAGGACTTGGACGGGCAGGTCATCGAGGCCCCCGGGGGCGGAATGGCCGCATCGGCCACGTCCGCTGCGATCCTGCGGGCAAGTAACCCGCCGGTGCCGTTAAAATGACGTGTTCTCCGGCCCCAGGCCGGAAAGTTTTCCGGCCCTGGCCGGATTGCCCAGTTTTCCGGCCTCGGCCGGACGCGTAACCCCGGAGCCCCCATGCGTACCCATTTTTGCGGCCTCATCGATGAGGCCCTGATCGGACAGACCGTCACTTTGTGCGGCTGGGCCGACGTTGCCCGTAACCTCGGCGGCTTGTGCTTCATCGACCTTCGCGATCACGAAGGCATCGTCCAGATCGTGGCCGAGCCGACCCAGGATCCGGCATTGGGTGCGGGCGAGGTCAATGCTGCGGTGATCGCGGCGGCCGCGCAGGTGGGCTACGAAGACTGCCTGCGCATCACCGGCGTGGTGCGCAAGCGCGAAGCGGTCAACGCCAAGATCCGCACCGGCCAGGTCGAAGTGGTCGCAACAAAGATCGAGCTGCTCAACAAGGCCGAGCCGCTGCCGTTCCACGCCCACGAGAACCCGGGCGAGGACATCCGCCTGCAGTACCGCTACCTCGACCTGCGCACCCCCGAGATGCAGCGCAAGATGCGCACCCGCATCAAGCTGGTGCAGGCACTGCGTCGCTACCTCGACGAGCGCGGGTTCCAGGACATCGAAACGCCGATCCTGACCAAGGCCACGCCGGAAGGCGCACGCGACTTCCTGGTGCCGGCGCGCATGCACCACGGCGAGTTCTACGCACTGCCGCAGTCGCCGCAGCTGTTCAAGCAGATCCTGATGATGGCCGGCTTCGACCGGTATTATCAGATCGCGCGATGCTTCCGCGACGAGGCCCTGCGTGCCGACCGCCAGCTCGAGTTCACCCAGCTCGACATGGAGTTCGCGTGGGTGTCCGAGCGCGACGTGCAGGACCTGACCGAGGAGATGATCCGCTCGGTGTTCCGCGACGTGATGGGCGTCGAGCTGGCCGCGCAGTTCCCGCGCATGACCTACGCCGAGGTAATGCGCCGCTACGGTTCGGACAAGCCGGACCTGCGCATCGCGATGGAGTTCACCGACATCGCCGATCTGGTCAGGAACTGCGAGTTCAAGGTCTTCACCGACTGGGCCAACCACGAAGACGGTCGCGTGGTCGCGCTGCGCATGCCGGGCGCTGCGACGCTCAGCCGCAAGCAGATCGACGACTACGGCGCGCACGCCGCCAAGCACGGCGCCAAGGGCCTGGCGTGGATGAAGGTGGAAGACGCCGGCAAGGGCCGCGAAGGCGTCAACTCGCCGATCGCCAAGTTCCTCGACGACGCCACGCTGGCAGCGATTCTTGCTGCCACCGGCGCGCAGAGCGGCGATGCGATCTTCTTCGGCGCCGCCACCTACAAGTCGGCCAGCGATTTCATGGGCGCGCTGCGCCTGAAGCTGGGCAAGGACCTGGGCATGGTCGCCGACAGCTGGGCGCCGCTGTGGGTGACCGACTTCCCGATGTTCGAGTGGGACGACGAGGAGAACCGCTACGTCGCCCTGCATCACCCGTTCACCGCACCGGCGGTCGATTCGATTTCCGACCTGCGCGCGAATGCGAAGACCGCGGTGTCGCGCGGCTACGACATGGTGCTCAACGGCAACGAGATCGGCGGCGGTTCGATCCGCATCCACAACTCGGCGATGCAGTCGGCGGTGTTCGAGCTGCTCGGCATCGGTGCGGAGGAGGCCGAAGGCAAGTTCGGCTTCCTGCTCGACGCGCTCAAGTACGGCGCGCCGCCGCACGGTGGCATCGCCTTCGGCATCGACCGCATCGCCGCGCTGATGGCCGGCACCGAATCGATCCGCGACGTCATCGCGTTCCCGAAGACCACCACCGCGCAGTGCCTTATGACCGGCGCGCCGTCGCCGGTGCCGGACGCGCAGCTGGCGGAAGTGCACATTCAAGTTCGTCCGAAGAAGGAAGGGAAGTAAGCGCATGACGGAAGTTGCTTTGGATCAAGCTGTTTTGGAGCTCGAGTGGGAAGCACTGGGTGAGACCGGTTCGGCTGCGGGTGCCGGCCTGGTGACCGAGCGCGCGCAGGTGTTCGGCGGTTGGCTGGTGCGCACGCGTACCGCTGCCGGACAGCTTTCGATGACCTTCGTGGCCGATGGCCAGTTCCGCTGGGACGGCGAGGACTTCGGCGACGAGGACTACGAGGAAGAAGAGGACGAGGACGCCGAGGAAGACGAGGAAGAAGGCGAAGAGGACGAAGAGGAAGCCTGATCATGGCGACCATCCGGCGCGCCACCGTGGCCGATGCGAAAACCGTGTCGGCCCTGGCGGCGCAGACCTTCACCGAGACCTTCGGGCATCAGTACCCGCAGGCCGACCTGCAGTTCTTCCTGCGCGACAGCTACGCCGTCGACAAGCAGAAGGTGATCCTCGGCCACCCGGATTACGCGGTGTGGCTGCTGGAAGTGGAGGGTGTGGCCGTAGGCCATGCCGCTGCCGGGCCCTGTGGCCTGCCGCATGCGGACGTGGCCGATGGCGACGGCGAGCTCAAGCGCCTGTACGTGCTGCGCGAGCATCAGAACGGCGGCTGGGGCGCGCGTCTGTTCGAGACCGCCCAGGACTGGCTGCTGCGCGACGGGCCGCGGACGTTGTGGATCGGCGTGTGGAGCGAGAACCAGGGCGCGCAGCGGTTCTATGCGCGGTACGGGTTCGAGCGGGTGGGGGACTACGACTTCATCGTCGGTGGCACGCGCGATCACGAGTACATCCTGCGCAGGCCGGCGTAACGCCGCCGGTCACGCTCCGGTGCCTGCCCCGGTACCCGCCCCGGTTCCCGCGAGAGGCGGCTTGCTGCTGTTGCATTGGCTCCGACCGCCACCATCCATCCCCAATGCCCACCACCCGCGTCATCCTCCTCCACGGCCTCTGGATGCCCCGCCTGTCGATGCACTGGCTGGCCCAGCGCCTGCGCGAGGCCGGCTTTGCCCCTGAGTTCTTCGGCTACGCCACCGTCGCCGGCGGCCCGGACACGGCGATCCCGCGGCTGGCCGCCCACCTGCAACGGGCGCCGGCGCACCTGGTGGCCCACAGCCTGGGCGGGCTGGTGTCGCTGACGACGCTGGAACGCCATCCCTCGGTCCCGGTCGAGCGCGTCGTCTGCCTGGGCTCGCCGCTGTGCGGCAGCGCCGCCGCCACCGGGCTGGCGGGCTACGCCTGGACCGCGCCGACGCTGGGCCGCAGCGCATCGCTGCTGCGCAAGGGCTGCGCGCCCTGGTCGGGCAAGGCCGAAGTCGGGATGGTCGCCGGCCGTACCTCGCTGGGGCTGGGCAAGTACTTCGGCCGCTTCCAGGAGGAGAACGATGGGACGGTCTCCGTCGCCGAAACCCGGCTTGCCGGCCTGACCGACCACACCGTGGTCAGCACCAGCCATACCGGCCTGGTCTATTCCCGCCAGGTCGCCAGCCTGGTCGCCGCCTTCCTGCGCAACGGCCGCTTCGCGTCCTGAGCCGGCAACGTCGGTCAGGTCGATTCGCGACCGACGGCACGTCCGGCCCAATCGAGTAAAATCGCCGCTTCGCCAAAGCAACAGCCTGGAACAGTTCATGGGTAGAGGTCCCTCGATCGAGGCCCGCAAGAACGCGGTAGACGCGCAGCGCGGCAAGATCTTCACCAAGATCATTCGTGAAATCGGCGTGGCTGCCCGCGCCGGTGGCGGTGACCCGTCGGGCAACCCGCGCCTGCGCGCGGCGGTTGACAAGGGCCTGTCGGTGAACATGTCCAAGGACGTGATCGAGCGCGCCATCAAGAAGGCCACCGGCGAACTGGAAGGCGTGGTCTACGAAGAGATCCGCTACGAGGGCTACGCCCCCGGCGGCGTCGCCGTGATCGTCGACTGCCTGACCGACAACAAGGTCCGCACCGTCGCCGACGTGCGCCATGCCTTCGGCAAGTTCGGTGGCAACCTCGGCACCGACGGCTCGGTGTCGTTCATGTTCAGGAAGGTCGGCGTGCTGTCGTTCGCCGCCGGCGCCAGTGAAGACCAGGTCACCGAACTGGCGATCGATGCCGGCGCCGACGACGTGGTCGTCTACGACGACGGCGCGATCGACGTGGTCACCACGCCCGACGCCTTCGCCACCGTCAAGGCCGCCATGGAAGCCGGCGGCCTGAAGGCCGACATCGCCGAAGTGACGATGCGCGCCGACAACGACATCGCCGTCAGCGGCGAGACCGCGCAACAGGTGGTCAAGCTGCTGCGCTGGCTCGAGGACATGGACGATGTCCAGAGCGTCTACTCCAATGCCGACCTCGGCGAGGATGCCTACGCCTGACGGCGTAAGCTGACCACGTGATCAGAATCCTCGGGATAGACCCCGGTTCCCAGCGCACCGGTGTCGGCGTCATTGACGTCGCCGCCGATGGCCGCTGCACCTTCGTGCATGCGCGCGCGCTGGTCCTGCTCGACGCCGAGGACTTCCCGTCGCGGCTCGGGCTGCTGTGCGAGGGCCTGGAGGCACTGCTGGACGAATGGCAGCCGCAGCAGGTCGCGATCGAGACCGTGTTCATGGCCAAGTCGGCGACGTCCGCGCTCAAGCTCGGCCACGCCCGTGGCGCGGCGCTGGCGACGGTGGTGCGCCGGCGCATCCCGATCAGCGAGTACGCACCGCGCGTGATCAAGCAGTCCCTGGTCGGTCGCGGCGCGGCCGAGAAGGATCAGGTCCAGCACATGGTTCGTTTGCTGTTGAACCTGCCGGACCAAAAAATGCAGGCCGACGCCGCCGATGCCCTGGCCGTGGCGCTGACCCACGCGCACATGAGCGCGACCGCGGCGCGCACCGGCGTTGCCACCCACCTGTTGCGGAGACGCGGCGCATGATCGGTCGTCTGAAAGGCATCCTCGTCCACAAGCAGCCGCCGTGGCTGGTGGTGGACGTGAACGGCGTCGGCTACGAGCTGGAGGCGCCGATGAGCACCTTCTACGACCTGCCCGACATCGGTCGCGAGGTCGCGCTGTTCACCCATTACGCGCAGAAGGAAGACAGCGTCTCGCTGTACGGCTTCCTGCGCGAGGGCGAGCGCCGCCTGTTCCGCGACGTCCAGCGGGTGTCCGGCATCGGCGCCAGGATCGCCCTGGCGGTGCTCTCGGGCACGTCGGTGGACGAGTTCGCCCGCCTGGTCCAGACCGGCGACATCACCGCGCTGACCCGCATCCCCGGCATCGGCAAGAAGACCGCCGAGCGCATGGTCGTGGAGCTTCGCGACCGGGCGGCCGACCTTGCCGGCGTGGGCGCCACCCTGTCGGGCAACGGCGCCGCCGCCGACCCCCAGAGCGAAGCCGTGATCGCCCTGCAGCAGCTGGGTTACAAGCCGGCCGAGGCCGTGCGCATGGCGCGCGAATCGACCGCCGCCGGCGATGACGCCGCCGCCATCATCCGCAAAGCGCTAAAGTCCGCGCTCCGTTGACGCCACGGCGGCCCCGGCCGCCCCGAGCAACCCACTCCATGTCCTCTCCAGCTACCCACTCGACCTCCGCCAATGGCGCGCAGCACGGCCACGGCAAACAGGGGCTGGGCGGCCTTGTCATCGGTGCGATCGGCGTCGTCTTCGGCGATATCGGCACCAGCCCGCTGTACACCCTCAAGGAAGCGTTTTCGCCGCACTTCGGCCTGATCGGCAATCACGACACGGTGCTGGGCATCCTGTCGCTGGTGTTCTGGGCGCTGATGATCACGGTGACGCTCAAGTACGTCACCATCATCATGCGCGCCGACAACGAAGGCGAGGGCGGCATCATGGCGTTGATGACGCTGGCCCAGCGCACGCTGCCCAAGGGCTCGCGCTCGGCCTACATCATCGGCATCCTCGGCATCTTCGGCGCGTCGCTGTTCTTCGGCGACAGCGTGATCACCCCGGCCATCACCGTGCTCGGCGCGGTCGAGGGCCTGGAGGTCGCCGCACCCGGCCTGCACCGGTTCATCGTGCCGATTGCGGTCGTCATCCTGGTGATGGTGTTCTTCGCCCAGCGCTTCGGCACCGAGAAGGTCGGCCGGATCTTCGGGCCGATCACCACGGTCTGGTTCCTGGCGCTGGCGGCGATTGGCGTCCACAACATCCTCGAAGCACCGGAAGTGCTCAAGGCGCTCAACCCGATGTGGGGCGCGCGCTTCTTCATCGAGCACGGTTCGCACTCGGTGCTGATCCTGGGCGTGGTGGTGCTGGCCGTCACCGGTGGCGAAGCGCTGTACGCCGACATGGGCCACTTCGGTCCGCGGCCGATCCGCTACGCCTGGTACACGCTGGTGCTGCCGTGCCTGATGCTGAACTACCTGGGGCAGGGCGCGTTCGTGCTCGGCCACCCGGACGCGGTCAAGAACCCGTTCTTCGAGGCGGTGCCGGCGTGGGCGCTGTACCCGATGATCGTGCTGGCGACGATGGCCGCGGTGATCGCCTCGCAGGCGGTCATCACCGGTGCCTATTCGGTCGCCCGCCAGGCCATGCAGCTGGGCTACATCCCGCGCATGCAGGTCAAGCACACCTCGCAGTCGACCATCGGCCAGATCTACGTGCCGTACATCAACTGGCTGCTGATGATCGCGGTGCTGGCGGTGGTGCTGATGTTCCGCAGCTCGACCGCGCTGGCCACGGCCTACGGCATCTCGGTGTCGGCGACCATGCTGATCGACACCCTGCTGCTGGCGCTGGTCGCGCGCGCGCTGTGGCCGCGCTGGCGCACCTGGGTGCTGCCGCTGTGCCTGCTGTTCTTCGTGGTCGATGTCGGCTTCGTCATCGCCAACGGCGCCAAGTTCTTCGACGGCGCCTGGTTCCCGCTGCTGCTGGGCCTGGTCGTGTTCACCCTGCTGCGCACCTGGCGCCGCGGCCGCGAGCTGCTGCATGACGAAGTGCGCAAGGAAGGCATCTCGCTCGACAGCTTCCTGCCCGGCCTGATGCTGGCACCGCCGGTGCGCGTGCCGGGTACGGCGATCTTCATGACCGCCGACAAGGGCGTGGTGCCGCACGCGCTGCTGCACAACCTCAAGCACAACAAGGTGCTGCACGATCGCAACGTGTTCCTGACGGTGGAGACGCTCAACGTCCCGTACGCGCCGCGCGACAAGCGCCTGAAGATCCAGGCCATCGGCGACGACTTCTACCGCGTGCTGATCCGCTTCGGCTTCATGGAAGTGCCGGACGTGCCCTTGGCGCTGATGCGCTCGTGCGATGCCGGCGGCACCTACTTCGACCCGATGGACACCACCTACTTCGCCAGCCGCGAGACGGTGGTGGCCAGCCGCCACCGCGGCATGCCGATCTGGCGCGACCGGCTGTTCGCCTTCATGCACCGCAATGCCGCGCCGGCCACGGGCTTCTTCCGCATCCCGGGCAACCGCCTGGTGGAGCTGGGGGCGCAGGTCGAGATCTGACCGCGGGTCTGCGGGGATGCGGCGCGGGGCTCCCGGCTGCGCTGCGCTTGCCCGGGCTGCGCGGTTTCGCGACTCGTTGCCATGCCTGTGGGCCCGTGCGCGTGCGAACATACGGGCATGAATGACTCCCGCATCATCGCTGCCGGCGCCACCCGCGAGGACGAGGCCATCGAGGCCTCGATCCGGCCCAAGCGGCTGGACGAGTACCTCGGCCAGGCGCCGGTGCGCGAGCAGATGAAGATCTATATCGAGGCCGCCAAGGCACGCGGCGAGGCCCTCGACCATGTCCTGATCTTCGGCCCGCCGGGCCTGGGCAAGACCACCCTCAGCCATGTCATCGCCAACGAGCTCGGCGTCGGCCTGCGCCAGACCTCCGGCCCGGTGATCGAGAAGGCCGGCGACCTGGCCGCGCTGCTGACCAACCTGCAGCCGCACGACGTGCTGTTCGTCGACGAGATCCATCGTCTCTCGCCGGCGATAGAAGAGGTGCTCTATCCGGCGATGGAGGACTACCAGATCGACATCATGATCGGCGAGGGCCCCGCGGCCCGCTCGATCAAGCTCGACCTGCCGCCATTCACCCTGATCGGCGCGACCACCCGCGCCGGCCTGCTGACCGCGCCGCTGCGCGACCGCTTCGGCATCGTCCAGCGCCTGGAGTTCTACAGCGCCGAGGAGCTGACCCGGATCGTGCGCCGCTCGGCGCAGATCCTTGGCATCGCCTGCGAGCCCGAAGGTGCGGCCGAAATCGCCCGCCGCTCGCGTGGCACCCCGCGTATCGCCAACCGCCTGCTGCGACGCGTGCGCGATTTCGCCCAGGTCCGCGCCGGTGGCGACATCACCCGCGATGTGGCCGATGCGGCAATGGCCATGCTCAAGGTCGACCCGGAGGGTTTCGACGAGCTCGACCGGCGCATGCTCAAGATCATCATCGAGTCCTTCGACGGCGGCCCGGTCGGCGTCGAATCGCTGGCCGCGGCGCTGAGCGAGGAGCGCGGCACGCTCGAGGACGTGATCGAGCCGTACCTGATCCAGCAGGGCTACCTCATCCGCACCGCGCGCGGCCGGATGGCCACGCCGAAGGCCTACCGCCACATCGGCCTGAGGCCGAAAGCCAGCAACGGCGGGCTTTTCGAGGAGACCGGCAGTGACGGTTGATGTGGCGTTCAGTTGGCCGACACGGGTCTACTGGGAAGATACGGACGCTGGTGGCGTGGTCTACCACGCCCAGTACCTGGCGTTTCTCGAGCGCGCGCGGACCGAGTGGATGCGTGCGCAGGGGTATGGCCAGGAGCTTTTGCGGATCGAGTACGGGCTGGTGTTCGCCGTGCGCGCCATGCAGCTGGACTTCCTCAAGCCGGCCCGGCTGGACGATGCGCTGGCGGTGACGGTGGGGCTGCAGGAATGCCGCCGTGCCAGCGCCGTTTTCACCCAGGCCATCGCCCGCGGTGGCGACCTGCTGCTGACCGCGCAGGTGCGGGTGGCGGCGCTGGATGCGGACGGGTTCCGCCCGCGCCCGATCCCGCAGCCGCTGCACGACCAGCTCAAGGCGCTCGAGCAACCGCGCTGACCCCATTCCAGGCTTCACCCGTTATTCCCATCGCAGTCCCCCAAGTTGCACACAGTCCCGCGTGACGGGCACGGAGAACCGAGCATGACCCCATTGTTGACAGCACTGCAGGCCACCGCGGTGGAGCCCCTGCCGGAAGAGGCCGCCAATGCCGCCAACACAGCGGTGCAGGCGCTGTCGACGGGCGCCGTCGACAACAACAGCCTCAACCTGCTGCAACTGGTGCTGCACGCCAGCATCCCGGTGCAGCTGGTCATGCTGTTGCTGCTGTTCGGTTCGATCGCCTCGTGGGTGATCATCTTCCGCAAGAAGCGCGTGCTCGACCGCGCCGCGCGCGAGGCCGACCAGTTCGAAGAGCGCTTCTGGTCTGGCGCCGAGCTGTCCAAGCTCTATGCCGGCACGACCGAGCGCAATCGCGAGATCGGCGGCCTTGAAGCGATCTTCGAAGCCGGCTTCCGCGAGTTCGGCCGCCTGCGCCAGCGCCGCGGCGCCGACAGCCGCATGCAGCTGGAAGGTGCCCAGCGCGCCATGCGCGCCACCGGTTCGCGCGAGATCGACGGCCTCGAGCACAACCTCGAGTTCCTCGCCAACGTCGGTTCGATCAGCCCGTACGTCGGCCTGTTCGGCACGGTGTGGGGCATCATGATTTCGTTCCAGGGCCTGGCCAACATGAAGGAAGCGACCATCGCCACGGTCGCCCCCGGTATCTCCGAGGCGCTGATCGCGACGGCGATGGGCCTGTTCGCGGCCATTCCGGCGGTGTGGGCCTACAACCGCTACGCGACCAAGGTCGAACGCATGTCGGTGCGCTACGACGCGTTCTCCGAAGAGTTCTCCTCGATCCTGCAGCGCCAGGCGAACCTCGACGAGCCCTGATGCGATCCCCTCGCAACGTCCCGCACCTCCGTGTGCGGACTTTCATCGGCCCGTCCCGGGCCGTGAACCACTGATTACGAGAGGAAGGCCATGGCCGGTATCACCGCGCGCCGCCATCGCAAGCGCAAGCTGAAGGCAGAGATCAACGTCGTTCCCTATATCGACGTGATGCTGGTGTTGTTGATCATCTTCATGGTCACCGCGCCGCTGTTGAATCTTGGCGTCGACATCGACCTGCCGCAGTCCAATGCCAAGTCGATCCAGGAAAAGAAGGACCCGGTCGTCGTCAGCGTCGATCCCAACGGGCACTATTTCCTCGCCCTGAAGGCAGGCAGCAACGAGGCCGTCACCGCTGAGGCGCTGCAGGCCAAGGTGTCGGCAATCGTCGCGCAGAACCCGGACGTCGCCGTGTTCGTGGCCGGTGACGCCAAGGCCAATTACCAGAAGGTGATGGACGCGCTGGTGCTGCTGCAGAGCGCGAACGTCAAGAAGGTCGGCTTGATGAGCCAGCCCGATCAGGCCAGCAAGGCGGGTCGCTGATGCGGGAGTCGCGCGCCGACACCGCGCGGGCGATCTGGCAGGCGCTGGGGCTGCATGCACTGCTGTTCGCCCTCATGTTCGTGGGCCTGTTGTGGACCCGCGCTGCCGCGCCGGTCTCCGCCGCGGGTTCGCCGGTGACCGCAGAACTCATCGACGCCGACGCACTGTCGCCGGCGATGCAGCGCACCCTGCGCAATCGCCCCAAGCCGGCCGAAATGCCGCCGCCGCCGCAACCGGAAGAGGCCGCACCGCTGCCGCAACCGTTGCCGGAGCCGCGGCCGGAAGACTCGGTCGCCACGCCGCAGCCGCAGCCACAGGACTTCATCCCGGTTCCCGACAACGAGAGCCAGGAAGCCGTGGTCGACCAGCCGACACCCATTGCTGCCGCCGAGGAAGACAAGGTCCAGGAAGCCAAGCGCAAGCAGGACCAGGTGGACCTGACCGAGCAGAAGCGCCAGGAGCAGATTGAGAAGCAGCGTCGCCTCGCCGAGCAGCAGGATCAGGAACGCGAGCAGAAGCTGGCCGAGATCCGCCGCAAGCGCGAAGCCGCCACGCGCGAACGGACCGCTGCCGAGCGTGCCGCCAACCTGGCCAACCAGCGTGCGCAGCAGGTTGCCGACGCACGCGCGACACAGGCCACGGGTAGCAGCGAAGCCAGCCCGCCGCCCGGAAACGCCGGCACCGACACCGGCCTGGAGGCGCGCTACGCCGCGGCCCTGCAGGAAGCGATCCTGAGCAAATGGACCCGTCCGGAAACGGTGCCGGTCGGCGCCCGCTGCAAGCTGCTGATCCGGCAGTTGCCGGGCGGGCAGGTGATGAGCGCGGAAGTGTCATCGCCGTGCGCCTACGATGAGCAGGGCCGTCGCTCCATCGAGGCCGCCGTGTTGAAGGCGCAGCCGCTGCCGTATGCCGGGTTCGAGAAGGTGTTCGCGCGCAACCTGACGCTGAACTTCACGGCGCAGGATCGCTGAAGCGAGGCGCCCTGTCCGGAGGGCGGAGGAGGGTGCTCCTGGCTTCGCGAGCTTGAGCCCACGTTCACCCACCTCCTGTTAACAATTGCAAAGCTGAATGACCGCATCACTGGAGCACCGATGAACCGACCCGTTGCCTGGCTTGCCTCGCTGCTCGCCCTGCTGCTTCCCGTCGCCGCTTTCGCCCAGCAAGGGCTCGAGATCGACATCGTTGGCGGCAATGCCGCTGCCCTCCCGATCGCCGTGGTGCCGATGCCCTACCAGGGCAGCGGGACAGCGCCGGAAACCGACCTTGCCCAGGTCGTCAGCGCCGACCTCGCGCGCTCCGGGCAGTTCCGGCCACTTCCGGACAAGGACATCATCGAGAAGCCGACCAAGGGCGGGGAGATCAACTACCCGACCTGGCGCGCGTTGAACCAGGACTTCATCGTCGTCGGCCGCGTCCTCGACGCCGGCGCCGGCAGCTACCGCCTGGAGTACGAGCTGTTCGACGTGGCCAAGCAGCAGCGCCTGCTCGGCTTCGCCCTGACCGCCCGCGCCAATGCGATGCGCGACGTCGCCCACCAGGTCGCCGACGCGGTCTACGAAAAGGTCACCGGCATCCGCGGCGCGTTCTTCACCCGCATCGCCTATGTCACCGCGACCGGTACCGGCAAGGGTGCGCAGTACGCGCTGATGGTCGCCGACTCCGACGGCTTCAACCCGCAGACCGTGGTGCGCTCGCCCGAGCCGCTGCTGTCGCCGTCGTGGAGCCCGGACGGTGGTCGCCTGGCCTATGTCAGCTTCGAGGGTGGCAATTCCTCGATCTACATCCAGAACATCACCTCCGGCAGCCGCGAGCTGATCGCCAAGTTCCGCGGCATCAACGGCGCCCCGTCGTTCTCGCCCGACGGCCGTCGCCTGGCCCTGACCCTGTCGCGCAGCGGCAACCCCGAGATCTACGTGATGGACCTGGGCAGCAAGGCGCTGACCCAGCTGACCAACCATTTCAGCATCGACACCGAGCCGAGCTGGAGTGCTGACGGCGGCACCATCTACTTCACCTCCGACCGCGGTGGCCGCCCGCAGATCTACTCGGTTCCGTCCAGTGGCGGCAGCGCCACCCGGGTGACGTTCCAGGGCAGCTACAACGCCAGCGCCAGCCTTTCGGCCGACGGCAAGAAGATCGCCACCGCCCAGGGCGCCGGCAACACCTATCGCATTGCAATGATGGACAGCACCCTCGGGTCTGCGCGCTGGAGCACACTTTCGCCCGGATCCCTGGACGAGTCGCCCAGCTTTGCCCCGAATGGCGCAATGATCCTTTATGCTGCGCGCGAGGGCCGCCGGGGCGTGCTCTACGCCGTTTCGTCCGATGCCCGGGTGCGCCAGCGCCTGGTGCTTGCGGATGGGGACGTGCGTGAGCCGGCTTGGGGGCCGTTCCGCTTGCCTCGCTGATCCGGACGATTCGCCTGGATCGGCGGTGCTGCAATTCGTTTTTGTTTCACTTCCGCTTGCCCCGTAATGTCCCACGCTTGAATGACGAGGAACAAACAAACCATGAACAATACCGCTCGCATCCTGCTCACCGCCGTGCTCTGCACCGCGGCTATTGCCTGCTCCAAGAAGGTCAAGGAAACCCCGCCGCCGGCTGAAACGCCGACCACCACTCCGGCTCCGGAAGCTCCGGTCACCTCGGGCGTGTACGGCCCGAACGACCTGGACACCGACGCCTGCCTGCGTCAGCGCGTGGTCTACTTCGACTTCGACCAGGACAGCCTGCGTCCGGAGTTCCAGGCCATCGTCGGCTGCCACGCCAAGTACCTGCGCGACCGTCCGTCCTCGCGCATGACCCTGGAAGGCAATGCTGACGAGCGCGGCAGCCGCGAGTACAACCTCGGCCTCGGCGAGCGCCGCGGCAATGCCGTGTCGTCGGCCGTCCAGGCCAACGGCGGCTCGGGCAGCCAGATCACGGTCACCAGCTACGGCGAAGAGCGTCCGGTCTGCACCGACTCGAACGAAGATTGCTGGGCCAAGAACCGTCGCGTCGAGATCGTGTACACCGCCAAGTAATAGCCGGCGATGATGCGCAAGACGTTACTTGCCATGGCGTTCGCGGCGACCCTCGTGGTCGCCGCGCCCGCTGTCGCGCAACGCGCCAGCCTGGCTGACCGCGTGACCGTGCTCGAGCAGCAGGCCGCCAACAACCAGGGCAACATCGACCTGCTGAACCAGGTCAGCCAGCTTCGCAACGAAGTGCAGGCACTGCGTTCGCAGATCGAAGAACTGCAGCAGCAGAACAACCAGCTGCTGGAAAGCGGCAAGGCCCAGTACCTCGACCTCGACGGCCGCATCAACCGGCTCGAGAGCGGCGCGGTCACACCTGCTGCCACCGGGACCCCGGCACCGGCAGCGGCACCGCCCAAGTCGGGCAAGCCCGCGGCCCCGTCCGCATCGGTCAAGGACCGCCCCCCGGCGGTCTACGGCGACAAGGGTGCGCTGGCCCAGGGCGGCGACGAACGCGCGGCCTACGATGCCGCCTTCGGCGCGCTCAAGAGCGGTGACTACGTCCAGTCCTCGCGTCTGTTCCAGGCCTTCGTCGAGACCTACCCGCAGGGCGTCTACGCGCCCAACGCGCTGTACTGGCTCGGCGAGAGCTACTACGTCACCCAGAATTACGAGATGGCCCTGGTCCAGTTCCAGTCGCTGCTCGACAGGTTCCCGACCCACGACAAGGCCCCGGGCGCGATGCTCAAGGTCGGCCTGACGCAGATCGGGCTAAAGCAGGTCGAAGCCGCAGAGCTCACTTTGGCCGGTGTTTCAGCGAAATACCCCGGCACCGACGCCGCCCGCGCCGCCAGCGACCGCCTCAACGCGCTCCAGCTCGGCCGGCTTCGCTGAGCCCGGACCGCCTGGCAGGCACGGGGCTCCGCCAGACCCGGCTCCGCCAAGCCCGCTTCCGCCAAGCCCGCTTCCGCCAAGCCCTGTCGCGCCAGATCCTTTAAAATCAGCGCCATGAACGCACTCCCCGCCGAAGCGGCCGCAGCGTCGCCGGATCGGCTGCGGATCACCGAGATTTTCCTGTCACTGCAGGGCGAAGCCCGCAGCATCGGCTGGCCGACCGTATTCGTGCGCCTGACCGGCTGCCCGCTGCGCTGCCAGTACTGCGACACCGCCTATGCCTTCCATGGCGGTGAGTGGCACCAGATCGACGACATCCTCGCCGAGGTCGCCGGCCACGGCGCCCGCCACGTCTGCGTCACCGGCGGCGAGCCGCTGTCGCAGAAGCGCTGCATCGGCCTGCTGCAGCGGCTGTGCGACGCCGGCTACGAGGTGTCGCTGGAGACCTCCGGTGCGATCGACATCAGCCAGGTCGACACCCGCGTCTCGCGCATCCTCGACATCAAGACACCGGGATCGATGGAGGTCCACCGCAACCTGTGGTCGAACCTGCCGCTGCTGACGCCGCATGACCAGGTCAAGTTCGTGATCTGCTCGCGCGAGGACTACGACTGGGCCAAGGGCGTGGTCGCCGAACACGGCCTCACCGCGGTCTGCGATGTACTGTTCTCGCCCAGCTTCACCCAGATCAAGCCCAGCGACCTGGCCGACTGGATCGTCGCCGACAAGTTGCCGGTGCGGTTCCAGCTGCAGTTGCACAAGATCCTGTGGAACGACGAACCGGGCCGCTGATCGCGTCCCGCTTCTCGCCGCAGTGAGTCCCCCAGTGGAAGCCACGTAGATGAAGAATGCTGTTGTCCTGGTATCGGGCGGGATGGACTCCGCCGTGGTCATCGCCATCGCGCGCGAGCAGGGCTACGCCGTGCATGCGCTGAGCGTGCGCTACGGCCAGCGCCACACCTCCGAACTCGATGCCGCCGATCGCGTGTCGAAGTCGCTCGGCGCGGTCGCGCACAAGACCGTCAATGTCGACCTGCGCAGCATCGGCGGCTCGGCGCTCACCGACGAAACCATCTCGGTACCGACCGACGACGATGGCCACGCGATCGGCCAGGCCGCGGCCAAGGACGCGATCCCGGTGACCTACGTGCCCGCGCGCAACACGATCATGCTGTCGGTCGCGCTGGGCTGGGCGGAAGTGCTGGGCGCGGCCGACATCTTCTGCGGCGTCAATGCCGTCGACTACTCCGGTTACCCGGACTGCCGCCCGGAGTTCATCACCGCATTCCAGAACCTGGCCAACCTCGCCACCAAGGCGGGCGTGGAAGGCGCCGGCCTGCGCGTGCACGCACCGCTGCAGTTCATGAGCAAGGCCGACATCGTCCGCGAGGGCATGCGCCTGGGCGTGGATTTCGCCGAGACCGTCTCCTGTTACAAGGCCGATGACCAGGGCCGCGCCTGCGGCCATTGCGACGCCTGTCGGCTGCGCGCGGAAGGCTTCATCGCGGCCGGAGTGGCCGACCCGACGCGTTACGTCTGAACGACGGACGCCCCCGCGGACTGCATCGCGGAGGCGCCGTGCGCTAGAATGCACGCCCCGGCGCAAGGCCGGGCGCGCCGCCCGCAACCACCGCGAGCGCAGGAAAGTTCCAAGTGGGCCGTTAGCTCAGTCGGTAGAGCATCGGACTTTTAATCCGCTGGTCGACGGTTCGAATCCGTCACGGCCCACCAATCCGATTCTCCGACATGACCTTCGACGGCGGGCGCCATTGGCGGTGAGTTCATTGCGTCCAGCGGATCCTTCAGGCTTCCGCCGCGACGGGTGCTTCGCAAACAAAGATGATCTCCGTAGATGCAGGGCGGTAACCGGCCATGGCTGCGAACGAACTCTGGATGGCGGCGTTCTGCGCCTGATAGTCCGGCTGCCATTCCTTGACCACCGGGTACTGGCCCACCGATTGCGTTCCACCTTCATTGACGATGGCGGTCGCTGAAACTGAAACATTGTTGGTGACGACCGTCTGCGGCACATTCGGCTGCTCGTAGCTGGCGTCCTCGGCTTCGCGCGAAACCATGACGGCTTCCTTGCCACCTTGGGTCGCGCAGAAGGCGTTGGCCTTCTTCATGGCCTTGGTGGTCATCTTGTCCGTCGTCGAGAAGCTGGTGTAACCCTTTCCGGCGATCAGGTAGCGCCCCTTGCCGATGGGTGTTACTTCGGAGACGCCGGCCTGCGCGGAAAGGGAGGTCAGCGCAAGAACGGCGACGGCTGTTGCAGCGTAGAGCTTCATGCTGTTGGTATCCGGGAAGCGACAGCGGAAGAGTGCGAATCGCTGGAAGCACGCTCGCCAGCCCAGGCCGACCCGCTGTACGTTGAACGGCCTGGAACACCCCAACCTTATTGCTCCCCCGGATTTCGGGTTTCGCATCGAGCGACCTCCAGTTCGCTTTACGTGACAACGGGGTTCTGAATGGGCGCGCCAAGGTCCGGAGTCCTCCGTCAGACAACCGGATGGTCAGGTGCCGTTGTGGAAGTCATCTTGCGAATGTGCAGATTCGGAAGGCCATCGGGCGATTCGCCGCAACCCGATCCCGACTGCAATGCGATAGCTCATCGACAAGTCTCCGTTGATCACGATCGTGGCGATCGGCATGGCGGACGATCGCACGGGCAGGTCGAGTAATGTGTCACTGCTGTCGTGGACTTCGGCGTAAGGCACGGCAAGTGATTCCAGCGCGTCACGCAGGGCTTGCGGGTCGTCGCGCGCGAGGTCGCCCGGGTCGAGCACCACGAACCCGCTGGTGCCGGGGTCGGTATGCCGAATCGACTCGATAAACGGACGGATCGAGGTGCTGGCGCGCAGCTTCAGCGCGCTGCCTGCGGCGCGTGAGGCGCGCCGCAGGTCCTCGAAGACTTTCCGGGGGAGGCCGGCAGACGTCGAATGCGATCCCTGGAGGATCTGGATGTCCATGGTTCCGCGCTGGATGAAGTGACTGCGGCTCGATCCGGTCACGGTCAATCAAGTCGGCTCAGGCCGCGGACGCGGACCTGCGCCGGCTTGACGTCATGGGCATCGGCTGCCTGCGCGCGGATGCGCACCAGCACTTCGGCCGGGTCGAGCTCGTCACCCGGCGCAACCGTGTGCACCAGCGTCGACTGGCCCCAGACCCGCAGGTGGTCGCTCAGTTGTATTTCGTAATCGGCGAAGTAGCAGTAGCGCATGGAAGTTCACGTGCCAACGTGGATGTCGTTCTCGCACTCCGTGCAACCCAGCCACTCCAGTGCGATGGAAAGAGCAAGCACGTAACCTTGCGCGCCATAACCATCGATGACGTTGAGCGGGGTTCCCACGCGCTCGAACGATCCGGTTCGGTCGGCATGCACCTCGATGTAGGGCACGCCGACGAGATTGAGCGCAGCGTCGAGTTCACCACCGACGTGGGCGTCGGGACCCGGGTCGAGCAGCAGGAACTCGGTGCTCCTGCCGTCGAGCCGGCGCAGTCGATCCAGGATGTCCGACGCGTTGCGGCAGCTGCACACCGCGACCGTCTTGCCTGCCTGGGACGCCCTTTCGACCAGTTGTGACACGACTTCGCGTGGAAGGCCGTGGGCACCGAAACGAGCGCCGTCGGGTGCGGCGAGGATGGCGATGGACATCGATTGCTCCGTTCTTGACCAGTGCGCAGTTTTCGGCAGCGCCTCGTAAAACCTCCATTCGCGTACCAGCGCGCCGGCGTAAGCGGCGCGTAAATTCGCTGACAGCCACGGGCTACGTCATGGGCGTACGCCGCGGCCACCTGGCGGAGTACGATGCCAAAGGCTCCCATCGAGCGCCCGCGCACATGGATCGCATCGAAGCAATGAAGATCTTCATTGCGGCACTGGACGAAGGCAGCCTCGCCGGCGCCAGTCGCAGGACGGGCCGTTCGCCCGCCGCGGTGAGCCGGGCCGTCGCCTCGCTGGAAGCACACGTAGGCGTGCCGCTGCTGCACCGGACAACACGCTCGATCAAACTCAGCGAAGCCGGTGAGCGCTATGCCACCGCATGCCGCAGGGTGCTTGCGGACCTGGAAGAGGCTGACCGCCAGGCGGCGGGCGAGCGCTCGGTGCCGCGCGGCACGCTCACGATCACCTCGACTGTCTTTGTCGGCGTGGAGATCCTGCGGCCGATCGTCGATGCCTTCATCGACGAGTACCCGACGGTCAATGTGCGGATGCACCTGCTGGAGCGGCCGGTCAACCTGATCGACGAAGGCATGGACCTGGCGCTGCGAATCACGCACCTGGCCGACTCCACGCTGGTGGCCCAGCGCGTCGGCGAAGCGCGTCGCGTTGTGGTTGCCTCACCGCGCTACCTGTCGACCCATCCCCGCATCGCCGAACCGGGGGACCTTGCCAAGCATCCGATCATCGCCATGGCGCACATGGGGCTGGATGCCTGGAGCTTTCCGCCACCGGAAGGTTCGTCGATCGCCCGATCCGTTTCGTTCTCGCCGCGCCTGGTGGTCAACAACGTGCGCGCCGCGATCGCTTCCGCGGTGGAAGGCCACGGTGTCGCCCGCCTGCTCTCGTACCACGTCGCCGCTGAGATCGAGCAGGGCGATCTGCAGATCGTGCTGGAGGATTCGGAGCCGGCGCCGCTGCCCGTGCACCTGGTGTCACCCTACGGGCGACTGTCCGTGCCGAAGGTGCGCGCATTCGTCGACTTCGCGCTTCCGCGCCTGCGCGCCAGCTTCGCCCGCCTGAGCGGGTAACACCGGCGATTGTTGCGTTTGGCGGAAGGGTGTCTGCCGGAGGGCGGCGATTCGCAAACAGCACCCGTGCTCCTAGATTGAGGTTCGTCGGTAGCCAAGCGTTTCTGGCTCCGATCCCCCCCACATCCAAGAGTACAAACATCATGAGCAGTTCAAGCAAAGTCGTTATCGTCACCGGCGCCTCGCAAGGCATCGGCGCCGGCGTGGTCCAGGCGTTCCGCGATCGCGGCTATCGGGTCATCGCCAACTCCCGCAACATCAAGGCCTCGAACGATCCGGACATCCTGACGGTCGCCGGCGACATCGCCGAGCGCGAAGTCGCCGAGCGGATCGTCCGCGAGGGCCTGGCGAAGTTCGGTCGCATCGATACGCTGGTCAACAACGCCGGCATCTTCAACGCCAAGCCGTTCACGCAGTACACGCAGGACGACTACGCCAATGCCATCGCGGTCAACGTCGGCGGGTTCTTCAACATCACCCAGCTGGCTGCCGCCGAGATGGAGAAGCAGGGCTCGGGCCACGTGGTCACCATCACCACCAGCCTGGTCGACCACGCCATCGACGGCGTGCCGTCGGTGCTGGCGTCGCTGACGAAGGGCGGCCTCAATGCGGCCACCAAGTCGCTTGCCATCGAGTACGCCAAGCGCGGCGTCCGGGTGAACGCGGTCTCGCCTGGGGTGATCAAGACCCCGATGCATGCCGCGGAAACCCACGAGTGGCTGTCGGCGCTGCACCCGGTCGGCCGCATGGGCGATATCGCCGACGTCGTGCAGGCGGTGCTCTATCTCGACTCGGCCACGTTCGTGACCGGCGAGATCCTGCACGTCGATGGTGGCCAGAGCGCCGGTCACTGAAGGAAGGTCCTGCGTCTGGCGGCCATTGGACAGGCCGCCAGATGTCCACAGCATGCGGCGGCCGCAAGGCCGCCCGGGAGGCATCAGATGAAGAAGGGTTACTGGGTCATCGCGTGGAAAGCCATCTCCGATCCCGCCGCCGTGGAGCGCTACATCGCGCCCGGCACCGACGCGATCCTTGCGCATGGAGGTCGCATCCTGGCGGGAGGCCTGCCGGACAAGGCGTATGAGGAAGGCCAGTCGTCCCGGCTGGTGCTGGTGGAGTTCGACAGTCTGCAATCGGCCATATCCGCCTACGAGAGTGCGGACTATCAGGCGTCACTGATCCATCTGGTCGGCGCGGCCGAGCGCGACGTCCGTGTCATCGAAGGCCTTGCCTAGCAAACCAGCAGTTGCATTCCGGTGCGCGCCTGCACCTTCAACGGAACGAGGCGCGTATTTCTTCGATGGTCCGGTTGCGATCCTGCAGATGCGGGTAGTGGCCGATGCCAGGCAGCACGGCAAACGGGAGGTTGGCCTTCTGGCTGAACTCCACCGCCATGTCCTGCTTGATGTAGAGATCCTTCTCGCCCCAGACCACTTTCACCGGCGTCTTGAGCCGCGCGAGGTTCGACTCGAAGTACTGCTGGTCCCGCGTGAAGTGCGAGTAGTAGTGATAGAAGGCGTCCACTGACGTCATCTCCCCCTGGCTCCATCCGCGCGCCATGTCGTCACGGAACTCAGGGGAGATCGCGTAGCGCGCTTCCTCGGGAAGGCCGCGGTAGAACGTATTGGCGAGAATCTCGTCCCGATGCTCGTTCATGTAGGCGCGGGTCGGCTCTGCCGTTGGTGCCGACTTGAGGTTCTGCAGGCTCTCGTACATGTACTGGGGCCGATCGAACGGAGCGAAGTCGCCGACGATGATCGTTCGCGCGATGTCGGGCTGTTCTAGTGCCAGCAACAGTGCCGGCAGCGCTCCGATGTCGGTTGCGTAGATCGTCAGGCTCGACCGGTCGATGCCTGCCTTGTCGATGTACTGCTCGAGGACGTGCGCATAGTCCCTGGGGGCGTAGGCGAACCTGTCCGCCGCCGGGCGCGATGAAAGCCCGTAGCCGGGCCAGTCGAACGCGTGCACTTCGTAGTCGTCGCCCAGCGCGATGGCGATTTCCTGCCAGGCATGGACGGTTTCCGGGAAGCCGTGCAGCAGAAGCACGGTGCCCTTGGCTGCCGTGTTGTGCACGACCATGCTGCGCAACGACATGTCCCTGTCGATCTCGACGAATCCGATGTCGGCTTTCCGCTCAGGTTTGCCCGGATCATGGGCGCAGCCGGATGCAATCAGGGAACCGGTCATGAGGACACTCCCGATCAGGTTCTTGAAGGATGACTTGAACACGTTCTGTTGCCCCGTTGCACGCTACGGGATCAGCCGGTCTACCTGCGCCTGCAGGCGCGGGCCGACCAGCAGGATCGCCGGGATGACGATCAGGTAGCCCACGCCCCACGAACGCAGCCACGTCAGGGCGAAGTCCTCGGTGAACCCGAGGTTGAGGGCGAGCAGGGCGAAGGAAATGATTCCGGTGGTGACTACGCCCATCGAAAGGGCGAAGGCGATCTTGCGTTTGAGATGGGTGTTCATGGGGTCATCCGGAGATTGAGATACCGAGCGGTATATTCGTGGGCGAGAAAAAATCACGTCAGGGCGACGATGGAGTGTTCCACCGCGGACATGACGAGCTTGCTGTATCGGGTGTTGCCGGTCAGGCGTGACAGCATGATGGAACCTTCGATCGTGGCGATCAGCGTCACCGCAGTCTGCTCCGCATCGACGTCCTTGCGGAATTCGCCGGCGGCGATGCCCGCCTCGACGACCGCGACGAGATGCTTCTTCCAGCCCAGAAACGCCGCCTTGGCTTTCTCCCTGAGGGCAGGGTGGGTGTCGTCGGCCTCGATGGCGGTGTTGAGCAGGGGACAGCCACCCTCGGGAAAGTCGCTGGGCAGCCTGGTGTAGGCACCCGTGATGGCGAGCAGCCTGTCCTTGTTGGAGGCGTGCCTGTCCATCTGCGCCCGGACCGCGGCCTGTGCCTGTGCCCAGTTGTGTTCGAACGCGGCCAGGGCCACTTCTTCCTTGTTGGCGAAGTTGCCGTAGATGCTTCCCTTGGTCAGCCCGGTGGCTTGCTCCATGTCGGCCAGGGATGTGCCGGCATAGCCCTTGACGTTGAAGACCGGGGCGGTCTTCTCGACGATCAGGTTGCGGGTTCTTTGCGCCTTGTTCATGGCGACAAAATATACCGATCGGTATGCATTGTCAACACATTCCCGCAGCGGGTGCCGGGCAGCCTCCGGCATCCGCATTCATTCCTGCAGCACCGGCCTGAGCCCGTCCTGGTCGCGCTGCGCCGGTGCGGTCGGAAACAGCATCGCGATGGCCGCGGCGGCCAGACCCACCGCCATCGAACCCACATACAGCCACGTGTAGCTGCCGAAGCGGTCGTACAGCCAGCCGCCCATGAGCGGGCCGAGCGCCATGCCCAAGCTCGAGAGCATGTTCATGGCGCCAAGCACCGTGCCCAGGATGGCCGGACTGAAGGCATCGCGTGCGAGCGATGCGTACAGCGGCATGGTGCCGCCGTAGGCCATGCCGAACACGAGCGCCACGGCGTAGAACCCGTCGAGCTGGCTGACTTTCAGGTAGGCCACTGCCGCCAGTGCCTGGATCAGTAGTCCGGCGACGAGCACCGGCTTGGCGCCGATGCGATCTGCCAGTGCGCCGCACAGCAGTCGACCGCCCAGCCCGGCCGCACCTTCCATGCTGTAGATGGTGACCGCGGCGGTGACGCCGAGGCCGCACCCGACCGCATAGCTGACGGTATGGAAAATCGGCCCGGAGTGCGCCGCGCAGCAGGCGAAGAAGGCCAGCGCCAATATGATGAACGGCTTCGACTTCAACGCCTGGGTGGCGGTCATCGCCTGCGTGCTGGCGGCGTCGGCAGTGTCCCTGGCCGCCGGAACCGCGCGGATGAACCACACCGCAGGCAGCGTCAGCGCCCACGCCAGCACGCCGACGATCAAGAGTGTCTGGCGCCAGTCGTAGTGGCTGATCAGCCACGCCACCAGCGGCGACATCGTCATCGGTGCCACCCCCACGCCGGCCGAGACCAGCGAGATGGCCAGGTTGCGGCGCCGATCGAACGAGGCGGCAGTGGCGGCAATCACCGGGGCGAAGAAGCTCGACGACGCCACCCCCAGCAACACGCCGAAACTGAGCTGGAACTGCAGCAGGCTGCCGGCGCGACTGGCCAGCACGCACGACAGTCCGAGCAGCAGCGAGCCGGCCAGGACGATGACCCTCGGCCCGAACCGGTCGCTGAGCATGCCCCAGCCGAAGCCGGCGAATGCACCGCTGACGAAGGCCAGGGTCAGGGCGCTGGACAGGCCGGCTCGCGACCAGCCGGTCGCGGCGCCCATCGGCGCCAGCAGCACCGCCAGGGAGAAGATCGCGCCGATCGCGACGCAGCCCAGCAGGGCGCCGGCGGCGACGAGCGCCCAGTTGCGGTCCATCGACGGTGAGTCAGCGGAAGGGGAGCCGTTCATGCGCGCGATCTCCAGGTGCATCCGTGGCAGATACCAGGTAGACGAACCAGCGCGGAGGTAATCGACAGCTGGGCCGCCGTCCGGGGCGCAAATCACTTGGACGCGCCGCGCGGTGTCGGTGAACGATAGCTGACGCCGCGCGTCGACTTGAGATTGGCCTGATGGATACGGCCCTGGCTGCTACCTACGCTGGCTCGCCTGCACTCGCAGGTCGCAGCGCGTGCCTGCGAACCCAAGCCTGCGAACCAACCACAGTGGCGCCCGCGCCAAGGAGAAATGCATGATCAAGCGATTGTCGGCCGAGTTCATCGGGACGTTCTGGCTGGTGCTCGGGGGCTGCGGCAGCGCGGTGCTTGCGGCCAACTTCGGTGGCGACGGCAATCCGCTCGGGATCGGGCTGCTGGGCGTATCTCTGGCGTTCGGCTTGACGGTGCTCACTGGCGCATACGCGCTGGGCCACATCTCCGGTGGCCACTTCAATCCGGCCGTCAGCATCGGCCTGTTCGCCGGTGGCCGCTTCCCGGCCGCCAAGGTGCTGCCCTACGTCATGGCACAGGTGCTCGGCGCGATCTTGGCCGGCTGGGTCATTCACCAGATCGCCACCGGCAGCACCCAGCTGGTGATCGACCTCACGGCGCCGGGCGCATTCGCCAGCAACGGCTATGGCGAACTGTCACCGGGTGGCTACGACATGGCCGCGGCACTGTTGTGCGAAGTGGTGCTGACGGCAATGTTCCTGATCGTGATCCTCGGTGCCACCGATGGCAGGGCGCCGGCCGGTTTCGCGCCGATCGCGATCGGGCTGGCACTCACCCTCATCCACCTCATCAGCATCCCGGTGACCAACACGTCGGTGAACCCGGCGCGATCGACCGGCATGGCGCTGTTTGCCGGCAGCGGCGCGGTCAGCCAGTTGTGGCTGTTCTGGTTGGCGCCGATTGTCGGCGGCGTGCTGGGCGGCGTCGCCCATCGCGGCTTGAAGGGCTGACGAGGCATGCTGTCCCCACGCACGCGTCGTGCGAGGGGACAGCCAAGCAGGGACGCACCGGATCAGGCGCGGCTCGGCGGTGGCGCGGTAGGGTGGCCGCATGGGGTTGTAGCGCGGCGTGGGTGATGTCGCTGCGGATGCAGCTAGGGCGCGCTGTCGAACAGGTGTTGCAGCACGGCCTCACCGTAACGGTCGAGCTTGCCCGCACCGATGCCGGGGATGCGTGCAAGTTCGTCGAGGTCGTCGGGCGCGGCTTCGGCGATCGCGCGCAGCGTGCTGTCGTGGAAGATCACGTAGGCCGGGACGTTCTGCTCACGCGCGGTGGTGGCTCGCCAGTGACGCAGGGCATCGAAGCGCAGCTGCGAATCGACGTCCAGCTCGATCATCTGCACCGTGGTCGCGCCGCGCGTCTTGCGTCCGCGCGCCGGCTTGGGCGCCTCGTGGCGGAAGCGCAGTTCGCGTTCGCCGCGCAGCACCGGGCCGCTGGCGACGGTCAGACGCAGCGCGCCGTGGTGTTCGACATCGGCCTCGAGCAGGCCGTTGGCGACCAGCTGGCGGAACACGCCGCGCCACTGATGCTCATCGAGGTCGTTGCCGATGGCGAAGGTGCTGACGCGCTCGTGGCCCCACTGCCGCACCTTCTCGGTGTCGGCGCCGCGCAGAACGTCGATGACGTGGCCGGCGCCGAAACGCTGGCCGGTGCGGTACACGCACGACAATGCCTTGCGCGCTGCCTCGGTGCCGTCCCAGCTGCTGGGCGGTTCCAGGCAGTTGTCGCAGTTGCCGCAGGCGCCCGGATGCGGTTCGCCGAACCAGCCCAGCAACGCCTGGCGTCGGCACTGCGTGGATTCGCAGTAGCCCAGGAGGGCATCGAGCTTGCCCAGCTCCAGGCGCTTGCGATCCTCGCCGGCCTCGCCCTGCTGGATCATCGTGCGCAGGTTGACCATGTCGCCCAGGCCGTAGCTCAGCCACAGTTCGGCCGGTTCGCCGTCGCGGCCGGCGCGGCCGGTTTCCTGGTAGTAGCCCTCGATCGACTTGGGCAGGTCGACATGGGCGACGAAGCGCACGTCGGGTTTGTCGATGCCCATGCCGAAAGCGATCGTCGCCACCATCACCACGCCGTCCTCCTGCAGGAAGCGCCGCTGGTTGCCGGCGCGCAGCTGCGCGTCCATGCCGGCGTGGTAGGGCAGGGCCTTGATGCCGGCGGCCTGCAACTGCTCGGCGACGCTCTCCACGCGCTTGCGCGAGAAGGCGTAGACGATGCCGCTCTCGCCGCGATGGCCGGACAGGAAGTCCAGCAGCTGGCGCACACCGGCGCCGTCCTTGTGGACGACTCGGTAACGAAGGTTGGGGCGGTCAAAGGAGCTGACGAACTGGCGTGCGTCTTCCAGCGCCAGGCGCTCGGCGATCTCGCGCCGGGTCGGCGCGTCGGCGGTGGCGGTCAGGGCGATGCGCGGGATGTCGGGCCAGCGCTCGTGCAGCACGGTGAGCTGGCGGTACTCCGGGCGGAAGTCATGGCCCCACTGCGATACGCAGTGCGCCTCGTCGATGGCGAACAGGCCGATCCGGGCGCGCTCGAGCAGCGACAGGAAGCGGCCGGTGAGCAGGCGCTCGGGTGCCACGTAGAGCAGGTCGAGCTCGCCGGCCAGCAACTGGCGTTCGACGTCGGCGGCGGTGGCCGCATCCAGGGTGGAGTTCAGGTAGGCCGCGCTCACGCCGAGCTGGCGTAGCGCCTCGACCTGGTCCTGCATCAGCGCGATCAGCGGCGAGACGACCAGCCCGCAGCCGTCGCGCAGCAGCGCGGGGAGCTGGTAGCACAGGGATTTGCCGCCGCCGGTGGGCATCAGCACCAGGGCATCGCCGCCACTGGTGACGTGTTCGACGATCTGCGCCTGTTCGCCGCGGAAAGCAGGGTGGCCGAAGATGCGGCGGAGCAGATCGAGTGCGGGGTCGGACATGCGCCTAGTTTAGCGGGCGCGGGCCGGCGACCAGTCGGGAAAACGTGGATCTTGAGGTGGGCTGGGTGGCAGGGCCCTCACCCCAACCCCTCTCCCGCAAGCGGGAGAGGGGCTCATAGGTCACTCCAGCAGCGAGCGCAGCATCCAGGCGTACTTCTCGTGGGTCTGCAGGCGCTGGGTCATCAGGTCGACGGTCGGGTCGTCGCCGGCATCGTCGGCGGTCTTGAGCACCTTGCGGGCGGTGCGGGCCACGGCCTCGTTGCCGACGGTGAGCTGGCGGACCATCTCGCGCCAGTCCGGGGCTTCGGTCAGGCCGGGCTCTTCGGCGATCGAGCTCAGGCGGATGAACTCGGCGTAGGAGCCGGGCGCATTGAAACCAAGGGCGCGGATGCGCTCGGCGGTTTCGTCCAGCGCATTCCACTGCTCGGTGTACTGGCCTTCGAACATCACGTGCAGGCTGTTGAACATCGGCCCGGTGATGTTCCAGTGGAAGTTGTGGGTCTTGAGGTACAGCGTGAAGCTGTCCGAAAGGAAGCGCGACAGGCCTTCGGCGATCTTCTTGCGATCGGCACCGCTGATCCCGATATCGATGCCCGGGTGGCTGGGCGCGGGCGCTGACGGGGTCTTGGACTTGGCGGATTTCTGTTTAGCCACTGTTTTTCTCCCTTCGCTGAGCATTGCGGGCGACAATAGGCGGTGCCGATCGCAATGTGAAATGGTTTTTGACTTGCAGTTTGATCGATGAAATCAATGGACCCGGCGCAGTCTAGACAGCCCGATGTCAGTAACGCGTTACGCCAGGCCCGGCGCGCCATCGATGGTGCGCTGAGTCGCGACCGTGGGCGACTGCAGGGGTTGTGGTCGCGCTGGAGCGGCAAGCCTGCCGACGAGCGCGCACGCGAGGCCTTTGCCCAGGCCCTGGGCGCATCGGTCGCGCAACGCCAGGCGCGGGCCGCGGCGCTGCCGCAGGCGCCGGTCGACCCGGCTTTGCCGATCGCGGCCGAAGCCGAACGCATCGTCGAGCTGATCCGCACGCACCAGGTCATCGTCATCGCCGGCGAGACCGGCTCGGGCAAGACCACCCAGTTGCCCAAGCTGTGCCTGGCCGCAGGCCGTGGCGCCGCCGGCATGATCGGCTGCACCCAGCCGCGCCGGATCGCGGCGCGAGCCGTGGCCAGGCGCGTCGCCGAGGAACTCAGGACCCAGGTGGGCGGCGCGGTCGGCTACCAGGTGCGCTTTACCGAGAACGTCGGCGAGCAGACCGCGGTCAAGTTCATGACCGACGGCATCCTGCTGGCCGAGATCCAGTCCGACCGCTGGCTGTCGCGCTACGACACCATCCTTATCGACGAGGCGCACGAACGCAGCCTCAACATCGACTTCCTGCTCGGCTACCTCAAGCAGTTGCTGCAGCGTCGCCCGGACCTGAAGGTCATCGTCACCTCGGCGACGATCGACACCGAGCGCTTCGCCCAGCATTTCGGCGATGCGCCGGTGGTCAACGTCGAAGGCCGTGGCTATCCGGTCGCGGTGCGCTACCGCCCGCTCGGTGAAGGCGAGGACGACGGCGAACACAGCGGCGACCGCAGCGTCAACGACGGCATCGTTTCGGCCTGCGACGAGATCACCCGCGAGGATCCGCGCGGCGACGTGCTGATCTTCCTGTCCGGCGAGCGCGAGATCCGCGACGCCCACCAGGCGCTGGAACGGCGCAAGTACCGCGAAACCGAAGTGCTGCCGCTGTACGCGCGCCTGTCGGTGCGCGACCAGGATCGCGTCTTCAATCCCGGTCCCAAGCGCCGCATCGTGCTGGCCACCAACGTCGCCGAAACATCGCTGACGGTGCCGCGCATCCGCTACGTCGTCGATCCGGGCCTGGCCCGCGTCAAGCGCTACAGCCCGCGCGGCAAGCTCGACCGGCTGCACATCGAGCCGGTCAGCCAGGCCAGCGCCGACCAGCGCAAGGGCCGCTGCGGACGCATCAGCGAAGGCACCTGCTACCGCCTGTATTCCGAGGCCGATTTCCTTTCGCGGGCGCGCTACACCGATCCGGAGATCCGCCGTGCCGCCCTGGCCGGCGTGATCCTGCGGATGTTGTCGCTTGGGCTGGGCAACATCGAGGACTTCCCGTTCCTGGAACCGCCGGATCCGCGCGCGGTCGCCGACGGCTGGCAGCAACTGGGCGAGCTGGGCGCAGTGGACGAGTCGCGCAAGCTCACCGCCATCGGCAGGCTGATGTCGCGCCTGCCGGTCGACGTCAAGCTGGCGCGCATGCTGGTCGCCGCCAACCAGCATGGCGTGCTGCGCGAGATGCTGGTGATCGCATCGTTCCTGGGCATCCAGGATCCGCGCGAGCGACCGGCCGACCAGCGCGCCGCCGCCGACAACGCCCATGCCCAGTTCGCCGACGCCAAGTCGGAGTTCGTCGGCATCCTCAAGCTGTGGGAGGCCTACCAGTCAGCGCACGAAGAGCTCACCCAGTCGAAGCTGCGCGGCTGGTGCGAGAAGCACTTCGTCGGCTTCCTGCGCATGCGCGAGTGGCGCGAGCTGCACCGCCAGCTCAAGCTGATGGCCGATGAGCTCGAGTGGAAGAGCGAGCCGCGGCACGAGGTGTTCGACCAGGCGGCGTACACGACGCTGCACCGCGCGCTGCTGGCCGGCCTGCCGACGCAGATCGGCTTTCGCAGCGAACGTGGCCAGTACGACGGCCCGCGTGGCCGCAAGTTCCAGTTGTTCCCGGGCTCGCCGCTGGCGAAGAAGCCACCGCCGTGGGTGCTGTCGGCGACACTGCTCGACACCGAACGCGTCTGGTCGCTGACCAATGCCGCGATCGAACCGGACTGGGTGATCGCCGAGCTGCCGCACCTGCTGGCCCGGCGCCAGCACGATCCGCGCTGGGCGCGCTCGCAGGGACGCGTGGTCGGCAGCGAGCAGATCAGCCTGTTCGGCCTGGTGCTGGCGCCCAAGCGGCCGGTGCATTACGGCGCGCTGTTCCCGGAGGAAAGCCGCGTCATCTTCGCCCGCGATGCACTGGTCACCGGCGAGATCAACACCCGCAGCGCGTTCCTGGCACGCAACCTGGCCATGCTGGCCAAAGCGCGCGACGAGGAGGCCAAGCAGCGCCGCAGCGGCCTGGTCGTGGAAGAAGAATGGATGGCGCAGTGGTACCTGGACCGGCTGCCGCCGCAGGTGCACAACGCGCAGGCGCTCGATGCCTGGTACGGCAAGCTGCCGCCGGCGGAGAAGGCTGCGCTGGAGTGGTCGCTGGCCGACCTGATGGTGGTCGACGAGAGCGACGCGCAGCGCTTCCCGCCGTACCTCGCGCTGGGCAACGCGCGGTTGGCCGTGAAGTACCGGTTCGAACCGGGCGCCAGCGATGACGGCATGACCCTGGCGGTGCCGCTGCACCTGCTCAATGCGCTCGACCCGGTGCGGTTGTCGTGGCTGGCGCCGGGTTTCGTCGCCGACAAGGCGGCGGCCCTGATCAAGACATTGCCCAAGACGCTGCGCCGCAACTTCGTGCCGGCGCCGGACTTCGCCCGCGCCTTCTTCGAAGCCAATCCGCAGGCGAGCGCCGACAGCATCACCGGTGAGCTGGCGCGTTTCCTGTCGAAGCTCGGCGGTGTGGCGGTCGCGGCACTCGACTTCGACGAGGCGGCGCTGGAGCCACACCTGCGCATGAACCTGCAGTTGCTCGAAGGCGGCGGCAAGGGCGAAAGCCGCAACGTGCTGGCCGAGTCGCGCGACCTCGACGACCTGCGCCGCCGCTTCGGCGAGCGCGCGGCGGCGGCCTTCGCGGCGCGCGCCGCAGACGGCCTCGCTCGGCAGGGCCTGACGTCCTTCCCCGAAACGCCGATTCCGGTCTCGGTGGCAGGTGCCGGTGGCGTCCCCGCGTACCCGGCGTTGCACGACGATGGCGACAGCGTGTCGCTGCGCGTGCATGCCGAAGCCGAAGTGGCACGGCGCGAACACCCGCGCGGCGTGCGCAGGCTGCTGGCGATCGCGCTGGCGGACAAACTCAAGCAGGCACGAAAGCAGTTGCCGGTCACGCCCAAGACCGGGCTGCTGTATGCGGCGATCGAGTCGGCTGCACCGCGCAACGATGGATTGAAGGAGGGCGACCGGCTGCGCCTGGATCTCGTTGACGGCGCATTCGCTTCACTGACCGCTGCCGAAGCCGAAGCCGACGACGGCCTGGTCGATGTCCGCGACGCGGGCGCGTTTGCCGCGCGCCGCGATGCGATCGGCCGGCAACTGTTCGGCGACGCCATGGAGCGCCTGCGCCAGGCCGAAACCATCCTGGGAGCGGTTGCGGAAGCGCGTGCGAAGCTGGAATCGCCGCTGATGGGCTGGGCCAGCGGCAACCTCGACGACATGCGTGCACACCTGGCGGCGCTGACACCGCCGGGCTTCCTGCGCAACGTTCCTGCACAGGCACTGCGCGAGTATCCGCGTTACCTGAAGGCGCTGGCGCTGCGCGGCGAACGCGCGTTACGCGATCCCGTCCGCGACCAGGCGCGGATGCTCGAGATCAAACCGTTTGCCGATGCGCTGGCCAGGGCTGCCGGCGAAGGGACTGGCGACCAGGCCGATTGGCAGGCGCTGCGCTGGGATCTGGAGGAGCTGCGCGTTTCGCTGTTCGCCCAGGAGCTGGGCGCGCGCGGTGGCGTATCGCCGAAGAAGCTGGCGCAACGGCTGACGCAGTTGCGGCGCTGATGGTCCGGGGCACCCCCGGGAGGCGGCGCGGCGATCAGTCGACGCGCTGCACCTTCAGGCGCGACGATTGCCCTTCAACCTGCATGTACCACGCGCCCATGAAGCCCGGTGACAGCGTGACCTTCGGGTTGGTGACCGGCTTGCCCAGGTAAAGGTTGCCTTCGATCACGCGCCAGCGCTGGCCGTTGTCGAGCAGCACCGCATCACCCCGCGACCAGGCGCGTACTTCGCCCTGCACGCTCGCGGTGACCGGTGTGGCGGCGGTGCGCTGGTCGCGTCGACCGACATCGTCGGCGGCGCGCTCGGCGACCGCCGCTTCGACCAGCGCGCCCTGGTCTTCACTCAGCAACTGGTTGAGCAGCGCCAGCTGTTCTGGCGAGAGCGCATCCAGGCCGGTGGCGCGCATCTGTTCGGCGCTGAGGCGCCGCTCCAGGGCGACGTAATTCTGGGCGGCGTGACCTTGGGCGGCATGACCCTGGGCGGCGTGCACGGGCCCGGACAACGTCCATGCGGCGACGGCAACGAAGGCGAGCAACAGGCGCATGGACATTTTCTGGTTCGCCTTACTTGACCCGCTGCACCTTGGCGCGCGTGTTGAAGCCCTCGATCGACAGGTACCAGGCGCTGCCGACCAGGCTGGGCGTGATCTTGACCTTGGGATTGGCGTCCTTGACGCCGGTGATCGACGCACTGTCGATCTGCTGCCAGACCTGGCCGTTGTCGAGCGTAAAGCTGCGTCCCTTGCCGAAGCCGGAGAACGTGCCCGTGATCGTGCCGCTGACCGGCTCGCGTGACGCGGCTACGGCCAGACCGCGGCTGTCTTCGCCGCTGCTCTGCTTGGCGGTCTCGGCGGCCTTGGCGGTTTCGACCTCGAGCTTGCCGTTAAGCCAGCTGTTGAGGTTGGCCAGCTGCTCGGGGCTGAGGCGGTCCAGGCCGGCGGCCTTGAACTGCTCGTAGGTCATCTGCTGTTCGATCTTCTGCTGCGCGAGCGAGGCGCCGGCAAGCGGGAGCAGGGCGGCCAGTGCGAGCAGGCGGAGCGCGCTCAGGCGGATCACGCTCAAGCGGAGCGCGCTCAGACGGAGCGGGCCTCGCGCGGCCAGGTGGGGGTGGGTCGAACGCATGCGCTGTTCCTCCAGACGGTTGCCCGCTAGTGTAGACCGCGTCGTCCAGGATCGTTCCACGCCACTTCCCCCTCATGGCCACTGAGTCCCCACAGCTTGCCGCCGTGCTGGCGCACCCGGTCGCCGCCGGCATCGCCGCGCCGTTGCGCAAGGCGATGGAGAAGGCGGCCACGGTGGCCGGCGTGGAGACCGATGCCGACGATCCGCCGGCGGTCGTGGCGAGCATGCTCGAGGCGCTGGTGCTGCTCGGTGCCGATGGCGACACCGCTGCGGCGGCGATCCTGCACACCTATCCGGGCTGGCGCGCCGCGCTGGGCCCGGTCGAGCGCGACTTCCCCGCGGTCGCGCCCCTGATCGACGGCCAGCGCGCGGCCGCGCAGGTCTGGGCGCTGCACGCCGAGCGCCACGGCCAGGCCGGCAATGAAGGCCTGCGCCGCCTGTTGCTCGCCATCGTCCGCGACCTGCGCGTGGTGCCGATCCTGCTGGCGCGGCAGCTGGCGCGGATGCGCCACGCCGAGCCGCTGCCGGAGGAGCAGCGCCGCGAACTGGCACTGCTCACCCGCGACATCCACGCGCCGCTGGCCAACCGGCTGGGCATCTGGCAACTCAAGTGGGAGCTGGAGGACCTCGCGTTCCGCTACCTGGAGCCGCAGACCTACCAGCAGATCGCGCGCCTGCTCGACGAGAAGCGCACCGATCGCGAGCGCTACATCGAGCAGGTCAAGCACACCCTGCGCGAGGCCATGGCGGGGCAGGGCGTCGTGGCGGAAATCGCCGGCCGGCCCAAGCACATCTACAGCATCTGGAAGAAGATGCAGCGCAAGAACGTGCCGATCGGCGAGCTCTACGACCTGCGCGCGGTGCGGGTGCTGGTCGACAGCCTGGCCGACTGCTACGCCGCGCTGGGCGTGGTCCATGCGACCTGGGCGCCGATCCCGAGCGAGTTCGACGACTACATCGCCCGTCCCAAGCGCAACGACTACCGTTCGCTGCACACCGCCGTGGTCGGACCGGAAGGCAAGACGCTGGAAGTGCAGATCCGCACCCACGACATGCACCGCCAGGCCGAGCTGGGCGTGGCGGCGCACTGGAAGTACAAGGAGGTCGGCAGCCACAGCGCCGACGCCGCCTTCGACCGCAAGATCGCCTGGATGCGGCGCCTGCTGGAAGCCTCGGCCGAGGGCGGGCGCGAGGACGGATCGCTGTCGGGCGAGTTCGACACCGAGCTGGTCGAGGACCGCATCTACGTGCTGACGCCCAAGGGCGAGGTCATCGACCTGCCGACCGGTGCGACACCGCTGGATTTCGCCTACCACGTGCACACCGAGGTCGGTCACCGCTGCCGCGGCGCCAAGGTCGACGGCCGCATCGTCCCGCTCGACCACAAGCTGCGCACCGGCGACCGCGTCGAGATCATGACCGCCAAGACCGGCGAGCCCCGCCGCGACTGGCTGATTGCCGCCAACGGTTTCCTCGCCAGCAGCCGCTCGCGCGACAAGGTGCGGGCGTGGTTCCACAAACTCGACCGGGCGCGCAACGAATCCGCCGGCAAGGAGCTGCTCGACAAGGAGTTGCGCCGCCTGGGCCTGCTGGGTGCGGACCTCGCACCGGCCCGCGAGAAGTTCAACCTTGCCAGCGATGGCGAGGTCTACGTGCAGGTGGCACTGGGCGATATCGGCCCGCACCAGGTCGGTCGCGCGCTGCTCGAGCACGAACGGGCGGCGTCTGCCGCCGCTGCCGCCGCGGCCACGCCCGGCAGCACCGTCGCCACGCCGCCGCCGCCGCGACGGGTTCCGCGCAGGAGCACCGACTTCACCGTCGAGGGCGTGGGCAACCTGCTGGTGCAGCTGGCGCGCTGCTGCCAGCCGTTGCCGGGCGAACCGATCGTGGGCTACCTCACCCGTGGCCGCGGCGTCACCGTGCATCGCCCCGGCTGCGCCGCCTTCGAGCGACTGGCCGCCACGCAGCCGCAGCGCGTGCTGCCAG
Organism: Lysobacter sp. S4-A87; assembly: GCF_022637455.1. Lineage (NCBI taxonomy): Bacteria > Pseudomonadati > Pseudomonadota > Gammaproteobacteria > Lysobacterales > Lysobacteraceae > Lysobacter > Lysobacter sp. S4-A87. The sequence goes on from NZ_CP093341.1 coordinate 3,355,637, forward strand.
TGGAATGGGGGCGTGCCGGCAGCGGCTACGAAGTGGACATCGAGGTGCTCGCGCTCGACCGCAAATGGCTGCTCAAGGAAGTCACCAACCTGATCGCCCAGGGCAACGCGCACGTGCTGAGCATCAGCAGCGACGTTGAGCGCAACGGTGCCCGCGTGCGGCTGCGGCTGCGACTGCGCGTGGGCGATTACGGCCAGCTGTCGACCTTGCTGGGCAAGCTGGCATCGCTGCCGGGCGTGGAGCATGCGCAGCGTCGCTGAACGGTGGGCATCGGCATGCCCATCCCCTCACCGCCATGACGCTATGCTTGACGGGTGACATCAGCACCGCCAAATGAACCGGGAAATGCCAGCGTCGGCGGGGCGGAAAGCGCTGTTCCGCCCGGTCGCCGCGACCGCGTGGAGCCGCAATCGCCGCGCTGGGGCGATTGGCAATGGGGCGATGACGAGCGCGAAAGCGGCCGCTGGGCCGATCGCACCGCGCGCCGCATCCGCTGGCGTGGCTGGGGCATCGGCGTCATGGCCGTCGTCTCCATCGGCTTGCTGTTGCTGCTGCTGCGACAGCCGTTGTCGAACTGGTTGTGGCCCGATACGCGTGCGCAGCAGCTGCAGGCCGATGCGGCCCAGGCGCTCAAGCAGGGCCAGCTGACGTCTGCCGATGGTCGTGGCGCCCGCGAACTGTATGCCGCTGCGCTCGCGCTTGATCCGGACCGCAGCGAGGCGCGCCAGGGCATGGCCAGGGTCGGCCAGCAGGCACTGGTCCAGGCAGAGCGCGCACTGGACCAGCGCAACTACCCGCAAGCCCATCGCATGATCGCGCTGGCACGTGAGCTGGCGGTCCCGCGCGCCCGCGTCGACGCGCTGGAGCAGCGCGTGCGCGAACGCGAGGCGGGCGATTCGGGCGTCGACAAACTGCTCGCCCAGGCCGCAGCCGCGCGCAAGGCCGGCCTGCTCGATGGCGGCGACAACGCCGCGTTGCCGCTGTACCAGCGCGTGCTTGCGCTGGAGCCCAACCGCACCGAGGCGCTCGAGGGTCGCGAAGACGTCCTGGCCGACTTGCTGCAACAGGCACAGACCTCACTGGCACGTGGCGACCTCGCCGAAGCCTCGGCGCGGATGCGGCGCGTACAGGCGGCCGACCCGGGCCACGTCGATCTTCCCGATGCGCTGGCCGGACTCAACCGCAACGCCGAGCAGCGACGTGCCAGCGCCGATGCCGAGCTGCGCCGCGGTCGTCTCGCGCAGGCGCTGGAGGGCTACCGCGCAGTACTGGTGACCGTGCCCGACGATGAGCGCGCGCAACGCGGCATTACGGCTGTCGCCAATGCCTATGCCGGGCGTAGCCAGCGTTATTCCGGAGATTTCCGTTTCAGTGACGCCGAGAAGGAGCTGGCCGAGGCGCGCCGCATCGATGCCCAGGCGCCGGGTGTCGCCGCCGCCGAGCAGCGCCTGGTCCAGGCGCGGCAGTCGCAGCAGCGCTACGGCCAGAAGGTGCCGACGGCCGAGCGCCAGCGTCGCCTCGACCAGCTTCTGGCCGACGCCGCCCAGGCCGAATCGCGCGGCGACCTGCTCACGCCGCCGGGCGACAGCGCGTTCGACAAGTTGCGCGCGGCGCAGTCGATGGCGCCGCAGGATCCCAAGGTGCGCTCGGCCATGCAGCGCCTGCTGCCGGCGGCACAGCGCTGCTTCGAAAGCGAACTGCGCGGCAATCGCCTCAGTCGCGCCCGCGAATGCCTTGATGCACGCGCGGTCCTCGAAGGCGACGGCCCGGCGGTGCGCGATGCACGCCGGCGCCTGGCGCAGCGCTGGATCGCGGTCGGCGACGAGCGCCTGGGCGCGGGCGAGCTGAGTGCCGCGCAGGCGGCGCTGGTGGCCGCGCGTGAGCTGGACCCGCAGGCCAGCGGCCTGGGCGAATTCGCCGATCGGCTGCGCCGCGCTTCAGCGGCCAATTGACCCGACTGCAGGTGCAGCTCGCACCTGCAGTCCGTGGCTCAGGCCTTGGCCCCGAGCAGCACGCGTCGCACCACCTCGCGCCCGGCATCGAGCGAGAAATGCCGCTCGACGTTGGCCAGGCCGTTGTCGGCCAGGCGCTGCCACAATGCCTCGTCGCGATACAGCCGCAGGACTGCTTCGGCGAAACCGGCGGCGTCGTCGGCCACCAGCACGTCCTCGCCGTTGCGCAGGTGCATGCCTTCGACCGCACACGCCGTGGCCACCACTGGCTGGCCGTGGGCCATGCTGAGGTTGACCTTGCCCTTGACGCCGGCGCCGAAACGCAGGGGCGCGACGGCAATCCGGGCGCCGTCCATGTACGGCGACAGGTCGGGCACGTGGCCATGGATACGCACGCCCGGTTGCGATGCGAGCGCATCGATCTCGGCGGTCGTGTCGCTGCCGATGCAATGGAACACGATGTCCGGCGCCTGCGCGCGGATCAGCGGGAAGACCTCGGTGACGAACCAGCACACGGCATCCACGTTTGGCGGATGACGGAAGCCGCCGACGAACACCAGGTCGTGGCGTTGCCCATGGGGCTGTCCGCGGCCGTGGATCTGATGCAGGTTCGAGAGGATCTCCACCGTCGAGGCCGGTGCGTCGCGCGCCAACAGGTTGCGCTCGACATCGCTGACCACCAGTGTCGCGTCGCTGCGCGCGATCATCTCCAGTTCCAGTGCGCGCGTGCGCTCGGATGCGCGCATCAGTGCCTGGTCGGCAGCCAGCTCTGCGCCGCGGCGCTCGCGCAGGTAGTGCAGGTCGACGGTGTCGAACACCAGTCGTGCCTGCGGCGCGTGCTTGCGCAGCAACGGCAGCCATTCGCGCAGGACATAGTGGCGACAGACGACCACCGTGTCGAAGCGGTGGCCTTGTTTGCCGATCCAGCGCGCAGGCGTGCCGAAGAACGGCGCATACCAGGTCTGCACGCCCAGCTGCTGCAGTCGCCGCGTGTGCGCGCCGGCATGGTTGAGGTCAGTGGGAACGAAGGTGACATGCGCACCTTCGTCCAGCAGCAGTCGCATCAGGTTGACCATGCGCAGCGAAGCCGAGTCGTGGTCGGGCCTGGGGGTGGCGCTGTCGATGATGAGGATTCGCCGTTGCCCCCTGCCGGCGCAGGCCTGGTCGGGTGCGGTGCCATCGGGCCATTGCCGCGACAGGGCGGTGCGCCACTTGTCGGCAAAAGTATGGCGGTTGCGTACTTGGTACGCCTTGACGCCCTGGTTGACGTCGGTACCGGCCGTCACGCCTTCCAGGTGCACGACCTGCGAGGCCGGCTGGTACAGCACCCGATACCCGGCCTCACGCACCGCGAAGGCGAGATCGGTGTCTTCGAAATAGGCCGGCGCATAACGGGCGTCGAACGCACCGATGCGCTCGAACAGCTGGCGCACGATTGCCACCGCCGCGCCGGAACAGTAGTCGGCGGCGCGGACGTGCGAGTAGCGCGGGTCGTTGGGACTTTCGAACTTGCCCAGGTTGTGGGCATTGCCGTCGGCGAACACCAACCCACCGGCTTCCTGAAGGCGTCCGTCCGGATAGACGAGCTGCGCGCCTGCCAGCCCGGTGCCCGGATGCTGATCGAAAGTCGCAAGCAGCGCGTCCAGCCAGCCCGGTTGCGGCAGCGTGTCGTTGTTGAGGAACACCAAGTACTCGCCACGCGACAGCGCGGCACCGTCGTTGCAGGCGGCGATGAAGCCGCCGTTCTGGCGGCGGCGGTGGTAGGTCAGGCCGTCGACCTGCGTCAGTGCGCCCTCGGTCTCGTCCGAAGAGCCATCGTCGACAACGATGACCTCGATCGCGCATTCCGGCGGGTACGCGGCGATTGCGCGCAGGCACGCCAGCGTGTGCGCGAACTGGTTGTAGACGGGGATGACGATGCTGGCCCTGGGCCGCTCCGACCGGGGCACCGCGAACGGCGCAAACGGGGCCCTGGCCGGCAGGTAGAGTTCCGGGCGGTGGGCGGCCGGCACCCGGTGGAACTGCCGGGCGACGCGCTGCCAGGTGGCCTCGATGCCGCGCGTGCGCAAGCTGGTCAGGCCGCGGCGGAGCAGGCCGGTGCCCCGATCGAAGTAGAACCGCACCTCGGTCCAGCTCAGGCCCATCGAACTCTCGTCATTCTGAAGATTCCTTAACGCAGACTTTGCCGCCGCCCTGTCCGCGCGGGGCGGCGGGCCGGCTGCGATAGACTCGCGGCCACGAGGGCGCAGCCCCAACATTGTCCCATGCCGTGGCCCAAATCGATTACGACGAAGACGAAACCGCAGACGACAGTCAGGCCCCGCAGTGGCGGCGACGCCTGGTCACCTGGCTGCTGGCCGCAGTGGGGCTGGGTCTTGGCTTCCTCATTCCCTACACGCTGTACCTGAACCACGAAGTCAGCGAGCGCTTTGGCCAGCTGCGCTGGCAGATCCCGACGCGGGTGTATGCGCGGCCGCTGGAACTGGCGCCGGGCCTGACCCTGGACGCGACCACCCTCAAGACCGAGCTCGATGCCGCCGCCTACCACGCCGGCGATGGCGTGCGCCCGGGCAGCTATTCGCGCACGGGCGGTCGCTGGCTGATCTCCAGCCGCGGTTTCAGCGATGTCGACGGCGCGGTGCCGGCACGACGCATCGAAGTCGTGCTGTCCGGCAGCCGGGTGGCCTCGGTACGCGATGCCGGGAAGAAGCGCGAGCTCAAGACGGTGCGGCTCGACCCGGCGCGCATCGCCACGCTCTACGGCCAGAAGCAGGAAGAGCGGCGCCTGGTGCGCCTGAAGGAAGTGCCGGAACTGCTGGTCACCGGCCTGCAGGCCGTCGAGGACCGCGACTTCAACAGCCACCACGGCATCGACGTGACGGGCATGATCCGCGCGGCCTTCAAGAACGTCGCCGCCGGCCGCGCAAAGCAGGGTGCCAGCACCCTGACCCAGCAGCTCGCCCGCAGCGGCCTGCTCGGCATCGGCCGCGAGCAGACCCTCACCCGCAAGGGCAAGGAAATCCTCTACGCGATGCTGATCGAGGCCCGTTACGACAAGGGCACGATCCTGGAGGCGTACTTCAACCAGGTCTACCTCGGCCAGCGCGGCGCGCAGGCCATCCACGGCGTCGCCGCCGGTGCCGAGTTCTGGTTCGGCCGCGACCTGGCCGACCTGAGCACCGAGCAGATCGCGCTGCTGATCGGCATCGTCCGCGGCCCCTCGTATTACGACCCGCGGCGCAATCCCGAGCGCGCCCTGGAGCGGCGCAATTTCGTTCTCGGCGAAATGCACGAGACCCAGCTGATCGACGACGCCGAGTACCAGCGTGCGCTGAAGGCGCCGCTGGGCGTGACCAAGGACCCGGGCAGCATCGCCGCCAACCGGTTCCCGGCCTATGTCGACCTGGTCCGCCGCCAGCTGGCGCGCGACTACCCGGCCGATGCACTGGCCGGCGCCGGACTGAGCGTGATGAGCGGCATGTCGCCGTCGGCGCAGGCGATGGCCGAAGGCGCGGTCGCCCGCACCCTCAAGAGCCTGGACAGCAAGCGCCGGCCGCCGCTGCAGACCGGCCTGGTGGTGACCGACGTCCACAACGGCGAAGTCGTCGCCGTTGTCGGCAGCCGCAGCGTTGCCGAGCACGGCTTCAACCGCGCGATCGAAGCGCAGCGTCCGGTCGGTTCGCTGCTCAAGCCGTTCGTGTACCTGCTGGCGCTGGCGCAGCCGGGCAAGTACTCGCTGGCCAGCTGGGTCGACGACTCGCCGGTCACCGTCGCCCTGGGCAAGAAGAAAAACTGGAACCCGGGCAACTCCGACGGCCGCAGCCACGGCACCGTGCGCCTGATCGATGCGCTGGCGATGTCCTACAACCAGGCCACCGTGCGCGTGGGCATGCAGGTCGCGCCCGAGCGCATCGCCAGCCTGATCAAGACCTTGGCCGGCATCGAGACCGAGCCCAATCCGGCGCTGATCCTCGGTGCGGTCGACCAGAGCCCGTACGCGATGGCGCAGCTGTACCAGTTCCTCGCCTCCGGCGGCGAGATCCAGCCGCTGCATGCGGTGCGTGGCGTGCTCGACGCCAACGGCCGTGCGCTCAACCGCTACGACAAGGACCCGGCACCAGCGCAGGAAGGCGACGCGATTGCCGCACGCCTGATCACCATCGCCCTGCAGCAGGCCGTGTCCAACGGCACCGGCACCCAGCTGGTCCGCGACGGCCTCGGCCGTCTGTCACCCGCGGGCAAGACCGGCACCAGCAATGACGGTCGCGACAGCTGGTTCGCCGGCTGGACCGGCGACCACCTGGCGGTGATCTGGGTCGGCAACGACCAGAACCAGACCACCGGCCTGTACGGCGCCACCGGTGCGATGCGGGTGTGGTCGGCGATCTTCTCGCGCCTGCCCAGCGCACCGCTGAAGGTGGGCGACAAGGGCATCGACTGGCAGTGGACCATCGCCAGCAACACCACCGACCCCGAATGCGTCGGCGCGCGTCGCTTCGCCTACGTCGCCGGCTTCGCCCCCGCCTATGCGCCGTGCCCGGCGCCGGAACCGGTGGCCGAAGAAGGGCAGGGCGGCTGGCGCGAATGGTTCGGAATTGGCCGCAAGGATGAGGACAAACCGGACGAACAGGCTGCGGAGGCGCCGCCACCGCAGCAGCAGGAGAATCTGCCGTGACGAAGTCGAGTTTGCGGGCCGCAACGACGGCGCTGGCTGTCGCGCTGCTGGCGGCCTGCACCACCACGCCGCCGCTGTCGGAGCCAGTGTTCGATGCGCCGGCCGCGGTCCGCGAGGTCCGCGCTGCCGGCGGTGCCGCCAGCAGCGAGCTGGACGTGCAACCGCTGCGCGATCCGCAGGTCGAGGACCTGCGCAAGGAGGCCGAGCGCCTCGAGCAGGCGGGCCAGTACCCGCAGGCCGCCGCGGCACTGGACCAGGCGCTGCAGATCACGCCGGACGATCCGGCGCTGCTGCAGGAGCGCGCGGAATCGGCGCTATTGAACGACCAGCTCGATGACGCCGAACGTTTCGCCCGCAAGGGCCTCGACGGCGGTTCCAAGGTCGGGCCGCTGTGCCGGCGCCATTGGGAAACGATCGCGCAGGTCCGCCAGGCCAAGGCGCGGGCGCTTCCGGTGGAAGTGCCGGGCAACCCCAGCGCCGCCGATGCCCGTCGCGAGCGCGATGCCTGCACCGTCGCGGCACCGTCGCGCTACTGAAATGCGAGCGACAATGCAGGACCTGGCTGACTGATGGCCGGGAGGGGCCTGGGCCCCGGCCCGGTCGCCAGCACGCTGGGACCTACATTGGATGGTGAATGAACCTGCTTCGTACCCCGCACGCGGCGCACCCGGAATTCGCGGGAATGGCCAGCGCATGAGCAACCGCCTCAGCGAGGCGAGCCGTGCAGCCCTGGCCGACGGCGGCGAACTCTCGCGCAACATCCCGGCCTTCAACACCCGTGTTGCCCAGCAGGACCTGGCGGCCGCCATTGCCGATGCGGTCGACAGCCGCGGCACGCTGCTGGCCGAAGCGGGCACGGGCACCGGCAAGACGTTTGCCTATCTCGTGCCGGCGCTGTTGTCGGGCAAGAAGACCATCGTCTCCACCGGTACGCGCGCGCTGCAGGACCAGCTCTACCACCGCGACCTCCCGCGCGTGCGCGACGCCCTCGGCATCGGCCTGAAGACCGCGCTGCTCAAGGGGCGCGCCAACTACCTGTGCCATTACCGCATGCGCCAGGCGCAGGGCGAGCCGCGCTTCGCCACGCGCGAGATGGCCGCGCAGTTCCAGCGCATCGTCGCCTGGTCCGGCCGCACGCGCATGGGCGACTTGGCCGAGCTCGACGCGCTGCCGGAGGATTCTCCGCTGCTGCCGATGGTCACCAGCACGGCGGAAAACTGCCTGGGCAGCGAATGTCCGTTCTTCGCCGACTGCTTCGTCGTGCAGGCGCGCCAGCGTGCGCAGGCGGCGGACCTGGTCGTGGTCAACCATCACCTGCTGCTGGCCGACCTGGCGCTCAAGCAGGAGGGCTTCGGCGAGATCCTGCCGGGCGCGCAGACGTTCGTCGTCGACGAGGCACACCAGTTGCCGGAACTGGCCGCGCAGTTCTTTGGCGAGGCGCTGAGCGCGCGGCCGCTGGTCGAACTGGCCCGCGATGCGCTGACCGAGTGCAAGCAGGTGCCGTCGGCGCTGGCGGCGGTGCAGGACCCTGCGCGCGCGCTGGAGCAGAGCGTGCGCTCGCTGCGCGCGGCGATGGACGAACTGCCGGTGCGCGGCACGCGCCGGCGCGCGGCCGAGGAGCCGGCGGTCGAGGAGGCCTTCGATGCCCTCGCCGATGCGTTGCGCAACCTGCACAACGTGCTGCAGCCACTGGCCGCAGCGTCGCCGGGTTTTGATGCCTGCGCGGCGCGTGCGGTCGAGTTCGAAGGGCGGTTGCAGCGCTGGCGCGACGACTCCGGCGATGCGGAACCGGATGCGGGAGCGGATGACGAGTTCGCCGACGATTTTGCCCAGGTCGACGCCGCCTCGGCGGATGCAAGTGACGACGATGCGGTAGCAAAAGCGAAGGCCGCGAAGAAGAAGCGCGACGACGGCAGCGTGCTCTGGTACGAGCTGACCGCGCGCGGATTCCGCCTGAGCCGCACCCCGCTCGACGTCGCCGGTCCGCTGGCGCAGCACCGCGCGCAGTCGCATGCGGCGTGGATATTCACCTCGGCCACGCTTGCCGTCGGCGGTCGCTTCGAGCATTACGCGATCAAGCTCGGCCTCTACCTCAAGGGCGACGATCCGCCGCAGACGCTGCTGGTGCCCAGTCCGTTCGACTGGGAGAAGCAGGCGCTGTGCTACCTGCCGCGCGGCCTGCCGGATCCGACCGTGCGCAACTACAACGAGAGCATGGTCGAGAAGATCCGGCCGGTGCTGGAGGCCTCGCGCGGGCGTGCATTCGTGCTGTTCGCCTCGCATCGCGCCCTGCGTGAAGCCGCCGAGTTGCTCAGGGGAGGGCCGTGGCCGTTGTTCGTTCAGGGCGAAGCGCCGCGGCCGGTGCTGCTCGAACGATTCCGTGCGTCCGGCAATGGCGTACTGCTCGGTGCGGCCAGTTTTCGCGAAGGCGTGGACGTGGCCGGCGACGCGCTCAGCGTCGTGGTGATCGACAAGCTGCCGTTCGCCGCGCCGGACGATCCGGTATTCGAGGCACGGCTGGACGCGATCCGGCGCAATGGCGGCAACCCGTTCCGCGACGAGCAGCTGCCGCAGGCGGTGATCGCGCTCAAGCAGGGTGCCGGCCGCCTGATCCGCAACGAACACGACCGCGGCGTGCTGGTCCTCTGCGACCCGCGCCTGACCACCAAGACCTACGGCAGCGTGTTCCTCAACTCGCTGCCGCCGCTGCCGAAGACGCGGCATGTTGAGGATGTCCAGGCGTTCTTCCCACCGGAACCGGAACTGGTCGAATCCACCCTGGACCTGGTCGAGCAGGGAGCGGGCGACCAGGTCGCGTAGTCAGGGCCTCACGCGATCGACGTTATGCTGTTGTCCCGATTCCATCCCAAGACGTTCCGTCTCCCGACGCAATGAACCTCCTCGCCTTCGAAACCGCCACCGAAGCCCTGTCGGTCGCCCTGATGGTCGACGGCCAGGTACGCGAGCGTTTCGAGCTGGCGCCGCGCCGCCATGCCGAGCTGGCCCTGCCGTGGGCCGACGAGCTGCTGGCGCAGGCGGGCATGGCCCGTTCGCAGCTCGATGCCATCGCTGTCGGCCGCGGGCCGGGTGCCTTCACTGGCGTGCGTCTGGCAATCGCGGTGGTGCAGGGCATTGCGATGGCGCTCGACCGGCCGGTGGTGCCGGTGTCGACGCTCGCGGTGCTGGCGATGCGTGCCGAACTTCTGCCGGCTCCGCCTTCGGGAACGAGTCGCCATGTGCTTGCCGCGATCGATGCGCGGATGGGTGAGGTGTACTCGGCGGCGTTCGAGCTTCGCGGCGGCGACGCGCATGCGCTGTCGACGGAATCGGTGCGCGCACCTGACCAGGTCGAGCTGCCTGATGCGCCTGCCGGCTGGCTCGGCGTGGGTACGGGTTTCGGTGCGGCCGATGGCGCGCTTGTACAGCGCCTGGGCGATCGCATCGTCGCGGTCGATGCCACGCAATTGCCGCATGCTGGGGACGTCGCGCGCCTGGCTGCACATGCCTTCAGTCGCGGCGAAGCAGTGGCGCCGGAGCGGGTCGAGCCGGCCTACCTGCGCAACAACGTGGCGCTGACGATCCGTGAGCAGCAGGCGTTGCGCGACTCGCGCTGATTGCGGCCAGCCGCAATAAGCGCAGCGTCGCTGGATCCCCGGCCCGGCGGACGACGCCATTCCGTAGAAGGAAGCCAGCGGCCAACGCGTCAGTCGTCGACCAGCGTCCCGCCCGGCAGGAAGTTCCACGTCCGCGTGACGTGCAGGATGTCCGGGTTCTCCTCGGTCCTGGGCAGCGGCGGATACGGCTCGGCGAGCTTGGCGATGCGCAGTGCCGAACCATCCAGCAGCGGTACGCCGCTGGACTTGACGATGTCGGCGCGCTCGACCGAACCGTCGCGCCGGATCGCCACGCTGATCACCACCTGGCCCGCCAGGTGACGGCGGCGGGCCTCGTCGGGATAGTTGAGGTTGCCGACGCGCTCGACGCGGTCGACCCATTCGCGCAGGTAGCCGGCCCAGGTGTATTCCTGCGTGCTGGCCGAGACGAACTTGCGGGTCGGACGCTTGGCGTAACGCTCCGAACGCATGTGGATCTCGGCGGCCAGGCGCGCCATGTCCATGTCGTGTTCGATCTTTTCCTGCCCGCGCGGCAACGGTCGCTCGCTCGGTGTCGGCGTCGTCCGTGCGGTTGCAGTGGTGGTTTCACCCCGGCTGCTGGTGACCACGCGTGCCTGCGGCGCCGGCTGCGGTGCCGGCGACTGCGCACGCAACTCGCGCGGCGCCAGACCCGTCGCGGCCTGCGGCAGCGGACCGGACTGGGCCTCGCGCGGGCGTGTGCTCTTGTCGTGCTCGCCACCGCCCTGATTGTTGGCCTGGGCAAGGAAGTCGGCCTGCTTCGGCGTCAGTGCCGAAGTGGTCTGGGTCAGGATCACGTCCAGCGTCGGCATCACCGGCGCAGCGTTCTCCAGCGTCCAGCCAAGGCCGAGCAGGAGGATGCCGTGGACCAGCAGCGACAGCACGAACGTGGCGCTGACACGACCGTTGTCGGCGTCATGGGCCTGGGGTGCGACGACAGCGCTCATGCGGCCAGGCGTGCCTCGATCGCGTCGAACATCAGCCCGGCAATGTTCAGGCCGTACTGCACATCGAGCTCGCGGATGCAGGTCGGGCTGGTGACATTGACCTCGGTGAGGTAGTCGCCGATCACGTCGAGGCCGACGAACAGCATGCCGCGTCGCTTCATCTCCGGCCCGACCTCGGCCGCGATCCAGCGGTCGCGGTCGCTCAGCGGACGGCCTTCGCCGCGGCCGCCGGCGGCCAGGTTGCCGCGGAACTCGTCGCCCTGCGGAATGCGCGCCAGGCAGTAGTCCACGGGCACGCCGTCGACCAGCAGGATGCGCTTGTCGCCTTCGCTGATCTGCGGCAGGTAACGCTGCGCCATGGCCAGGCTGTGGCCGCCCTGGGTCAGCGTTTCCAGGATCACGTTGAGGTTGGCCTCGCCCGCGCGCGCGCGGAAAATCGAGCGTCCGCCCATGCCATCCAGCGGCTTGAGCACCGCCTCGACATGCTCGCCGACGAAGGCCTTGAGCGCGGCGTTGTCGCGGCTCACCAGCGTCGGCGGGCAGCACTGCGGGAACAGCAGCGCGGCCAGCTTTTCGTTGTAGTCGCGCAGGCCCTGCGGGTCGTTGACCACCATCGCACCGGCCTGCTGGGCCAGGCCCAGCACCTGGGTGTCGTGGATGTATTCGTTGTCGACCGGCGGGTCCTTGCGCATCAGCACGACCTGGCCCGGCCCGAAGGCGAGGGTGCCCCAGTCGCCCAGCTCGAACCAGCCGGCCTTGTCGTCGCGCACCCGCAGCGGTGCCACCTTGGCCAGCGCCGTGCCGTCGCGCACGGACAGCCCGCCGGGTTGCACGTAGTGCAGGCGATGGCCGCGGCGCTGCGCTTCCAGCAGCATGGCGAAGGTCGAGTCCTTGGCGATCTTGATCGACCCGATGGGGTCCATCACGACGACGATGTCGAGCGGCATGGCGGCACTGCGAGGAAGAATGCGCCAGATGGTAGCAGGCAGGTCCCGGGCCCCGGGCAGCCTCGGCGCCCCGGAAACCGGCCGGGTGCGCGGCGCCCATTCGGAGTGGTACGTACGTCCCGGCTCCGGAAACCGGTCGTCGGCAGCGGCCCGGAATTGGGTTATACGCATCCGGCGTGCCCGAAAGTCGCCCTGCCGGCCGGTCCCCCGACCCCCTGCTGATCGATCTGGAAGCGGTTCCCGGCTTGACCGGGCCCGTGGCGCGTTCAGCATGCCCGCTGAAAAGTTTGCTTGACAGCTTCGGCGCGGCTTGGAATAAAGACAGCTGGCGAAGTGCCCGCAGACGCGCGGCATTCGCACGGGGGAAATCGAACAATGCTAGACGAGGTCCGCAACGGCAGCCTCGGCGGTCTGAAGGTCATGGTGATCGACGATTCCAAGACCATCCGCCGAACCGCCGAGACGCTGCTGAAACGAGAAGGCTGTGAGGTGGTTACCGCCACCGACGGCTTTGAGGCGTTGGCGAAGATCGCCGACCAGCAGCCACAAATCATCTTCGTGGACATCATGATGCCGCGCCTGGACGGCTATCAGACCTGCGCCCTGATCAAGAACAACCATCTGTTCAAGGGCACGCCGGTCATCATGCTGTCATCGAAGGACGGCCTGTTCGACAAGGCGCGCGGGCGCATCGTCGGCTCCGAGCAGTACCTCACCAAACCATTCACCCGCGAAGAACTGCTCGACGCGATCCGAACGCACGTAAACGCCTGACCGGGGGGTAAGGCAACAAATGGCACGTATTCTTCTTATCGAGGACTCGCCGACCGATACGGCGGTCCTTACCCAGCTTCTTGAGCGCAACGGCCACCAGGTGCTTGCCTCGGGCAATGCCGAAGACGGCATTGAGACCTGCAAGCGCGAGAAGCCCGACCTGGTGATGATGGACGTCGTGCTCCCGGGCATGAACGGCTTCCAGGCCACCCGCGCCCTGTCGCGCGACGCCGATACCAGCACCATCCCGGTACTCATCGTCAGCACCAAGGGCATGGACACCGACAAGGCCTGGGGCATGCGCCAGGGTGCACGCGACTACATCGTCAAGCCGCCGCGCGAAGACGAACTGATCGCCCGTATCAACGCCTTGCTGGGTGCCTGACTAGATGTTGCATTCGCCGTTCGATGTGCTGGTCGACTACGAGCGCCGCAGCCTGGCGCACGTGGTCGGCTTGCCCGAGCAGCTCGACGCGCCGGGCCTGTGGCGCGGCGTCGGTTACCGCATTGGTGACCGTCGCCTGGCCTCCGGCTTCGGCGAGGTGCTGGAAATCCTCCCGCTGCCGCAGGTCACCCCGGTGCCCGGTGCGCAACCCTGGCTGCTCGGCCTGGCCAACGTCCGCGGCAGCCTGCTGCCGATCGTCGACCTCAAGCAGTTCCTGGAAGGCCAGCGCACCGTGCTGCATGAAAGCCAGCGCATCCTGCTGGTGCGCCAGCCCGGCGGCGACGTCGCCGTGCTGATCGACGAGCTCTACGGCCAGCGCAGCTTCATGGACCAGCAGCTGGTCGATGTCGAGGTCGAGCCGGTTGCCGAAGAAGGCTCCGACGCAGCGCTCGCCACCGGCCGTTACAGCCATTTCATCGAGCGCGCCTACCGCCTCGACAACCACACGTGGGGCATCTTCAGCCTGGACAGGCTGGCCCGCACGCCCGAGTTCCGCCAAGCGGCCTCTGAAATGCCGCGCACTGACATGTCGCGGTCCGAGCACCGCTCCAGCAGCAACAATACCGAGGTCGAATCATGAGTGTCACTGCGATTGATAGCGCTGCCGGCAAGGGCCGTAGCCTTGGCGTCAACACCTGGCTGGTCGTGCTGGGCATATCGGTGCTTATCTTCGGCCTCAACACAGGTTATGCGACGTGGAAGGCGGCCCGCCTCGGTGGCGCCAGCTCCTCGGCCTCGGACCTGCAGGTGAACTCGCAGAAGCTGGCCGTGCAGGGCTCGGAGGCGGTCAGCGGTGACGCTGCGGCCTTCACCGCGTTCAAGGAAACCCGCGCCCAGATCGTCCAGGACGTGGAGCAGCTCAACACCAACTTCGGCGACACCGCCGGCGTGTCCGGTCCGATCAAGACCGTGGCCGACACCTGGGGCCCGCTCGGCAAGAGCGCCGACCAGGTGATCTCGAGCGAAACCGCGGTGCTGGCCCTGGCCGGCAACGCCGACAGCTTCACCAGCCGCGTGCCGCAGCTGCAGGCGCGCCTGGACGAACTGGTGCGCGCGATGTCGGCCTCCGGCTCGCCGTCCTCGCAGGTCTACATCGCCCTGCGCCAGGTGGTGCTGTCGGGCAAGATGAACGAACGCATCACCCAGATCCGCGCCGGTGGCAGTGGTGCGGCGCTGGCGGGTGAGGCCCTGGGCCGCGACGCCGCCGTGTTCGGCAACGTCCTGACCGGCCTGCGCAAGGGCGACGCCGCCTTCGGCGTGACCCCGCTGGGCAACCAGAACGCACTGGCAGCGCTGGCCCAGGCCGAGACGCTGTGGCTGGAAATGAAGAAGGACCTGGACGCCATCCTGTCCAGCTCGCAGAACCTGTTCCGCGCACAGGCGGCATCCGAAGCGATCACCGGCGGCTCCAACAAGCTGCTGGCCGACAGCCAGAGCCTGTTCCGCGCCTTCACCGCGTTCGGTTCGCTCAAGGACACCAGCATCGCCGGCAACCTGTGGATCTCGATCCTGTCCGGTGCCGCGGCGCTGCTGGCGATCGTCTTCCTGGTGTTCTCGCTCAACAGCCAGCAGAAGAAGCGCTACCTGACCACCAAGGAACTCAACGACCGTAACCAGGAGGCGATCATGCGCCTGCTGGACGAGATGGGTTCGCTCGCAGAAGGCGACCTGACCGTAAAGGCCACCGTCACCGAGGACATGACCGGCGCCATCGCCGACTCGATCAACTTCGCCGTCGAGCAGCTGCGCAGCCTGGTGCAGACGATTACCGACACCTCGGTGCAGGTCGCCGCGAGCGCCCAGGAAACGCAGGCCACCGCCATGCACCTGGCCGAGGCCGCAGAGCACCAGGCGCAGGAAATCAACTCCGCCTCCAGCCGTATCAGTGAAATCGCGGCCTCGATCAACCAGGTGTCGCGCAACTCGGCCGAATCGGCGGACGTGGCGCAGCGCTCGGTGCAGATCGCGACCAAGGGTGCGGGCGTGGTGCGCCAGACGATCGCCGGCATGGACTCGATCCGCGACCAGATCCAGGAAACCTCGAAGCGAATCAAGCGACTGGGTGAAAGCTCGCAGGAAATCGGCTCGATCGTGGAACTGATCAACGACATCTCCGAGCAGACCAACATCCTGGCACTTAACGCGGCAATCCAGGCGGCTTCGGCCGGTGAAGCGGGCCGCGGCTTCGCGGTCGTGGCCGACGAAGTGCAGCGACTTGCAGAACGCGCGTCCAACGCCACCAAGCGAATCGAAACGCTGGTCCAGACGATTCAGTCCGACACCAACGAAGCGGTCAGCTCGATGGAACAGACGACCTCGGAAGTGGTCGCCGGTGCACGACTGGCCGAGGACGCAGGTACCGCGCTGGGCGAGATCGAAAAGGTGTCGTCGGACCTGTCCAACCTCATTCAGGGCATCTCGACCGCCGCGCAGCAGCAGTCCAGCGCGGCATCGAACATCACCGCGACGATGAACACCATCCAGTCGATTACCGCGCAGACCTCGCAGGGTGCGAACCAGACGGCGGCGTCGATTGGAAACCTCGCGCAACTGGCAGCCGACCTGCGTCGCTCCGTTGCCGACTTCAAGCTGCCGGCCTGACAAGGACGAGGTCGATGAACAGGTTCAAATACGGCCACCGGGACATGCCCGTCAAAGGCATGCGCCACGGCACGCGCCGGTTCACCCCTGCGTGGGGTGAACGATGACGGTGATGCGCGAAGCAATCGACACGACCACCCTGGGCTGGATCAAGCCGGAGCTGGACGAGACCCTGCGCCTGGCGCAGCAGGAAATCGAGGCATTTGCCGAGAATCCTGCCGACACCGGCCGCATGCGCTACTGCGCCGACCAGCTGCACCAGGTGCACGGCACCCTGCGCATGGTCGAGCTGTACGCGCCGGCGATGGTCGCCGAGGAAATGGAACGGCTGGCACTGGCGTTGCAGCAGGGCAAGGTCGCTGATCGCGACGAGGCCTGCGCGGCGCTGATGCGTGGCGTGGTCCTGCTGCCCGACTACCTGGAACGCCTGCAGGGCGGCCACCGCGATATTCCGATCGTGCTGCTGCCGCTGCTCAACGAACTGCGCGCCACGCGCGGCGAGGCAGGGCTGAACGAGAGCGTGCTGTTCGCGCCGGATCTCGATCGCCCGCTGCCGGCCAGCCTGGCCGGGTCGCCGACACCGCGCAGCGCTCCTTCGCCGCATTCCTCCGGCCACCTGGCCGCGCTGCGCGACGCCCTGGCCACCTGGCCGGAAGATGGCAACCCGGCGCATCCGGACAAGCTGGCCGGTGCGGTTGACGGCCTGCTTGCCGAGGTCGTGCTGGAACCGGTGCGGCGCATGTTGTGGGTGGCCTCTTCGGTCGCCGGCGCACTGCGCGACGGCGCCTTGCCGGCAACGCGCGCGCTGCGCCAGGCCTTCGGTGGCGTCGAGCGCGAAGCGCGCCTGATGCTGGCCGACGACGGTTTCGCCGCGCCGCGCACCGAGCCGGCCGCCGAGCCGACCCGCCAGCTGCTGTACCACGTCGCCCACAGCGACGGCCGCCATCCGGCGCTGGACGACCTTCGCCACACCTTCGAACTCGCGTCGCACCTTCCCAGCGAGTCGGAACTCGAACACGCCCGCGGCAGCCTCAGCGGCCGCAATCGCGCGCTGCTCGATACTGTCGCCGCGGCGATCAAGGAAGACCTGCTGCGCGTCAAGGACGCGCTCGACCTGCACCTGCGCACCGGCCAGACCGATGTCACCAGCCTGCAACCGCAGGTGGAGGCACTGAGCCGCGTCAGCGACACGCTCGGCATGATGGGGCTGGGAGTTGCCCGCACCGTCGTGCTGCAGCAGCGCGATGCGATGCACGAGATCGTCAGCGGACGCCGTCCGGCCGACGAAGGTGCCTTGCTCGACGTCGCCGGCGCGCTGCTTTATGTCGATGCCTCGCTCGACGACCAGGTCTCGCGCCTGGGCCTGCCGGACGAGCAGGCCGACGACGACCTGCTTGCCGGTGAAGCGCGAAAGGTCCTGGACGTGGTCGTGCGTGAGGCGATCGCCAACTTCGGCGATGCCCGCCAGGCCTTCGTGGCCTTTGTCGAAACCAACTGGGACCACGCCGAACTGGCCGAAGTCCCGCGCGTGCTGGACGAAGTCGGCGGCGCGCTGCGCATGCTCGAACTGGTGCAGCCGGCCGACTACCTGACCGGCGTCAAGCGCTACACCGAGGTCGAGCTGATCGGCCGCAAGCGCGTGCCCAACGGCCAGCAGCTCGACACGCTGGCCGATGCACTGGCGAGCCTGGAGTACTACCTGGAGGCACTGCGCGAGCAGCGCCCGAACCGCAACAACATTCTCGACATCACCCGCCAGAGCCTGGAATCCCTGCGCTACTGGCCGCTGCCGGAATTCGACATCGCCGCGACGATGGCGCCGACTTCGCCGATCACGCGCGAAGAGCTGGCCAACGTCCCGGACTTCGAACTGTCCGACACGATCACGCTGGGCACGGTCACGATGTCCGCGCCGGCCGAATCGGCCGCGTCGACCAACGAGTCCGCCGCGCCGGCAACTGCCGCACCCGTGGCACCTGCGGCTCCGGCTCCGGCCCCGGTCGCGACCACGCCGCAGGCCATTGCCGCCGGCGGCTTCGAGCACAGCGACGACATCGACGACGAGATCCGCGAGGTGTTCCTCGAGGAACTCGACGAGGAGATCCGCCACCTCGGCGACCTGCTGCCGATCTGGCACCAGGCCCCGGAGGACAGCGAACGCCTGCGTCCGATCCGTCGCGTGTTCCACACCCTCAAGGGCAGTGGCCGCCTGGTCGGCGCCAAGACCCTGGGCGAGTTCAGCTGGAAGATCGAGAACCTGCTCAACCGCGTGCTCGATGGCACCCGTCCTGCCAGCCCGGCCGTGATGGGGCTGGTCGGCCACGCGTACACCGCGCTGCCCCAGCTGCACGCAGCGCTGCGTAACGAAGGCCTGATCTCGGCCGACCTGGCCGGGATGGAGGCGCATGCCGACCGCCTCGCCGAAGGCGACGAGAGCCTGTACACGCCGGCCCTGGCCGGTGTCGCCGCGGCGGCCGAGCCGGTGGTGGCCGAAGAGCTCACGCTGGAAGCGGTCAATCTCGACATGCTTGCAGTGGACGACGAGGTCGAACCGGTCCTCGCCATCGAAGAAACGATCGAGGAGGCCGCACCGGCGTTCGTGGTCGAGGTCGCACCCGGCACGCCTGCGTCGGTCGACGCGGTGCTGCTGGAGATCCTAGACGCCGAGGTCAGTGGCCACCTGGTCACCATCGAGCAGTGGCTGGCAGCCGCCAACCACGGCCCGCGCCTGGTCGACGACGGCCTGCAGCGCTCGTTCCACACGCTCAATGGCGCTTTCGCCATGACCGAAGTGCCGGTGATCACCGAGATCACCGGTCCGACCGAAATCTACGTCAAGCGCCTGCTCGCGTCCGCTACGCCGGCCAGCAGCGAAGGCGTGGCGGCCATGGCCGAAGTGGCCGATGCGATCCGTCGCACCCTGGCAACGCTGAAGACTCCGTCGCCGCGCGTGCCCGCGTTCGAAGGCCTGGCCGCACGCATGCGTGCGTTGCGCGATGGTCTGCCGGATGCGCGACAGTCGATGCCGATGAGCGTCGAGCCGATCGACGTCAGCTTCGCCATGGACGATGGCGACGAAGCCACGCTGTCGGCGATCGACCTGAGCGAGTTCACGGACCTGGCGTCCGACGCCGGCCCGGAGTTCGTAGACAGCCATTCGCATGCTGCCCGCGTGGAAGCCGAACTGGCCGAAGCGAGCCGCATCGAAGCCGAGCGCCTGGCGATCGAGCAGGCCAATGTCGCAAGCGTCGACGTCGAGCGCGTGCAGGCCGAGCGCTTCGCCCTCGAGCAGACCGACGCCGAGCGTCTGGCCCTGCTCCAGCGCGAGCAGGAAGCCCGCCTGGAAGCCGAGCGTCAGGAAGCCGCGCAATTCGAGGCCGAGCACCTGGAAGCCGAGCTTCTCGCAGCCGCACGTCTTGAGAGCGAGCGTCTCGAAGCAGCGCGCCGCGAATCCGAGCTTCTCGAAGCCGCACGCCTTGAAACCGAGCGCCTCGAAGCGGAGCGCCTGGAAGCCGAACGCCTCGAAGCAGAACGCCTCGAAGCAGATCGCCTCGAAGCCGAGCGCCTCGAAGCAGAGCGCCTCGAAGCCGAACGTCTCGAAGCAGAGCGCCTCGAAGCCGAACGCCTCGAAGCAGAACGCCTCGAAGCCGAGCGCCTGGCCGAGGAGGAGCGCGAGTACGCCCGCCTCGAAACCGAATACGCCGAGGCCGAACGTGCTTCCCGCGAGCAGCAGGTGGCCGCCATCGAAGCCACCGCATCGGTGGGCCTGGCGGCGTTTGCCGACGCCGGCGCCCCGGGTGCCAACGAGTCCGATGGCGACCCGGTCGACGACCAGCCGGCTGCATACGAATCGCACGCCGAAGTGGCCGGCGCCGAAGTGGCCGACGATGCGCAGGAGCCGGCAGTCGCCGCGCTGATCGCGCACGCACTGGCCGCCAGCGACGATCCGGACGAAGCGCTCGACCTGACCGGACTCGATCCGGAACTGGTCGACATCTTCGTCGAGGAAGCCAGCGACCTGCTCGACCACTCCGACGGCCTGCTCGCGCAGCTGCGCCAGGCGCCGGGTGACCGCGAGCCGGTGGTCGGACTGCAGCGCGACCTGCACACCATCAAGGGTGGCGCGCGCATGGCCGGCATCATGGCCGTGGGCGAACTCGGCCACGCCATGGAATCGCTGCTGGAAGCTGTCGCCGAACAGCGTTGCGAGCTGGGCCGCGATGGCGTGCCGCTGCTCGAGCACGGTTTCGACCGCCTCCATGCCATGGTCACCCGTGTCGGCGAGCGCCGCGCGATTGCCATGCCGGAGGAGCTGATCGCCCAGTTCGACGCGCGTGCCCGCGGCCAGGCCTACGTGCCCGCCACGCAGGTCGAGGACGCCAAGCCGGCCACGGCCGCGCTGGAAGCGCCGCAGCACATCGAGCTCAAGCCGCTGTCCGCGCCGATCAGCGACGCACCGGTGGTCGACGAAGACGACATCGGCGTGCGCGCACCGCAGGAGCAGGTGCGCATCCGCGCCGACCTGCTCGACCGGCTCGTCAACTACGCCGGTGAAGTCGCGATCTACCGCGCCCGACTGGAACAGCAGCTGGGTGCATTCCGTGGCGCCATCGCGGAAATGGCAGCGACCAACACGCGTATGCGTGACCAGCTGCGTCGACTGGAAATCGAAACCGAAGCGCAGATCGTCGCCCGCTACCAGCGCGAAGGCGACCTGGCCGAGCAGGCGTTCGATCCGCTCGAGCTCGACCGCTTCTCCAACCTGCAGCAGCTGTCGCGTGCACTGGCCGAGTCGGCCGCTGACCAGACCAGCCTGCAGACCACGCTCGACGACCTGACCCGTCAGTACGAAACCCTGCTGCTGCAGCAGTCGCGCGTGAGCTCGGAACTGCAGGAAGGCCTCATGCGCACGCGCATGGTGCCGTTCGACGGCCTGCTGCCGCGCCTGCGCCGCGTCGTCCGCCAGGCCTCGGGCGAACTGGGCAAGCATGTCCAGCTCAAGCTCGACGGTACCCAGGGCGAACTCGACCGCAACGTGCTCGAGCGCATGACCGCGCCGCTGGAACACATGCTGCGCAACGCGGTCGCGCACGGCCTGGAAACGCCGGACAAGCGCCGCAAGGCGCACAAGCCGGAAGAGGGCACGATCCGCATCGCGGTCCGCCGCGAAGGTTCGGAAGTGGTGCTGGAAGTCGGCGACGACGGTGCCGGCCTCGACCGCGCCGCGATCCGCCGCCGTGGCGAAGAGCGTGGCCTGGTCCGCGCCGACGCGACGCTGTCCGATGCCGCCCTCGATGCACTGATCCTGGAACCGGGCTTCTCCACCGCCGATGCCGTCAGCCGCCTGTCCGGCCGCGGCGTGGGTATGGACGTGGTCGCCAGCGAAGTGCGCCAGCTCGGCGGTACGCTCGACATCCATTCGGTCCCGGGCAAGGGCGTCAACTTCACCCTGCGCCTGCCGCAGACGCTCGCGGTCACCCAGGCCGTGTTCGTCCGCATCGGCGAGACCACCTTCGCCGTGCCGATCGCCTCGGTCCGCGGCGTCGGCCGCATCGCCCGCGACCGCCTCGACATGGCCGACGCGACCTACCGCTACGGCGGCGAGGACTACACCGTCCACGACCTGGGCGCGCTCGTCGGCCACGGCACTGCCAAGGCCGAAGGCCACCTGCAGATGCCGCTGCTGCTGATCCGCTCCGGTGACCTGCGTGCCGCGGTCTGCGTCGACCAGGTCGTCGGCAACCGCGAAATCGTGGTGAAGGCGGTCGGTCCGCAGGTTGCTTCGGTGCCGGGCATCTTCGGCGCGACCATCATGGGTGACGGCCGCGTGGTCGTGATCCTCGACGTCGCCCCGCTGGTACGCCGCCAGATGCTGCTGCCGCGCGATCACGTGCCGGTGGTCGCCGCACCGGTCGAACAGCGCCGCGTGCCGCTGGTCATGGTGGTCGACGACTCGGTGACGATGCGCAAGGTCACCGGCCGCGTGCTGGAACGCCACAATTTCGAGGTCCTGACCGCGAAGGACGGCATCGACGCCCTGGAACGCATGACCGAGCGCGTGCCCGACCTGATGCTGCTCGACATCGAAATGCCGCGCATGGACGGCTACGAGCTGGCCACCGCCATGAAGGGCGACTCGCGCCTGCGTGGCGTGCCGATCGTGATGATCACTTCGCGTACCGGCGACAAGCATCGCCAGCGCGCGTTCGAGATCGGTGTCGAGCGCTACCTCGGCAAGCCGTACCAGGAGCCGGAACTGATCCGCAACGTCTACGAACTGCTCGGCATCAATGCGCAGGGGGCATCGCGCGGCCATGAGTGAGTCTTCGCGTCGCGCGGTACTGCTGGCACGACCGGGCGCGGCGTGTGAACGCCTGCGCTCGGCGCTCTCCGACGCCGGTGCGCAACTGGTGCTGGAAGCCGACCCCACCACGCTCGACCTGTCCACGCTCGGACTGGCCGCGCCGCAGGTGATTGTCGTTGCACTCGATGCGGCCACCGAGGACGCGATCGAACGCTTCGATCCAGTGCTCGCCGATCCCGCCGTCGAAGTGATCTATGAGGAGGCGGCACTCGCCGCGGCCCGAGAAGGCTGGGACCTTGCCCGCTGGACCCGCCACCTGGCGGCGAAGCTGCAGGGCCACGGCGACGTGTTGCCGCCCGGGCACGAACCGGAAGGCGAGGGCGATTTCGCCGTTGATGCCCAGGAGGTACCCGCGCCGACACAGGTTGCCGCGCCCATCGCGGTCGCCGCTGCGCCGGAGGCCGTACCGGCAGCGCCGGCTGTGCTCGAGGCGCCAGTGTTCGAGGCAGCGGTCGTCGAGACGGCAGCCCTGAGCCCGTTCGACCCGGTGGCCGCCGAGCTCCACTACGAGCCGTCCATCGCCGCCACCGGCGCGCCTCCGCTGATGGACGTGCAGACGCTGGACGCCATCGAGATGCCGCTGCTGGACGAGCCGGGAATGGTCTCGACCGACGACGCCGCGCTGGTGATCGAGCCGTTCGAATCCAGTTTCGATTACGAGATGTCGCCTGCGGCCGCACCGGTCGCGGTCGAACTGCTCGACGAAGTCGTGCCCGAAATGTCGCGCGAACGACGCGCGCCGGCCCAGCCGGTGCTGCTGTTCGACGCCAGCCGCCCGCCGGAAATCGCCAGTGACGATGTCGCGCCGGCCGCCCCGACTGCAGCTGCGGCCGCACCGCTGGCGCCGGACTGGTCGTTTGCCGAAGACAACGCCGGCAACCTGGCCGGCACCGACAGCCACGTCGCGAACAACCGCTTCCAGCGCGACCTGGGTGACCTGGAAACACGCATTTCCGCGCTCGAGCTGGTCGAAGACCGCCAGACCGTCCACAACAACGGCGCCGTGCTTGTGCTGGCCGGCATCGGCGGCCCCGATGCCGTGCGCCAGTTGCTGGGCGCG
Organism: Lysobacter sp. S4-A87; assembly: GCF_022637455.1. Taxonomy (NCBI): domain Bacteria; kingdom Pseudomonadati; phylum Pseudomonadota; class Gammaproteobacteria; order Lysobacterales; family Lysobacteraceae; genus Lysobacter; species Lysobacter sp. S4-A87. Next base: position 3,379,034 of record NZ_CP093341.1, read on the forward strand.
CTGCCGGAAACCTTCCCGCGCCCGGTCCTGGTGCAGCAGCGCCTCGACGGCGGCCGCTACGACCGACTCGTCGCGCAGATGCAGCGCGCCACGCCGTTGCAGGTGAAGCTTGCCGAGCCGGGCCTGCTGGCGATGGCCGGCTCGATCTACATCCTGCCCGCCGAGATCGCGATCGCCGTCAACGAGTCTGGCATCCGCTTCGTCGAAGGCAACGGCGATGTCATCGCCTCGCTGCCGTCGGCGGACTCGGCGGTGCTGCTGCTCAGCGGCAGCGACCCGGCCCGTGTCGATGTCGCGATGAACCACTCCTGGGCAGGCGCACTCGTCGCCGGACAAGCGCCCGACGGTTGCTACGACGCAGCGGCCTCGGCCGAACTGATCGCACGCGGCGGCGTCGCCGGGCAGCCGGTCGAACTTGCCGAACGTCTGATCGCACGTTGGAACTGAGCGGGCAGACAGGACCCTACAGATGCCGAATCGAAACCATTCCAAGCACGTTGCAGCCGTACCGACTGTCGAAAACGACATCCGGGGCGTGCTGATCCAGGTCGCCGGCGGCCGCCTGCTGCTGCCCAACGCAACGATCGCCGAGGTGCTGTCCTACGCCGAGCCCGATCCGCTGACCGACGTGCCGGACTGGCTGCTGGGCCGCATCCGCTGGCGCGGCTGGCAGCTGCCGCTGGTGGCGTTCGCGCGCCTGGCCGGCCTTGCCGACGAGCGCGGCGGACTGGGCAGCAAGGTGGTGGTGTTGCGCGCCCTGGGCGGCAATCCGCGCGCACCGTACTTCGCGATGCTGACCCAGGGCTTCCCGCGCCTGGTGACGGTGTCACGCGACACGTTGATGGTGGTCGAAGACGCCAATGCGCTGCCCAACGGCGTGCGTGCGCGCGTGCTGCTCAACGAGGATGCTGCGTTCCTGCCCGACCTGGAGTCGATTGAAGCGCAGGTCAGCGCGGTGCTGGTGCAGGCGGCTTGAGCGAAACACCGGCGGCACGCTACGCGTCGGTCGATGCACTTCGCGGCATCACCGTGGCCGCGATGCTGCTGGTCAACAACCCGGGCGACTGGGGCCATGTGTATGCCCCGCTGCTCCACGCCCATTGGCATGGCTGCACGCCGACCGACCTGATCTTCCCGATGTTCCTGTTCATCGTCGGCGTGTCGATCACGCTGGCGCTGATGCCGCGCCTGGAGCGCGGTGACGCGCCAAGCGTCCTGGCGCGACCGGTGCTGGTCCGCGCCGCACGCATCGTCGGCCTCGGCCTGCTGTTGCACCTGTGTGCGCTGTGGGCGTTCGACCTGGCGCACTACCGGGTGATGGGCGTCCTGCAGCGGATCGGCCTGTGTTTCGCCGCTGCGGGCCTGCTGGCCTTGCATGCGCGTCCGCGCACGCAGTGGCTCGTGCTCGCCGCTTTGCTGGTGGGTTATGGCGCATTGCTGGCTGCTGGCGGCAGTTACGAACCGTTCGTCAATCTCGCCAGTCGCGTGGATCATGCGCTGCTGGGCGTCCATGTCTACCAGCTCGATCCGGCCAGTGGCCGCGGACATGATCCCGAAGGCCTGGTCAGCACGCTGGGTGCGCTGGCGACGACGGTGCTCGGCATGCGTGCCGGTGACTGGCTGCGGCGCGGCGATTTGCGTGCGCTGTGGCTCGGCGGTGCGGCAGCGCTGGCAATCGGGCTGGCATGGTCGTGGTGGCAGCCGTTCAACAAGAACCTGTGGACGCCGTCGTACGTGCTGTGGACCGGCGGCATCGCCTGCTGGGTGCTGGCGGTGGTGCACTGGCTGGTCGATCGCCAGGGACTGCCGGCGCTGGGGCGTGCGTTCGGGGTCAATGCGATCGCGGCCTATGCGGGGTCGGCGTTCATGCTTTATGCGCTGGTGGCGGGCGGTTGGCTGGAGCCGTTGTATCGGCTCGGATTCGCTGACTGGATGACGCCGCGATTGGGTCCGTATGCGCCGTCGCTGGCGTTTGCCATTGCTGTAGTGGTGGTGTGGTGGGTGGTGGTGCGCGTGCTCGATGCGCGGCGGATCTACTTCAAGATCTGACCCTCCGCTAGCCGTAGCCCGGGTAAGCGCAGCGCACCCGGGATCGTGCCTGCCGGTCCCCGGGTGCGCTGCGCTTACCCGGGTTACGGTGGCTACTACTGCAGATCGCCGAACCGCGCCTGCAACGCCGCAATTGCAGCCAGCCCTGCGCTCTCGGTGCGCAGGATGCGCGGCCCCAGCCGCAGTCCAAGGAAGCCAGCCGCGCGCAACTGCTCGCGATCCAGAGGCGACCAGCCGCCTTCCGGGCCGATCGCCAGGTACACCGGTTCGCTCACATCCAGCGCCAGGCTCGAGAACGCCAGCTCGCCTTCCGGATCCAGGATCAGGCGCAGGCCCCCTGGAGGCAGGCCCGCCAGCGTCGCCGCCAGCGTCACCGGCGCGGACACCTCGGGGACCACCGCGCGCCCGCTTTGCTCGCAAGCCGAGGACACCACGCTGCGCCAATGCGCCAGGCGTTTCTCCGCGCGCGCTTCGTCCAGCTTCACTTCGCTGCGTTGCGACCACAGTGGATGGAATGCCGCTGCGCCCAGTTCGGTCGCCTTCTGCAGGATCAGGTCCATCTTCTCGCCACGCGCCACGCCCTGCAGCAGCACCAGCCGCAACGGCGACTCGCGCAGCACCGGGGTGGAGGCATCGATGGCCACGCGCAGTTCCCGCTTGCCCAGCGCCACGATCCGCGCTGCGTAGTCGTGGCCATCGCCGTTGAACAGCACGCAGGCGTCGCCCACGCCCAGGCGCAGCACGCGGCCCAGGTGGGCTGCGGCGCTCTCGGGCAGGACGACTTCGCTGCCGGCAGCCAGCGGCTGGTCGACGTGGACGCGGGTCAGGCGCATGCGGTGGCCTCGTCGATGACGGCGCGGGTGGTGTCGGCCAGCAGCTGCAAGGCTTGCTCGTCGATGCAGTAGGGCGGCATCCAGTACAGCACATCGCCCAGCGGTCGCAGCAGCACGCCGCGATCCAGCGCGGCGCGGTAGGCGCGCAGGCCGATTCGCAGTGCGGGATCGAAGCTGGCGCGACGGTCGCCGCCGGGGGTCAGTTCGAAGGCGACGATCATGCCGGCCTGGCGGACGTCGGCGACATGGCGGTGTCCGGCCAGCGGCGCGGCCAGCGCGGCCATGCGCTCGGCGGTGCCGCGATTGCGGTTGACGATGTCGTCGCTGGCGAAGATGTCGAGGCTGGCCAGTGCCGCCGCGCATGCCAGCGGATTGCCGGTGTAGCTGTGCGAATGCAGGAACGCCTTCTCGCGCGAGTCGTCGAGGAAGCCGTCGTAGATGGTCTGCGTGGTCAGTACCGCCGCCAGCGGCAGCGCGCCGCCGGTCAGGCCCTTGGACAGGCACAGCAGGTCCGGTTGCACGCCACTGCGCTCGCTGGCGAACATCGTCCCGGTGCGGCCGAAGCCGACGGCGATCTCGTCGCAGATCAGGAACACGCCATGCGCGTCGCACAGTTCGCGCACCAGCTTCAGGTACAGCGGGTCGTGCATGCGCATGCCGCCGGCGCACTGCACTCGCGGCTCGATGATGAGCGCGCAGACTTCGTCGCCGTGCTGTTCGAGCAGGTCGCGAAGGCCATCGGCGGCACGTCGCGCGCGATCTGCCGCGCTCTCCCCGTCCTCGCTCAGGTAGGCATCGGGCGACGGTGCGAACAGGGCTTGTGCCAGCAGCGGTGCATACACGCGCCGGTACAGCGGGATGTCGCCGACCGCGAGCGCGCCCAGGGTCTCGCCGTGGTAACCGTTGTCGAGCGCGATGAACTTGGTCCGTCCCTCGATGCCGCGGTTGCGGAACCAGTGGAAGGCCATCTTCAGCGCGACTTCGACGCCGGCCGAACCGTTGTCGGCGTAGAACACCTTGCCGAGCGGTTCGCGGCCGGCCTCGCGCGGTGCGATGGCGAGCAGCCGCTCGGCCAGCTCGACCGCCGGCGCGTGCGAGCAGCCGGCCAGGATCACGTGTTCGAGCGTCATCGCCTGCTGCGCGATGGCAGCGGCGATGCGCGGCTCGGCGTGGCCGAACAGGTTGGTCCACCAGCTGCTGATGGCGTCGAGATAGCGGCGGCCGTCGCGGCCGACCAGCCAGGCGCCTTCGCCACGCTCGATCGGCAGCAGCGGCAGGGTGTGGGGATGCTCGCGCATCTGCGTGCACGGGTGCCACAGCACCGCCAGGTCGCGGGCGCGCCAGCGCTCGGCGTCGCGATCACGGTCGCTGTCGCCACCTGCCCGGACACCGGCCTCTGCTAGCATCGCCTTATCGTGAGTGTTCTTCTGCATCCCACCATTATCCCGCCTGGCGGCGCGCGGTGCAGCGCAGCGGCCGGGGCCTGCCACGGAACCAGGCCATGAGCCGCCGGCTGCCTACCATCCACAGCATCACCGAGCACGACGCCGGTCCATACCGGCTCGAACGACTGGAGCTGGAGTTCGCCAACGGCGAGCGCCGCAACTACGAGCGCCTGCACGGGCGGGGCCACGGCGCGGTCGTGGTGGTGCCCCTGCTGGATGACGACACCGTGCTGCTGGTGCGCGAATACGCCGCGGGCATGCACCGCTACGAGCTGGGGCTGGTCAAGGGCCGCATCGACGCAGGCGAGACGCCGGAGCAGGCCGCCGACCGTGAACTCAAGGAAGAAGCCGGCTACGGCGCGCGCTCGCTCAACGTATTGCGCTCGCTGACCCTGGCCCCGACCTACATGAGCCACCAGGCGCACCTGGTGCTGGCGCGCGACCTCTACCCGGAGCGACTGCCGGGCGACGAGCCCGAAGAGCTGGAAGTGGTGCCGTGGAAGCTCGACGACCTCCACCAGCTGATCTTGCGCGAGGACTTTTCCGAGGGTCGCAGCATCGCCGCCCTTTTCATCGCCCGCGAGTGGCTGAGGACGCACCAGACATGATCTCTACCGAACTGCGCGAAGGCGTGATCGCACTGGCGCACGATGCCGCCGCCGCGATCCTGGGCATCTACGACAGCGATTTCGCCGTGCAGCACAAGGACGACGATTCGCCGCTGACCGCCGCCGACCTGGCCGCGCACCGTTGCATCGTCGACGGCCTGGCGCGCCTGACGCCGGACATCCCGGTGCTGTCGGAGGAATCCGCGCACGAGGTTCCGACCGCGCAGCGGCGCCAGTGGACGCGCTCGTGGATGGTCGACCCGCTCGATGGCACCCGCGAGTTCGTCAAGCGCAATGGCGAGTTCACCGTCAACATCGCCCTGATCGAAGGGGGCGTGGCCGTGTTCGGCGTGGTGCAGGCGCCGGTGACCGGCGTGCTCTGGCACGGCGGCGCGACGCTCGGCGCCTTCCGCCGCGAAGGCAACCGCGACGAGGCCGTGCGCGCCCGCGCGCCGGCCACGTCGCCGCTGCGCGTGGCGGCGAGCCGTTCGCACCGTGACACCCGCACCGAGGCGTTCATCGCCCGCATGGGCCACGTGGAGCCGATCGGCCTGGGCTCGTCGCTGAAGTTCTGCACCCTCGCCGACGGCAGGCTCGACGTCTATCCGCGTTTTGGCCCCACCAGCGAATGGGATACCGCGGCGGGCCAGTGCGTGCTCGAAGGTGCCGGCGGCGTCGTGCTCGATCCGCAGGGCCGTCCGTTCCGTTACAACCAGCGCGAGGGGATCCTCAACGGCGACTTCATCGCCCTGGGCGATCCTGCGCTGCCGTGGCGGCAATGGCTCGGCGACTGACTGGGCACCACACACCATGTCCGATCCCGGCAGCAACTCCATCGACCGCCTCCTCACCATCATGGCGCGCCTGCGCGATCCGCAGAGCGGTTGCCCGTGGGACGTGCAGCAGGATTTCGCCAGCATCGCGCCGTACACGATCGAGGAAGCCTACGAAGTGGCCGACGCGATAGATCGCGGCGACCTGGGCGACCTGAAGGACGAGCTGGGCGACCTGCTGCTGCAGGTGGTGTTCCATGCACGCATGGCGCAGGAGCAGGGTGCGTTCGAGTTTGCCGACGTGGTCGCCGCGATCAGCGACAAGATGGTGCGCAGGCATCCGCATGTATTTGCCGATGCTGCAGTCGAGGGAGTCGAAGTCGAGGACGCCGAAGCGCAGACGGTCGCCTGGGAAGAACACAAGCGCCGCGAGCGCGAGGACAGCGGCCATGAAGACCGCTCCGCGCTCGCCGGCATCGCCCGCGGTCTTCCCGAATGGCAGCGCGCGGTGAAGTTGCAGAAGCGTGCCGCGCGGGTCGGCTTCGACTGGCCCGACGTGACGCCGGTGATCGCCAAGCTGCACGAAGAGATCGAGGAAGTGCGCGCCGAATTCGCCGCATTGGACGCCGACCCGGGTGACGCCGCTGCGCGCGACCGGCTGGAGGACGAAATCGGCGATGTGCTGTTCGTCTGCGCCAATCTGGCGCGCCACGCGAAGGTCGACGTCGGCACCGCATTGCGCAGGGCCAACCTGAAGTTCGAGCGCCGCTTCCGCACCATGGAGGCCCTGGCCGAAGCCGAGGGCACCGAACTGTCCGGTCAGTCGCTGGAAGCGCAGGACCGCTACTGGGACCGGGCCAAGGCCGCGGAGAAGTCCTAGCAGCGCAACGACCGGCGCTTCGTCAATTCCTGAGTCAAATCCCGGCGAGATAGTTGCGCGGGTCCACGCGCGCACCGTCATGGCGGACCTCGAAGTGCAGGTGGGGTCCGGTCGAACGCCCGGACGATCCCACCAGCGCGATGGGCTGGCCGGCCTGAATCGGCTCACCGGTGTGTACCAGCAGTCGCTCGTTGTGCGCGTAGAGGGTGCTGCAGCCGTTGCCGTGGTCGATCAGGACCAGGTTGCCGTAGTCCTTGCTGAAGGCCGCGCGTGCGACCACGCCATCGGCCGACGCATGCACCGCCGTGCCGGGCGGCGCGGCGAAATCGATCCCGTTGTGGAACGCGGCACGCCGGCGCAGCGGATGGTTGCGAAGGCCGAAGCCGGACGTCACGCGGATTGCGTCCAACGGCAACCGCATCGAGTCAGCGGGCGTTTTCGCCGATTCGAAGGCGAAGGGTTGTTCGGGCGAGGCCGCGATCGGCCCGGGCTGCGGCAGGGCCACGACCATCATGGCTGCTGCATCGGGCAGCGCCGATGGTTCGTGCGATGCCGCAGGGCTGTCCTGTGTCGCCAGGACGATCACCAGCGCCGCGCCGGCCACGTGCAGGCTGGCAAGCCTTCCCGAGCGGAGGCGGCGGGCGCTGGAACGGACAAGGGACGGAGGCTGGCGGCGGGGGTTGTGAAGCATGACGGAGGTCCGGAACTGGCACCTTCCAATGGCGCGCACGCAACCACACTGGCCAGGCGACGAGGGCCAGGGGCGGCGTCTTGAACGAGAGCACCGGCCGGGGCGCCGGAGCGATGTAGGGGACGTTTTGTCCGAGGGCCATTGTCCGGATGGCCGGCATGCAGGCCATCAGATTCGTCCCAAAAGATTTTCGTCCCCCAAAGCGCCCGCTTGCCCCACCGCCGGCGCGGGTGCACGATCACGTCCGGACCGGCGGCAGACGGGCCGCGCAACGCGCGGCGCACCGGTCCAACCGGGGACATTGGGAGGAACAACGTGCCGCGCTTCGCCAGCTTCCGTGAGTTCTACCCGTACTACCTGGGCGAGCACAGCCATCGCACCAGCCGGCGCCTGCATTTCATCGGCAGTTGCGGGGTGCTGGCGCTGCTGGCATTGGCCATCGTCGAGCGTAACGGCTGGTGGCTGCTGGCCGCGCTGGTGTGCGGCTATGGCTTCGCCTGGGTCGGCCACTTCTTCTTCGAGAAGAATCGCCCGGCCACCTTCCGCCACCCGTTCTATTCGTTCGCCGGCGACTGGGTGATGTTCAAGGACATCCTCAGCGGCAAGATCAGGTTCTGAAGATCAATCCAGGAAGATCAATCCAGGAAGATCAGCCAGGCCGCCACGGCGATCAGGGCAAAGCCGGCCCAGTGGTTCCACTTGAGGGGTTCGCCCAGGTACCAGGCGGAGAAGCCGGCGAAGACGAGCAGGGTGATGACCTCCTGCATGCCCTTGAGCTGGGGCGCCGAGTAGACGGCGCTGCCGAGGCGGTTGGCGGGGACCATCAGGCAGTACTCGAAGAAGGCGATGCCCCAGCTGACCATGATCGCCATCAGCAGGGGTGTGGACTTGTACTTCAGGTGCCCGTACCAGGCAAAGGTCATGAACAGGTTGGATCCGAGCAGCAGCAGGATCGGGTAGAGGCGTTCAGCAGGCATGGGAATATTTCGCCATAGGGACTTTGTTCAGCTTAAGCACAGCACCTTCACGAAACATCCACACTCGCAAAGGCAGCCTTCACAAAGCTGAAGGGTTGGAGGGGTTTGCATGCAGGGTACCGGCACAAGGGACGGCGGTCTGGTCCTGATCGTGGAGGACAACCGCAACATCTCGGAGATGGTCGGCGAGTATCTGGAGGGCCGCGGCTTCGAGGTGGACTATGCCAGCGACGGCCTCGACGGCTACCGCCTGGCGACCGAGAACAATTATGACGTCGTCGTACTGGATCTGATGCTGCCACGCATGGACGGCGTGGAGTTGTGCAAGAAGCTGCGCGAGGAGGCGCGCAAGTCGACGCCGGTGCTGATGCTGACCGCGCGCGACACGCTCGACGAGAAGCTCACGGGCCTGGGGGCGGGGGCGGACGATTACCTGACCAAGCCGTTCGCGATCCAGGAACTGGAAGCGCGCCTGCGCGCGTTGATCCGGCGTGAGCGACGGCAGGTCGGTGGCGAGGTACTCAAGGTCGCCGATCTCGTGCTCGATCCGGCCAGCCTGCGGGTGACCCGCGGCGGCAGCGAACTGCAGCTCTCGCCGATCGGCCTGCGCCTGCTGACCATCCTCATGCGCGAATCGCCGCGCGTGGTCAGCCGCCAGGAGATCGAACGCGAGATCTGGGGCAACGGCCTGCCCGATTCGGACACGTTGCGCAGTCACCTGTACAACCTGCGCAAGACGATCGACAAGCCGTTCGACAAGCAGTTGCTGCATACCGTGCAAAGTGCCGGCTACCGCGTCGCCGACATTTCGCAGCCGCCCGAGTAACGCGGCGGCGCCATGCGGCACGGACTTCCGCGCAGGATCAAGCTTGCGTTCATCACGCAGGCATTGATCGGCAGCATCGTGATCACGGTGGGCATCCTGCTCGCCGGCGTGATCGTGCGCCAGGAGGTCATCGAGCAGCGTGTGCGGCAGGAAGCACAGGCGTTCTGGAAGGCCTACGCGGCCGATCCCCACCACCGGTTGCCGAGCAGCTCGACGATGTCGGGCTACGTCGTGATCCCTGGGCAGGCCAGTCCGAAACTGCCGGCCGAGCTGGAGGGACTGGGCACGGGCGTGCAGCGGCTGCCCGACAGCCGCAGCCTGGTCTACGTCGACCGCCGCCCGCAGGGAACGCTGTACCTGGTGTTCTCGGCATGGATGGCCGACCAGTCGGTGCTGATGACCGGGCTGGTCTCGCTGCTGCTGTCGCTGCTCACCAGCGGTGTGCTGATCTGGCTGACCTATCGGACCTCCAAGCGACTGGTCACGCCGGTGAGCTGGCTGGCCAACCAGGTCGCGCACTGGGATCCGCGCGACCCCGATGCCAGCGCGATCGCGCCGGCGCGGTTGCCGGCCGATGCCAGTGACGAGGTGCGCAAGCTGTCGAAGGCGCTGACGGGATTGTCGGAGCGCGTCGGCGATTTCGTCCGCCGCGAGCGCAACTTCACCCGCGATGCCAGCCATGAACTGCGCACGCCGCTGACGGTCATTCGTGTTGCCACCGACCTGATGCTGGCCGACCCCGAAACCAGCCCGCGCGCGCAGCGCTCGCTGGCGCGCGTGCAACAGGCCGGCCGCGACATGGAGTCGGTGATCGAGGCCTTCCTGATCCTCGCCCGCGAAGCCGACGTGGCGCCGCAGAGCGAGGAGTTCGAAGTGCGCGACATCGTCGCCGGCGAAGTCGAGCGGATCCGGCCGATGCTGGCCGGGCGACCGGTGGAGGTGCTGCTGCACGACGAGGGTGGCCCGCGACTGGTCGCGCCGCCGCACGTGCTGCGGGTCATGGTCGGCAACCTGCTGAGCAATGCCGTGCGTTTCACCGGCAGCGGCCAGATCGAAGTGCGGGTGATGCCCGATCGCGTGGTGATCCGCGACAGTGGCATCGGCATGTCGCCGGAGGTGCTGGCCAAGGCCTTCGATCCGTTCTTCCGTGCCGAGTTTGCCGAAAGCGACGGCAAGGGCATGGGCCTGTCGATCGTGCGCCGGCTCGGCGAACGCTTCGGCTGGCCGGTGAGCCTGGCCAGTGAGCCGGGGCAGGGCACGACAGCGGTGATCCGGTTCCAGTAACGTGATGACAGCGGGCTGAACCATTCGGCCCGGTTGCTGTCAACGCAACGCCACTCCAGGCGTTGGTGCCGGCATAACCCATGAATCGAGCCAAATGAGCGCAGCCCGCAAGTCCGTCCAGCCGTCGAACCCCCGCAAGCCCAATGTGTGGATCCGTCGCGGCATTGCCGCTGCCGTCGTGCTCGCGCTTGCGGGCGGTGGCTACTGGTATGTCCGCCAGCGCGATGCCGAAGCCGCCACCGGTGCGTATCGCACCGCGCCGGTCGAGCGCGGCGACATCCGAGTCGCCATTTCCTCGACCGGCACGCTCAGCGCGATCTCCACCGTCACCGTCGGCAGCCAGATTTCCGGCCAGGTGACCGACGTGCTGGTCGACTTCAACGACCAGGTCAAGCGCGGCCAGGTGATCGCCCGCATCGATCCCAAGACCTACCAGGCCCAGATCGCCCAGGGCAATGCGCAGATCGCCAATGCGCGCGCGGCGCTGTCGCAGGCGCAGGCGTCGCTGGTCAATGCCGAACTGGACTACCGTCGCAAGGCCGACCTCGGCGCGCGCCAACTGGTCGCACGCAGCGATGTCGACCTGGCCCGGGCCGCCCTCGACCAGGCGCGCGCGCAGGTGAACGCGGCGCAGGCCTCGATCCAGCAACAGACCGCTTCGACCGAAACCACGCAGGTCAATCTCGACCGCACCGTGATCCGCTCGCCGGTCGATGGCGTCGTGCTGACGCGCAGCATCGAGCCGGGTCAGACCGTGGCAGCCAGCCTGCAGGCGCCGGAGCTGTTCAAGATCGCCGAGGACCTGGCGAAGATGAAGATCGAACTGGCCGTCGATGAGGCCGACATCGGCCAGGTCCGCACCGGCCAGGGCGTCTCGTTCACCGTCGATGCGTTCCCCGACCGCCAGTTCCGCGGCACCGTCGAGCAGGTGCGCCTGTCGGCGACGACGACGAACAATGTCGTGACCTATCCGGTCGTGGTGACCGTCGACAACAGCGACGGCACGCTGCTGCCGGGCCTGACGGTCAACGCCGAGATCGAAGTGAGCCGGCGCGACGACGTCCTGAAGGTGTCCAACGCCGCGCTGCGCTTCAAGCCGGCCGATGACGCCGCCAACGCCACGGCCGCGGCGCCGCAGGGCGGCCGCCAGGGCGGCAGTGGCGTCATCGACGACCTCACGCGCACCGCTTCCACGCTCAATCTCAATGCCTCCCAGCAGGCTGCGTTCGATGCCGCCGTGGCGTCGGTGCGCGAGCGCCAGGCGGCGCGCCAGGCACAGGCGGCGCAGGCCGGTGGCGGCAATCGCCTGTTTGGCGGTGGCGGTGGCGGTGGCGGCGGACGCGGCGGCGGTGGTCCGGTCGTGGTCGGCGGCGGCAGTGGCTCGGGCAACCTGCAGGCGCAGATGCGCCAGCGCATTGCCGACCGCTTCCGCGAGGACTTCTCCGAATTCCGTGCCGGCCTCGACGCAACGCAACAGGGCAAGTGGGACGGCGCCCTGTCGGCGTTGCTCAATGCCAAGCGCGCGCCGCTGTACCGACTGGCCGCGGGCAAGCCGGAAATGCTGATGGTGCGCATCGGCGCCAGCGACGGCAGCAGCACCGAGGTGTCGGGCGGCGGCCTCAAGCAGGGCGACCTGATCGTGACCGGCGAGCGGGCCAAGCAATGAGCGCCACCGCCGCCATTTCGGCCGACACCGCGCCGGCGGTGATCCTCACGCGCGGCTTGTGCAAGACCTACTCGGCGCATACCGAGGCCGAGGTGCAGGCATTGCGTGACGTCGACCTGCGCATCGATCGCGGCGAATTCGTCGCGATCATGGGCCCTTCGGGGTCGGGCAAGTCGACACTGATGAACCTGATTGGTTGCCTCGACACGCCAACGGCCGGCAGCTACCACTGCGATGGCGTCGACGTGTCGACACTCGATCCCGAGGAGCTGGCGGTCCTGCGCCGCGACAAGATCGGTTTCGTCTTCCAGGGCTTCAACCTGCTGCCGCGGATGAGCGCACTGGAGAACGTGGCGATGCCGCTGGGCTACGCGCAGGTGCCGCCGCAAGAGCGGCTCGAGCGCGCCCGTGCCGCGCTGGTCTCGGTCGGCCTGGGCGAACGTGTCGGCCATCGCCCCAGCGAACTGTCCGGCGGCCAGCAGCAGCGCGTGGCCATTGCGCGCGCGCTGATCAACCAGCCGCCGATCCTGCTCGCCGACGAGCCCACCGGTGCGCTCGACAGCAAGACCGGCGAGGAGATCCTGGCGCTGTTCAAGCGCCTTCGCGATGACAACCACACCGTGGTGCTGATCACCCACGATGCCGAGGTCGCCGCGCATGCCGACCGCATCTACGTGATGCGCGACGGTGAGCTGCACGCGCAGGAGGATGCGCCGTGAATTTTTCCGACATCCTGCGCACGGCCATCCATGCCCTGCGCGGCAACTGGATGCGCAGCGCGCTGACTTCGCTGGGCGTGATCATCGGCATTGCCGCGGTGATCGTGATGGTGTCGGTGGGACAGGGCACCCAGGCCGAGATCGACAAGATGGTGTCGGGGCTGGGTTCGCAGCGCCTGGACATCAGCTCCGGCGCCGGCCGCGGTCCGGGCGGTGGCGGTGCGCGCATGAGCGCGTCGAGCTTCTTCACCCTCAACGAGGGCGACGTCGAGGCGATCCGCAGCGAAGTCCCGGAAGTGCAGTACGTCGCCGGTGCGCTGCGCGGCAGCACCCAGGTGGTGTACGCGGAGAACAATGCCTCGACCAGCTGGCAGGGCGTGCAGCCGGACTTCTTCGACATCAACGGCTGGGTCATCGGCAACGGCGACGGATTCGACGCGCAGGACTACACCAGCGCCGGCAAGGTGGTGATCCTCGGCGAGACGGTGCGACGCACGCTGTTCGGCGACGACCCGGGTGTCGGCCAGACCATTCGCCTGGGGCGCGTGCCGTTCACCGTGGTGGCCACGCTCAAGCCCAAGGGCCAGGGCGGCTTCGGCCAGGACCAGGACGACGTGGTGATGGTGCCGCTGCAGACCGCGCGCCGCCGCCTGATGGGCGCGATGGGCCTGCCCGCCGGTGCGGTGACGCAGATCGCGTTGACGGTGGCCGACGCCAAGGACCTCAGCTACGCCCAGGGCGAAGTGGAGGCGCTGCTGCGCCAGCGCCACCGCATCAAGCCCGGCGACGATGACGACTTCAACGTGCGCAACATTTCCGAGATCGTCGCCACGCGCACGGCGACGACGCGGTTGATGTCGCTGCTGCTGGGCGCGGTGGCGACGATTTCGCTGATCGTCGGTGGCATCGGCATCATGAACATCATGCTGGTCTCGGTGACCGAGCGCATCCGCGAGATCGGCCTGCGCATGGCGGTCGGAGCGGGGCCGTCGGACGTGCGCCGGCAGTTCCTCGCCGAGGCGATGCTGATCTCGCTGATCGGCGGTGCGCTGGGGATAGCGATCGGTGTCGTCGGGGCGTTGCTGGTCGGCAAGTTCGGCTCGCTGCCGGTGGCATTGAACGGCCAGGTGATCGCGCTCGCGGCGAGCTTCTCGATCATGACCGGGTTGTTCTTCGGCTATTACCCGGCACGCAAGGCCTCGCAGCTGGATCCGATCGAGGCGCTGCGGCAGCAGTAAGGGTGCCGGGATGAGAGCGGGAGTTCGGCGTTATGCTCTGGCTTCCTCGCCGGACTCCGACCCATGCGCCTGCCGAACCTGATTTCGCTCCCGCTGCTCGCCCTCGCAACGATGACCGTCAACGCTCATGCCGCCGACAAGCCCGCCGCGCCGAAAACGGCGCTGGTGATCCACGGCGGCGCCGGCTTCGTGCCCAAGGATTCGATCAGCGAGGAGGAGCGTCGCGCCTACCATACCGCGCTCAACCGCGCGCTCGATGCCGGCAACGCCGTGCTCAAGCGCGGTGGCAGCGCGCTCGATGCGGTGACCGCGGCGGTGGTGGTGATGGAGGACGCGCCGCAGTTCAACGCCGGCAAGGGCGCGGTGTTCAATGCCAAGGGCGGGCATGAACTCGATGCGGCGATCATGGAAGGCCATACCCGCCGTGCCGGCTCGGTCGCCGGCGTGACCACGATCAAGAACCCGATCAAGCTCGCACGCACGGTCATGGAGCACAGCGCGCACGTGATGCTTGCCGGCGCCGGTGCGGAAGCCTTTGCAGACACACGCCCCGAGATCGAGCGTGTACCCAACCACTGGTTCGACACCGACAAGCGTCGCCAGCAACTGGAAAAGGCGCAGCGTGAAGAGGCGGCCAAGGGCAAGCGCGAGGCCAGCCTCGTTGACGACGCGCCGACCTACTTCGGCACCGTCGGCGCGGTCGCGCTCGATGCGCAGGGCCACATCGCCGCCGCCACCAGCACCGGCGGCATGACCAACAAGAAGTGGGGCCGGGTCGGCGACGCGCCCATCATTGGAGCCGGCACCTGGGCCGACGACGGCTGCGGCGTTTCCGGCACCGGCTGGGGCGAGTTCTACATCCGCAATGCGGTCGCGCACGACATCTGCGCGCGTGTGGCCTACCGCGGCGATTCGCTGCAGGCCGCGGCCGAGGAAGTGGTCAACCGGATCGTTCCCGCCGCCGGCGGCGACGGCGGCGCCATTGCCATGGACCGCCAGGGCAACATCGCCATGCCGTTCAACAGCGGCAGCATGTTCCGCGGCTGGATCAGGACCGACGGTAGTCGCGGTACGGCGATCCACGAGGCGGAGTAGCCCCCCTCCCTCGTCGCCTGGCGGCCGAAGGCGACGTGTCCCTGTCCCTGGGCCTCGCAGGGGTGGGCAGTTCGCCCCGGCTCAGTGCGGCAGCTTGCTGGCCAGCAGGTCGACCCGGTCGATCTGCGGGGGCTGCGAAAGCAGCTCGTCGGCGCGCTCCATCAGCGCCGCCGCAATGGGTCCGTCCAGGTGCGCCTGGCGGCCGGCCTCGGTGTCGAAGGTGTCGTAGATGCCGAAGCTGCTCGGGCCGAAGCGCAGGGCGAACCAGGTGCGTGTCGCCGGTTCGGCTTCCGCCAGCGGCAGGGCGCTGCGAAGGAACTGTTCCAGCTGGTCTTCCTTGCCGGGTTTGGCCTCTAGCCGTGCCAGCAGAGCGCAGCGGGACATGGCGTGTACTCCGGGACGACGGGGCCCCTCAGGCTAGGCCGCTGCACGCTAACGGCACGCGAAAAACACGCTATCCGGGCATGACAGGGGGCCGTTCATGCGGCCGCGGGGCAGCGGCGCGGGGCTTGTGGCAAAATCGGCCCCCTGCCGCGGCCGCAGGTCGCGCCTTCACATCCTTTCCAGACGTGCATCCATGTCGATCTTCGAGCTGTCCCAGCACTTGTGCGAGCCGCCGGAGTGCCGTCAGGGTGGCGCGGGTGCGCCGGTCGTTGTTTCCCGTCCGGCGGCCTGAGCGACCGACATGGCTGATGAATTCGGGCACATGCCGCGCGGCCCCGCGCGCGTACTGAAAGCTGCCAGGTGGTCGATGCAGGGGCTGCGCGCGGCCTGGCTGCACGAGTCGTCGTTCCGGCTCGAGGTGTACCTGTTCGTGGTGCTTGCACCGCTGGGCTGGTGGCTGGGGCAGACCGCAGTGGAGCGCGTGCTGCTGATCGGTTCGGTATTGCTGGTGCTGAGCATCGAGTTGCTCAACTCGGCAGTGGAGGCGGTGATCGAGCGTTACGGTCCCGAGTTCCACGAGCTGGCCGGCCGGGCCAAGGACATGGGCTCGGCGGCGGTGTTCGTGCTGATGATGAATGTAGTGCTGACCTGGGGTGCGATCGTCGTGCCCCGCCTGTGGTGACGGGCCGGGCATGAACCGGACGTTTGCCGCTCGCATCCAAGACAAGACTCCCAAAAGCCAAAGTGCAGGAAACCGCAAGTGATTGTTGAGCTGCTGACCGATCCGCAGGTGTGGATCACCCTCGTTACCTTGAGCGCCATCGAGATCGTGCTCGGTATCGACAACCTCGTCTTCATTTCGATCGCGGTCAGCAAGCTGCCCTACACGCAGCGCGAGAAGGCACGCAAGTTCGGCATTGCCGTGGCCTGCATCACCCGCATCGCGCTGCTGCTGACGCTGGCCTGGCTGGCCGGCCTGACCCACGATTTGTTCACCATGTTCGGCCAGGGCGTTTCAGTGCGCGACCTGGTGCTGATCCTCGGCGGCGCCTTCCTGCTGGTGAAGGGTACGATGGAGATCAAGGACCTGGTCGTCGGCGAAGGCGAGGCCGAGGACATCCACACCAAGCCGGTCGCCTCGTTCATGGGCGTGATCGCGCAGATCGCGGTGATCGACATCGTGTTCTCGCTCGACTCGGTCATCGCCGCGGTCGGCATGGCCAACCACACGCCGGTGATGGTCGCGGCGATCCTGCTCGCGGTCGCCGTGATGCTGCTGGCGTCCAAGCCGCTGGGCAACTTCATCGACCACAACCCGACGATCAAGATGCTGGCGCTGGCCTTCATCGTGCTGGTCGGCGTGTACCTGATTGCCGATGGCTTCGAGATGCACATCCCGAAGGGTTACATCTACGGCGCGATGGGCTTCTCGGCGCTGGTCGAGTGCCTGAACCTGTGGTCCAAGCGGCGCGCACAGCGCCGCCTGCAGCCCGAATAACCGCTGGCGTAGCTGGCGTAGCCCGGGTAAGCGAAGCGCACCCGGGGTACCGGACGCAGAACCCGGGTGCGCTTCGCTTACCCGGGCTACCCGGGTTGGTTACGCGATCGTTATTCGCGCGACGTTGTTTGCATGCCGCCTCCGTAGGTGCTGCAATGCCGGCCAATGTCACGGAAGGAGTTGCGCGTCATGACCCGGGTTGTCCAAACGTTCGTACTGGTCCTTATGGCCGTCATGCTCAGTGGCTGCGGCTACAACACCATCCAGGCGAAGGACGAGGCGGTGAAGGCTGCCTGGTCGCAGGTGCTCAATGTCTACAAGCGCCGTGCCGACCTGGTGCCGAACCTCGTCGCGACGGTCAAGGGCTACGCCAGCCACGAGCAGCAGGTGCTGACCCAGGTCACCAACGCACGCGCGAAGGTCGGCAGCATCAATGTCAACGCCGATGATCCGGCGTCGCTGGCGCAGTTCCAGCAGGCGCAGGGTGAACTGCAGGGCGCGCTCAACCGCCTGCTGGTGGTCAGCGAGAACTATCCGCAGCTCAAGGCCGACCAGAACTTCCTGCAGCTGCAGGCGCAGCTGGAAGGCACCGAGAACCGCATCACCGTCGAACGCCAGCGTTACATCGGCACGGTGCAGGACTACAACACCTACATCCGCCAGTTCCCGACCAACCTCACGGCGATGATGTTCGGCTACAAGCCCAAGCCGAACTTCACGGTCGAGAACGAGGCGCAGATCCAGGAAGCGCCGAAGGTCGAGTTCGGCGAGCCGGCGCAGCCGCCGCAACAGCAACCGCAGCAGCAGCCGGCACCGGCCAACGGCTGAGTCCGGGTGAGGCGTAGCGGAGCATTGCCGTGAGCTGGCGGCGCCTGCGGGTGTCGGTCGCGATCGTCGCGGGCGCGCTGTTGCTCGCGCTCGTCCCGGTGCAGGCACAACAGGTGGCGGCGATCCCGGCGATGACCTCGCCGGTGGTCGACACGACCGGCACGATCGATGCCGCCACCCGTCAGCGGCTCGAGGCCCAGGCGCTGGCATTGCAGCAGCGCAAGGGCAGCCAGCTGCAGGTGCTGGTGGTGCCGACCACGATGCCCGAGGACATCGCCCAGTACGCGGTGCGCGCGTTCGACCAGTGGAAGGTCGGGCGCAAGGGTGTCGACGATGGCGTCCTGCTGGTGGTCGCCAAGGACGACCGCCGCGTGCGCATCGAGGTCGGCTACGGCCTGGAAGGCGCGATCCCGGATGCCACCTCCGCACGCGTGATCCAGGAATACCTGGTGCCGAAATTCCGTGCCGGCGACTATGCCGGCGGCATCACGGACGCCACCGGCGCCCTGGTCAAGCTGATCGACGGCGAGCCGTTGCCGGCGCCGATGGCCGAGCACCGCGCCGGGCGCGGCAATCGTGGCGGCGGCTGGCTGTTCGCGCTGTTCGTCGCCTTCATCGTCGGCCAGGTCGCGCGCGGCATCTTCGGCCGGGCGCCGTCGCTGCTGCGCGGCGTGATCGGCGCGGGTGCGGCCGGCGGCATCGCCTGGCTGATCTCCTCGATGGTCGTGGTCGGCGGGATCGGTGCCGCGATCGGCTTCTTCATGGGCCTGGCCAGCCTGCCGTCGGGGCGCTATGCGCGCGATCGTGGCCATGGCGGCTTCGGTGGCTGGGGTGGCGGCGGATTCGGTGGCGGCGGCGGGGGCTTCGGCGGCGGTGGCGGCTGGGGTGGTGGCGGTGGCATGAGCGGGGGCGGTGGCGCCTCCGGGAGCTGGTGACATGCGGCTGTTCAAACACCTGTTCCCACCATCGGCCAAGCGCCTGTTCCCCAGCGAGAGCCTGCAGCGCATCGCCACGGCCATTGCCGACAGCGAGCTGCGCCATACCGGCGAGATCTGCTTTGCGGTCGACCCGAGCCTGCATCCGCGCCAGGTACTGGCGGGGGTGGAGGCGCGCGAGCAGGCGGCCGAGGTATTCGCACGGCTGCGGGTGTGGGACACGCAGGCCAACAACGGCGTGCTGCTGTACCTGCTGCTGGCCGACCATCGCATCGAGATCGTCGCTGACCGCGGCTTCGAAGGTCGCGTCAGCGCCGAGCAGTGGCGCGGCGTGTGCCAGCTGATCGAAGAGCGCCTGCGGGCCGGTGAAGCCGAGGCGGGCGTGCTGGCCGGTGTCGAGGCACTGTCGGCGCTGCTGGTCGAGCATTTCCCCCGCGGCGAAGGGCAGCACGACAGCAACGAGCTGCCGGACCTGCCGTACATCCTCTAGGGCACAATAGGCATCACGCCGTCCGGACACGAACCGCCGCATGACAGTCCTGCACCAGATCGATCCGATCGCCTTCCATCTCGGCCCGCTGCAGGTGCACTGGTACGGAATCATGTACCTGCTGGGCTTCGCCGCCGCCTGGTGGCTGGGCCGCAGCCGGGTCCGCGCCGGGCGCCTGCCCGGGGTCAACGAACAGGCCTATGGCGACCTGCTGTTCTACGGGATGCTCGGCGTCGTGCTGGGCGGGCGGCTGGGCTACGTCTTCTTCTACTCCTTCCCGGCGCTGCTGGCCGATCCGCTGATGCTGCTGCGAATCTGGGAAGGCGGCATGAGCTTCCACGGCGGGCTGCTCGGCGTGGTCGCCGCCGCCTGGTGGTGGTCGCGCCGGCATCGCCTGCACCTGTTTGACACGGTCGATTTCATCGCACCGCTGGTGCCGCCGGGGCTGGGCTTCGGCCGCCTGGGCAACTACATCGGCGGCGAGTTGTGGGGCAAGTTCACCGACGCCGGCTGGGGCGTGGTGTTCCCGCGCGCGCCGGAGTTCGCCCGGACCAGCATGGAGCAGATCCAGAGCCAGTTCGCCACCGGCGCGCTCGATCGCTATGCGCGCCATCCGTCGCAGCTCTACCAGGCGCTGCTCGAAGGCCTGGTGATGTTCCTGGCGCTGTGGTGGTTCTCCAGCAAGCCGCGCCCGCGCTATGCGGTGTCGGGCCTGTTCGCGCTGCTGTACGGCTGCTTCCGCTTCCTGATCGAGTTCGTGCGCATGCCCGACGAGCAGATCGGTTACCTCGCCTTCGGCTGGCTGACGATGGGGCAGGTGCTGAGCCTGCCGCTGATCGCGCTGGGCCTGTTCTGGTTGTGGTGGTCGCGGCGCCAGCCGACGCTGCAGCCGCAACCGCTGGCCGTGCCGCCCGGCGCGGGCTGAGTTCCTGGACCGGATGACTGGCTGAAATGAAGCAATACCTCGACCTGCTGCGCCACGTCCTCGAAAGCGGCAGCGACAAGGCCGACCGCACCGGCACGGGCACGCGCAGCGTGTTTGGCTGGCAGATGCGCTTCGACCTCGCCGAAGGCTTCCCGCTGGTCACGACCAAGAAGCTGCACCTGCGCTCGATCGTGCACGAGCTGCTGTGGTTCCTGCAGGGCGAAACCAGCATCGCCTACCTGAAGGACAACAAGGTCAGCATCTGGGACGAATGGGCCGACGCCGATGGCGAGCTCGGACCGGTCTACGGCAAGCAGTGGCGACGCTGGGCCGGGGCCGACGGCATCGAGATCGACCAGATCCGCTGGGTGGTCGAGGAGATCAAGCGCAACCCGGACTCGCGTCGCCTGATCGTCTCGGCGTGGAATGTCGCCGACCTGCCGCGCATGGCGCTGATGCCGTGCCACACGATGTTCCAGTTCTACGTCGCCAACGGCAAGCTCAGCTGCCAGCTGTACCAGCGCAGTGGCGACATCTTCCTCGGCGTGCCGTTCAACATCGCCAGCTATGCGCTGCTGACGCACATGGTCGCGCAGGTGTGCGGCCTGGGCGTGGGCGACTTCGTGCATACGCTCGGCGACGCACACCTGTACTCGAACCATTTCGAGCAGGCCCGCGAGCAGCTCTCGCGGACCCCGCGCGCGCTGCCTACGCTGCGGCTCAATCCGGACGTGCGCGACATCTTCGGCTTCCAGTACGACGACATCGCGATCGAGCATTACGATCCGCTGCCGGCGATCAAGGCGCCGGTGGCGGTCTGAATGCCGTTGCCGCCGATCGATTTCGTCCTCATCGCGGCGCACGACCGCAACCGCGCCATCGGTCGCGACAACGACCTGCCGTGGCGCTTGCCTGATGACCTCAAGCGCTTCAAGGCGCTGACGATGGGCAAGCCGGTGCTGATGGGGCGCAAGACCGCGCAGTCCCTCGGGCGCGCGCTGCCCGGGCGCCTCAACCTGGTGCTGACGCGCTCGGGGCAGGTGCCGTTCGGAGGGATGCAGGCGGTGGCGTCCATCAGGGAGGCGATGGGCATTGCCGAGGCCGCCGGTGCGCCGGCGCTGTGCGTGATCGGCGGGGGCGAGGTCTATGCGCAGTGCCTGCCGCTGGCAACAAGACTGCACATGACCCATGTCGACACCGTCGTCGATGGGGCCGATGCCTTTTTTCCGGTCATGCAAGAGACGCTGTGGCGTGTCGTGGCGCGCGAACGGCATGAGGCGGACGCAAAGCACGCCCACGCCTTCGAGTTCATCGATTACGTGCGCGCCTGATCAGCACAGCGGCGTCGCTATGACCCCGTCTTCGCGGGGATGACGGAAGTCGCTTGCTGCGCGGTCAGTCCTGGTCGGTTTCCACGGGCGGCGGCGGGGCCGCGGGTTCGTTCTGGCGCTGCCTGCCTTGCCCGCCATTGCCCTGGCCGCGTTGCTGCCCCTGGCGCGGCTGTCCGCCCTGCGGCTGGCGCTGCTGGCGTTGGCGGTTGCGATCATCGGCGTGGTACGGCGGACGCGGTCGCGGCGGTGTCGCGGGAACATCGCGTCCGGCGACCTGCACCAGGCGCAGCTCATCGGTGTCGAGCTGCAGCGCGGTGAGCTTGCCGCCCCACACCGCACCGGTATCGATGGCGTGGACGCCGTGGCCGATGAACAGTCCCAGCGTCGACCAGTGGCCGCAGACGATCTTGAGGTCGCGCTCCACGCGTCCGGGCACTTCGTACCAGGGGTACAGTCCGGCCGGCTGGGTGCCGGGGCTGCCCTTGTCCTCGAACGAGATGCGGCCGCGCGGCGTGCAGTAACGCAGGCGCGTGAACACGTTGATGATCGCGCGGTGACGCTCGACGCCGGCCAGCTTGGGATGCCAGGCGGGCTTGTCGCCGTACATGTTCTTGAGCAGGCGACGGAACTGGTCACCGTGCAGGCGCTCCTCGATCTCGCGGGCGAAGCGCTCGGCCATCTGCGTGGACCACTGCGGCGCCAGCGCGGCGTGGACCATCATCCAGCCCAGCCTGCGATCGGCGTGGACCAGTTTCTGCATGCGCAGCCAGGTCAGCAGTTCGTCGCGGTCTTCGGCCAGCACGATGCGCTGCAGGTCCTGGTTGACCTTGCGCTGTTCGTCCTCGCGCCGTTCGCCTATCGCCAGCAGCGACAGGTCGTGGTTGCCCAGCACGACCACGCTGTTGGCGCGCAGCGAGTGGACCAGGCGCAGGGTTTCCAGCGATTGTCCGCCGCGGTTGACCAGGTCGCCGCAGAACCACAGCTGGTCGCGCGCCGGGTCGAAAGCGATCTTTTCCAGCAGGCGCTGGGTCGCGTCGTAGCAGCCTTGCAGATCGCCGATGGCCCAGGTGGTCATGTGCTGATGGGCCCGGTCAGTGCAACGTTCGCGGCACGGACAGGCTGAAGGCCGGAATCGGCGCATCGAACTGCGTGCCATCGTCGGCGAGCATGTGGTAGCTGCCTTCCATCATGCCGTGGCTGGTTTCCAGCACGGCGCCGGAGGTGTATTCGAAGTCGTCGCCGGGCCGCAGGTACGGCTGTTCGCCGACCACGCCCTCACCCTCGACTTCCTGGATCTTGCCGTTGCTGTCGGTGATCAGCCAGCGACGGCTGAGCAGGCGTGCCGACACGCGGCCGCTGTTGCGGATGCTGATCGTGTAGGCAAAGACATAACGGTCCTGGCCAGGCTCGGACTGGTCATCGAGGTAACGGGTGGCGACGGAGACGTCGACGGCGTAATCGGTACTGCGTTCCATGCCGACAGTGTAGGGCGAGGCGTCGAAAATTGGTCAACGTTGTGTGCACGGGTGTCGAAATGGCCGGGCCGGGGACCGGTCTACACGAGGTGCGGTGTGGTTCGCTGCCCGGCGGCGGCGTCAAAGCGGCCTGCATTGAAGGGGCGTTCATTGACGTTGGACTGCCTGTCACGCGTGATCTGTTCGCGCGGGCGCCGCGGCCAGCGAGTTGGCAAGGCGGACGAAATCGGCGACTTCGATCTGTTCGGCGCGTGCGTCCGGGCGCACGCCGACCGCCTCGATCGCGGCCGCATCGCACAGTTTCGACAGCGCATTGCGAAGGGTCTTGCGTCGCTGCCCGAATGCGTCGCGCACGACCGCGGTGAACATCGCCGGATCCGCCACGTCAATGGTTTCGGGCGCACGCGGCACCAGGCGCACCACCGCAGAATCGACCTTCGGCGGCGGCTTGAACGCAGCCGGCGGGACGTCGAACAGCGGGGTCACGTGGCAATAGGCCTGCAGCATCACGCCCAGCCGCCCGTAGACCTTGCTGCCCGGGCCGGCAGCCATGCGGTCGACGACTTCCTTCTGCAGCATGAAGACCATGTCGCGGATCGCCGCGGCGTGTTCCAGGGCATGGAACAGGATCGGCGAGGACAGGTTGTAGGGCAGGTTGCCGACCAGTCGAATCTGGCCTTCGCCGGCACCGCTCCTGGCGACCGCACTGAAGTCGACGGTGAGCACGTCGCGGTGGATCACCTCCAGCGTGCCGTGCGCGCGTGCGGCATCGGTCAGCGGGAAGATCAGGTCGCGATCGAACTCGATCACGGTCAGCTCGCCATGGCGATCGAGCAGCGGGAAAGTGATGGCACCCTGGCCCGGACCGATCTCGACCAGGCGATCGCCCGGCTTGGGGTCGACGGCCTGCACGATCATGTCGATGATCCGGCGGTCGTGCAGGAAGTGCTGGCCGAGGTGTTTCTTTGCCGGCTCGGTGAAGTGGCGCGTGCTCATGCGGGCGTGCTCTTGGAAGTTGTGCCCATGACCGGAGCGCTGCGCCGGACACGGGCGATGCGGGCACAGGTGTCGGCGGCGGCGAACAGGCTCGACGGGTCGGCCACGCCCTGGCCGGCCAGTTCCAGCGCCGTGCCGTGGTCGACGGCGACGCGCGGGTAGGGCAGGCCGAGGGTGAGGTTCACCGCGTGCTCGAAGCCGCTGTACTTCAGCACGGGCAGTCCCTGGTCGTGGTACATCGCCACCACCGCGTCGAAGCCGCGCAACTTGGCCGGCAGGAACGCCGTGTCGGCGGGCAACGGGCCGACCAGTTGCAGGCCCTGCGCGCGCAGCGCGGCCATCGCCGGTTCGATGATGTCCAGCTCCTCGCGGCCGAGGTGGCCGGCTTCGCCGGCATGCGGGTTCAGGCCGAGCACGGCGATCACCGGCTCGATGATGCCGAAGTCGTCGCGCAGCGCGGCGTGGGTTGTCAGCAGCACATCCGTCAGTGCCGGCGCGGTGATGGCGTCGGCGACGGCGCGCAGCGGCAGGTGGGTCGTTACCAGGGCGACGCGGACGATGTCGTTGGCGAGCATCATCACGACCTCGCGGCCGGCCTGTCGTGCAAGCAGTTCGGTGGTGCCGCTGTAGGCAATGCCGCCTTCGTTGATCACGGCCTTGTGCACCGGGCCGGTGACCATGCCGTCGAAATGACCTTCCAGGCAGCCCTCGGCAGCCTGCAGCAGGGCAGTGATAACCGCCTGCGCATTGCGCGGATCGGGATGGCCGAACGCCGGCACGACGGCATTGGGCAGATCGACCAGGGCCAGTTCGCCGGGCTCGAGTGCCGGCTGCCCGGGCGGGCGCAGTTGCAGCGGCAGGCCCAGGGCGGCGGCGGCGGCGTGGAGGCTGCGCGCGTCGGCGAAGGCCGTCAGTGAGTAATCACGTGGGCGCTGTGCGAGGCGTACGCACAGCTCCGGTCCTACACCCGCCGGCTCGCCCGGCACCAGCGCGAGCCGAACAGGGTTCATCGGGTCGCTCAGCTGCCGCTGGTGGGTGCCGCGGCCGGTGTGGCAGGCGTGGCAGGCTCTGCGGCCTTGCCGACGCGGACGTCGACGAAGGCCTCCCCGCGCATTTCGCGCAGGTAGCGGTTCCACTCGTCCTCGAGCTTGCGACGGCCGATGGTTTCCTGGATCTGGGCGCGGCGGTTGCGGTCGCCGACGTCGGTTTCACGGGAGCCTTCGAGCTTGATGACGTGCCAGCCCGCCTGGGTGCGGACCGGAGACGAGACCTGGCCCGGCTGCAGGCCGGCGACCGCCGAACCGAACTCCGGACCGTATTCGTCACGGGTGAACCAGCCCAGCTCACCGCCCTTGCCGCGCGAGCTGGCGTCGTCGGAATTCTCCTGGGCGAGCAGGGCGAAATCGGCGCCGCCGGCCAGTCGGGCCTGCAGGGTGGTGGCCTTGGCCTTGGCCTTGGCATCGTCGGTGGTGCTGTCGACACGCACCAGGATGTGGCGGGCCTGGTACTGCGTGACCATCGCCGGGGCGGCCTGCGAGGCGTCGCGGGTCTCGACCAGCTTGACCAGCTGGAAGCCGCTGGGGCCGCGGATCGGCGCGGTGACATCGCCCACGTTCATGCTGCGCATCAGCGTCGCGAAGGCCTGCGGGATCTCGTCGACGCTGCGCCAGCCCAGGTCGCCGCCTTCCAGCGCGTTGGGGCTGTCGGAGTAGCGCACCGCGGCCGCGGCGAAGTCCATCTCGCCCTTGTCGATCAGGGCCTTGACGCCCTCGACCTTCTTCTGCGCGACGGCAATCTGCTCGGCAGTGGCGCCTTCCGGCAGCTGCACCAGGATGTGGGCGAGGTGGTACTGGTTGCCGCTGTTGGCCTGGGCGGCCATGGCGGCGTCGATCTCGGAGTCGCTGACCGTGACGCGGCTCTGCGCGAAACGCTGGCGCAGGCGCTGGATCAGCAGTTCATCGCGGATCGAGGTGCGGAAATCGGCGTAGGAGGTGCCTTCACGGGCCAGCTGCTGGCGCAGCTGCTCCGGGCTGACCCGGTTCTGCTGGGCGATGCCGGCGATGGTCTGGTCGACTTCCTGGTCGGTCACCCGGACGCCGGTGCTGGCGGCGCGGGCCACCTGCAGCTTGACCAGGACCAGACGCTCTAGCACCTGGCGCTCGAGCACGTCGCGCGGCGGCAGCTGGTTCTCGCGGCCGGCGTACTGGCCGAGGATGTTGGCGACGGCGCGGTCGAGCTCGCTCTTGAGGATCACGTCCTCGTCGACGACGGCAGCGATGCCGTCCATGGGCTGAACCGAGCTGGAGGGCTCCTGGGCCAGGGCGGTCGCCAGCGGCAGGGCGCCGGAGAGCACCGCGACGGCAAGGGCGGACGCGAGTAGTTTCTTCATAGGGTCGGGTCGGGAGTTGATTCGACTTGGCCGCCGCCGTTGTTCAGGCGCTCCGCGGAGCTGGGCGGCACGAGATAGAGGTCATCGCGGTTGTAGCCGAGGATACCACGGCGCAGGGCGCGCTCTACGTTCTGCCCGGCCGAGCCCAGGCCCTTGAGTTCAAACTCGAACATGATGCGGGTATCCAGTTCGCCATCGCGATTGCGGAGGTAGCGGCGGCCGACCAGGCGGGCGGCCAGGCAGCAGCTTTCCCATTGGACACCGGCGATCGCCTCAAGTTGCTTCTTGTCGAGGATCGAGTAGTAGTAGCGCCCGACCACGCTCCAGGTGCGGTTGATCGGGTACAGGAAGGAGAAGTCGGCCTGTTCCAGCAGGTCCTTGCTCTCCGGCGGGTCGATGCCCGGGCGGAAGCTGGCGTTGCGGCGGTAGCGGTAACCGAAGTTGACCACGCCGTTGTTGTCGAAGATGTAGCGCGCCCGGAAGCTGGTCATGTCCTCGGCACGGTACTTCGGATTCCACATGTAGGTGCCCGATAGCGTCCAGCGGTCGCTCGGGCTGACGCTGGCGTCAGCGATCCAGGCCGACTTGCCCTGCTCGATCGGCGCCTCGTTGGGCAGGGTGACCCGGCTGTCGTCGAAGTAGAAGATCTGCCCCAGGCTCGCCGCCAGCCGCTCCTGGCCGGTTTCCTCGCTGATCAGGCGCGTGGTCAGGGCGGCGGTCAGCTGGTTGGCATCGGCCTGGCGGTCGGCGCCGGTATAGCGGTTGTCGCGGAACAGCTGGCCCCAGCTGAACGTGGTCGCGCCCGTGTCGTAGATCGACAGCCCGGACTGGTCGCGGTAGGGAACGTTCAGGTAATAGATGCGCGGTTCGAGCGTATTGAGGTAGCCGTCGCCACGGATGGTGGTGTTGCGGTCGAAATACAGGCCGGCATCAACCGAGGTGATCGGCAGGCTGCGGCTCTGATTGCTGTCGTTGAACTGCTGGATCAGCTCGGGGGTCACCGTCCCGCCGTAGCGGCGGACGAACTCGGTGGCCCGCTCGAAGCCGTTTCCGTCCATCTGGTAGGCGGTATAGCGCCAGGCAAGCTTGGGTCGGATGAACCAGCTCGCGCCTTCCAGCGGCATGGCGATGAAAGGCTTTACGTCGAAGCGCGAGCCGCCCAGGAACTCGGTGTGCTGGAAGCGCACCAGTTCGGAGTCCACGCCCGCCTGAAGCCAGGTTCCAAACGGTTGCGCCCAGTGCGCATAGGCGCGAGGCAGGCGGTCGAAGGCGAGGCTGGCGTCGGTCAGGGTGTAGTCGGCCAACTGGTAGTGGTCGGCCATCAGGCTGGCTTCCCAGTACCGGCCGCGCCCATACAGGCCCGCGTCGCTGCGGATCGAGTAGTTCGAGATGCCGTACAGGCTGCTGCTGAAGTCCTCGAAGTAGTGCGTGTCGCTGACCCAGCCCAGGTTGGTGTTGGCGTACCAGGCGCTGTTGAGGTTGTGGCTGGCCGTCAATGCGAACTGGCCGCGATTGTCTTCCGGCAGCGTGGCACCCGGGATCGGATTGCCGTTGATGTCGTTGAGATAGCGATCGGGCTCGTTGCCCGGCAGGTCGTCCTTCGGCATCCAGTTGCCGTACACCTCGCCCCGGCCGTTCGGGTACAGCCAGCGGAACTCGGCGCCGAGCAGGCTGCCGCGGTCGCTCATGTAGCGCGGAAAGAGCGTGGCGTCGTAGTTCGGTGCGAGGTTGAGGTAGACCGGCTGCTTCCAGTCAAAACCATTGCGGCCGGAAATCGATAACTGCGGATACAGCAGGCCGGTGCGGCGACGTTCGTCGACCGGGAACATGAACCACGGCACGTACATCACCGGCACCTTGCCGATGCGGATCGTCGCGTTGCGGGCCACGCCCATGCCTTCGGCGGTGTCGATGTCGATGCGGTGCGCGCGCAGTTCCCAGGCGCGCTGGTCGGGGGCGCAGGTGGAGTAGGTCGATTCGACCATGCTGCCCTTGGCGCCATCGAGGTCGATGCGCTGGGCACCGCCGTTGCCGCGACGCTGGGTCAGCTGGTACTGCACGTCCTCGATGCGGTGCTTGTCGGCCGTCT
Source organism: Lysobacter sp. S4-A87 (assembly GCF_022637455.1). NCBI lineage: Bacteria > Pseudomonadati > Pseudomonadota > Gammaproteobacteria > Lysobacterales > Lysobacteraceae > Lysobacter > Lysobacter sp. S4-A87. Next base: position 3,407,458 of record NZ_CP093341.1, read on the forward strand.
GGTCGCCCTCGGCGCGGGCGGCAGTCACGCGCATGCCCGAGTCCTGGTAGCGGACGTGGCCGATGGCGCTGTACTTGCCGGTTTCCTCGTTGTAGCTGAGCTTGTCGGTGCCCAGGAACTGGTCGCCGCGATTGAGCTTGACGTTGTCCTGGACGACGATGTCCTGGTCATTGGCCGAGCGCTCGAGCTGGCCGCCGTCGATGTCGGTCGGTTCCTGGCCACGCGTGGCCAGGTTGCCCATCGGCGTGGGTGCGTCGTCGAACGACGGCACGGCGTCCACGATCGGGCACAGGCCCCAGTCTTCTCCGTCGCCGTCGGCGGCGTGCGCGGGCAGGGCCAGCGCGATGCACAGCGACAACGGGAGCAGGCGTAGGGATTGGCGCACTCGGGAACCGTCGCTTGGCGTGGGGAAACGGGTCGCTAGCTTGCCGCATCCACTGCAAGCGGGCAACGCGAGCGCCATCATGCCCACATCCTTGTTCATTTCCGCGTCAAGACGCTGTGGCCGATGTGACTTTGGCCCGTTTCGTCCCCGTTGCGCGGGTCAGGGCGCCGGCGACTGCGCCTGGCCGCCGAGCAGCGCACCCACGTGCGCGACGCTGCATTCGCGCAACGCCGACAGGTCATAGCCGCCCTCGAGCATCGACACGATCCTGCCGTTGCCATGGCGATCGGCGACCGCGACCAGCTGGCGGGTGAGCCAGGCGTAGTCATCGGTCTCCAGTTCCAGTTGCGCCAGCGGATCGCGCTTGTGCCCGTCGAAGCCGGCCGAGACGAACAGCAACTGCGGCCGGAACGAGTCCAGCGCCGGCAGCAGCTTTTCCTGCCAGGCACGACGGAATGCGTCGCTGCCGCAGGCAGGCGGCAAGGGGGCGTTGACGATGTTGCCGACGCCGCGCTCGTTGGCGTAGCCGGTGTCCGGATACAACGGCATCTGGTGCGAACTCAGGTACATCACCCGCGGATCGGTATCGAAGATCGCCTGCGTTCCGTTGCCGTGGTGCACGTCGAAATCGACCACGGCCACGCGCGACAGGCCGTGCTTCTCGCAGGCATGTGCGGCGGCCACTGCGATGTTGTTGAACAGGCAGAACCCCATCGCCACCGTCGCGGTGGCGTGGTGGCCCGGCGGGCGCACCGCGCAGAACACGCGTTGCACTTCACCGTGCATCACCGCGTCGACCGCGGCGATGCCGGCACCGGCGGCACGCAGGGCGGCCTCGGCGGAACCCGGCCCGAGCACCGTGTCCGGGTCGAGCGCCATGGGTCCATCCACCGCCGTGTCCAGCACCAGCGCCAGCAATGCGTCGTCGTGCACGCGCAGCAGTTGCCCGCGGCTCGCGCGTGGCGCTTCCTGCCAGTCCAGTGAGGTGAAGTTCTCGCGCAGTGCTTCGGTCACTGCGACCAGGCGCAGGGGCCGCTCGGCGTGGCCGGGGCCGGGATCGTGGCGAGTGCAGGCCACATGGCTGTAGACGCGCATGTCAGCCAGTCCGCTGCAGCGTGCTCAGGCCTTGCGGCGATCGTGGTTCCACAGCACTTCGCCGTGGCCGCTGGCACGCGCCAGCACTCGCGCCAGCACGAACAACAGGTCCGACAGGCGATTGAGGTAACGCACCGCCTCGGGCCGCACCGGCTCCAGCCGCGACAGCGCCACCGTCTCGCGCTCGGCGCGGCGTACGACGGTGCGGGCGATGTGGCATCGGGCCGCCGCTTCGCCACCACCGGGCAGGATGAAGTCCTTCAGCGCTGGCAGAGGTTCATTGAACGCGTCGAGCTGCTGCTCGAGGCGGTCGATGTCAGCGTCGAAGATCGCGGCGTGACCGGGGATGCACAGCTCGCCGCCGAGGTCGAACATCTGGTGCTGGACCGTGGTCAGCAGCGAGCGGATGTCGTCGGGCACGTCCGCGGCCAGGATCAGGCCGATGCACGAGTTGGCCTCATCGACCGTGCCGTAGGCCGCCACGCGCGCCGAGTCCTTGGCGACGCGGCTGCCGTCGCCAAGACCGGTCGTGCCGTCATCGCCGGTGCGCGTGTAGATCTTGCTGAGGCGGTTGCCCACAGATCCGGCTATCCGAAGGTCAGACCGTCTGCATACGCAGCGCCGGCACGCGCTGGCGCAGCAGGGCGAAACCGCCGAACAGCAGCGCGGCGTAGAACAGCGTGCCCAGCACCGTCCACTGGAAGAACGGGATGCCGGCGACGAAGGCGGCGCCCAGGCCGGCGGCGGTCATCGGGTAGATCGGCGTCACCTGGAATGCCCACGAGGCAAAGTTGGTGACCACGAAGAACAGCACCGAGCCGACCAGCGAGTAGCCGAGCACGCGCGAACCGCTGACGCGACCACGCAGCTTCAGGCCCAGCGCGGTGGTCAGCGCCACGCACAGGTACACGACCCAGATGCCGGCGCTGCCGAACCAGGTCGAATACAGGCCGCCGTTGATCGCGGCCAGGGCGATGTCGGAAATCAGCATGCCGGCCAGCGGCACGAAGAACGCCCAGCGCCTGGACGCGAAATAGGCACCACCGAACAGGGCCATGGCCTCGACCGGCGAGAAGTTCGGCGGGTGCGGCAGCAGGCGGGTCAGCGCGGCGACCACGATCATTCCAGCCAATACCAGCGGGCCGGGGGCAAAGACCTTGTCGAAGGCGGATTTCTCGGAGGCGGGACGGTTCATCGTGGTCGATTCTTTGGAAGGTAACGGCCTTCAGGAACGGCTAGCATAACGCAATGCCTGTTTCCCCCCCCAGTTCCCCGGCCTCCGCATCGGCTTCCACCCTGGCCCAGGCGGCCCGCATGTCCGGCCCGTCCGGACGAGGTCTTCACGACGTCCTCATCGTCGGCGGCGGCCTGGTCGGTGCCAGCCTGGCGATCGCGCTCGAGCGCATCGGCCTCGATGTCGGCCTGGTCGAAGCGGCGCCGCTTGGCGCACTGCCTGCCGTATTCGACGAACGCAACCTCAGCTTCGCCGAGGCCACGGTCAACGCGCTGTCGGCGCTGGGCGTGCTGCAGAAGCTGCGTGCGCCGGCCGGTGCGATCGAGCGCATCCACATCAGCCGCCGCGGCGACTTTGGCCGCAGCCTGCTCGATGCCCGGCGTTACGGCCGCAGCGAATTTGGCCGGGTGGTCATCGCCCGCGATTTCGGCGAAGCGCTCGAAGCGCGACTGGCTGAACTGCCGCGCCTGGCGCGCTATCGGCCCACGCGCTTCCTCGGCCTGGTGCCGGGCGACGAGGCGGCCTGTGCCGTGCGCGTGGCCGACGGCGACGGCGAGCGCGTGCTGAAGGCGCAGCTGCTGGTCGCCGCCGACGGCACCCGCAGCGGCGTACGCGACGCGCTCGGCATTGGCGTGGATGAACACGATTACGGCCAGACCCTGTTCGTCACCCGCGTGCGCGCGGCGCGGCCGCCGGACGGCACCGCGTACGAGCGCCTCGGCGACGAAGGCCCGACGGCGTTGTTGCCGCGAGGCGATCGCCACTACGGACTGATCCACGCCGTCGCCCGTGAACACGCCGAAGCGGTCGCCGCACTCGACGAGGCCGGCTTCCTTGCGCGCGCGCAGGATGCGTTCGGCTGGCGTGCCGGGCGCTTCCTGGGCTGCGGTCCGCGCAGTGCGCATGAGGCGATCCGCGTGCTGGCGCGTCGCACCACCGCGGCGCGCGCGGTGCTGGTGGGTAACGCCGCGCAGACCATCCATCCGATCGGTGCGCAGGGATTCAACCTTGGCCTGCGCGATGCGCTGACGCTGGCCGAGCTGATCGAACACGCCCGCCGCGCCGATCCTGCCGCCGATTGCGGTGCGACGGAACTGCTCGCGGCCCATGTCGAACGGCGTCGCGAGGATCGCCAGCGCACGACCGGTTTTTCCGACGGACTGGCCCGGTTGAGCGCCAACGACGCGCCATTGCTGCGGCCGCTGCGCAGCCTGGGCTTGTTCGCGGTCGATCGTCTGCCATCGGCGCAATCGTTCCTGGTCGGCGGTGCCATGGGATACCGCGGCGACGTGCCGGCACTGTGCCGGGAGATGGCGCGATGAGTCGCCGCGGTGGCCTCGACGTGATCGTCGTCGGTGCCGGCGTGGTCGGCGCAGCGGCGGCACTGGCATTCGCCCGCGATGGCCTGCGCGTGGCGCTGGTCGAAGCGAAGGAGCCACCGGCATGGCGCGCGGAGGCGACCGGTTCGGACGCCATCGACCTGCGCGTGTATGCCTTCGCGCCGGACAACGCTGCGCTGCTCGACGACCTGGGCGCCTGGGCCGGCGTGCGCGGGTCGCGCGCGCAGCCCTACCGCGCGATGCGGGTATGGGATGCGGCCGGCGGCGACGAACTGGCCTTCGATGCCGATGCGTTCGGTCGCCGCGAACTGGGCTGGATCGTCGAGCATGCCTTGCTGGTCGATCGACTGTGGGCGGCATTGCCTGGCGCGGGGGTGCAGTTGCATTGCCCAGACTCGGTGACCGCGTTCGAACAGGACGAGCAAGGCGCGACCGTGCACCTGCACAGCGGGCTCTCGCTGCGGGCCCGATTGCTGGTTGCAGCCGACGGCGCCGAATCCAGGGTGCGCGCACTGGCTGCCATCGAAGCGCCGCGCCGTGACTACGGCCAGCGCGGCCTGGTGGCGTTCGTTCGCAGCGAGCGGCCGCACCAGGCGACCTGCTGGCAGCGGTTCCTGCCGACCGGGCCGCTGGCGTTCCTGCCGTTCGCCAGCGACGAGCACACCAGTTCAATTGTCTGGACGCTGCCCGAAGAGGAAGCCGCGCGTCTGCTCCAGGTCGAACCGGCGCAGTTCCTGCGCGAGCTCGAGCTGGCGTTCGGCGGGCGCCTGGGAGCGCTGGTCGAGGTATCGAAGCGGGCGGCGTTCCCGCTGCGGCTGCAGCTCGCACAGAGCCAGGCCAGCGGACGCGTGGCGGTGATCGGCGATGCCGCCCATGCCGTGCATCCCCTGGCGGGGCAGGGCGTCAACCTCGGCCTGCGCGACGTGGCGACACTGCGCGCGGTCGTGGCGCAGGCGCATCAGCGCGGCATCGATCCAGGTTCGCCGCAAAGGCTGGCACGCTGGGCGCGTCAACAGCGAAGTGCCAATGCGGTCTCGGCGTATGCCTTCGATGGCATCAACCGGTTGTTCTCCAACGATGCGCTGGTGCCGACGTTGCTGCGCGGACACCTGCTGGGCATGGTCGGGCGCCTGCCGCCGCTCACGCATGCTTTCTGGCGGCACGCCGCGGGGCTTTGAGTCACGCCCCACTCCTTCCAGTCCCTGGAAGGAGTGGCCTGAACATACCCCCGAGCGCTTTACGTCTGTCCGCTTTACGTCCGGCCCGCCTTACATCCCGCCCGCCTTACATCCCGCCCGCAAGTTCCTTGCGGGTGATGCGGCCGTTGTGATCGGCATCGATGCGGCCAAAATTGCTTGCCAGCATGCTGTTCGTGCCGACTTCGGTGCGACTGAGGTTGCCGTCGCGGTCGGCATCAAGCGAATCGAAGTCGACCTTTGCAGACAGCGTCGAGTTGGGCGGACTCGAGGTCACGTTGACTTGCTGCTGCGCGCTGGCGCCCACGGCCGGTACGGCTGGCGTGGCGGGCATTGCAGGCGCCGGCGGCGTTGCCGCCTGGACGGCAGCTTCGGCGGCCTGCTGCGCCTGCAGGCTGGCGCCGCTGGCGGCCGATGCCGCCTCGCGCGCCTCGGCCGCGCCGGACGCCGGATTGGCGCCAGAGGTGGCAACGTCCTGCGCACCGTGCGCGTCATGGGCTGCATTGACGGCGCGATTGGCGGCGTCCTGCGCGTCGCTGGCGTACTGCGACGCCGAAGGGCCGTAACCCGGGGCCGCAGTTGCGGTGGCATCGCGTGCGCTCTGTGCGCTTTCACGCGCGGCATTGGCGCTGTCGGTGGCCACCTGCGCGGCCGCTTCGGCCTGCTGCTGCGACCTGGCGGGACTGCCCTGCGTGCGTTGTGCCATCGCCGTGCCGGTCGATGCGAGCGCGACCAGCAATGCGACGGCAAGGGTCTTCGAAGTGAACTTGTGCGTGGAATTCATCGTCTGCTCTCGCCTCTGCTTGTGGGCAAGGGCGACGCTAGTCCCGCAATCATCAACCGCCGATAGATTCCGCGTTTGGACGACTCGCAGCGTTCACGCAGGTGAGGAGCGCGTCATTGCGGCGTGGCGAAGACGGTGATTTCCTCGCGGTCGTGATAGAGCTGGCGGGCGCGGATGGTCAGCGGCTTTTCCGCCTGCCGCTCGAACAGCTCCAGGCACAGCCGGGTCTCTTCCCAGCGCTTCTTCATCGGCAGCTTGAGGTTGAAGATCGTGTGCCTGCACCAACCCTCGCGGATCCAGGTCGCCATGCGCTCGGCAACACGGCGCGGCTGCTCGACCATGTCGCAGACCATCCAGTCCAACGGGCCCTTGGGCTGCCAGTAGAAACCATCCTCACGCAGATGCTCGACGCGACCGCTGTCGAGCAGGTGCGGACGCAGCGGTCCGTTGTCGATGGCGATCACGCGCAGTCCCTGGCGCATCAGCACCCAGCTCCAGCCGCCGGGTGCCGCGCCGAGATCGGCGGCGCGCATGTTGTCGCGGAACAGGCTTTCCCGCTCGTGCTCGTGGACCAGGGTGAGCAGCGCTTCTTCCAGCTTCAGTGCCGAGCGACTGGGCGCATCGGCGTGCATGCGCAGACGGGCGATCCCCAGTGGCCATGGCGAACTGTCGCGCGGGCTCGCCTGCGCAAGCATGGCGTGATCGCCGGCGAGGAAGACCACGTGCAGGCGCGGGCGCCGCGGGTCGTCGATGCGGGTCAGCCAGCCGGCCTTGCGCAGTGCCGGCCGCAATGCGTTGCCGAAGCTGCGTGCCAGGCCCGCCAGCGGCTTGGCCTCGTCGGAATCGGGATGCTCGACCCACACGTCGCCATAGGCCGACGGCCGGCCTTCGGGGAAGGCCGCATGCAGTGCGTTGACGATCGGGGTGATGCGATCGCCCGGGTCGAGTCCCTGCAGGTCGGCCAGTCGCAGCAGCTTCTGCCGGGCGAAGATCAGATCGTCGAACGGCAATGCGCGGGACAGCGCGACCGCATCGGTGCCGAGGAATTCGACGTAGGCCTGGTTGCGCTGCGTGCGCGCGTAACCGGGCAGGCCGGCCAGCGCGGCGCGCTCGCCCAGTTCCGCGGCCAGTTCCGGTTCGAAGCCGGGACGGCAGTAGCACAGCAGGGCGTCGGCGATGGGGGCGTCTGTCATGTCAATCCGGAAGTGCGGTCGGTTCCCGCAAAGGCGGGAATCCAGGGAGGAGGGCAGACGTGGGCGCCAGGGCGCGCCAGGTTCCCGCCTTCGCGGGAATGGCGGTACCTCAGTAGCGCTCGCCGCCCTGTTCGCCGTAGGCGCGCAATACCTCGCGTGCGTCGTCGCGATGGATGTCGCGCAGCACGGCGATGCCACGACGCTCCAGTTCGCCGGCCCAGTCGGTGGGTAGCGGGCCTTCGTCGAACTCGGTCAGCTCCTCGACATCGTCGCTGCGCGCGCCGATCAGCAGCCGGTCGATGCCGGCCCAGACGGTGGCGCCGTAACACTGGCAGCACGGTTGCGAGGACGTGGCCAGGGTGATCGGACCGACGCGCTGGCCGTCCGCGTCCTCGTTGAGGCGCACGCGCTGGGTGCGTTGCTGCGCCAGCATGTAGGCCATGGTCTCGGCGTGGGCCAGCGAGCAGGTATGCGGCAGCACGCGGTTGACGCCGATCGAGATGATGCGCTCGTCCGGTCCGAACACCGCCGCACCGAACGGCCCGCCACTGCGGGCCTCGACATTGCGCCGCGAAAGATCGATGGCCAGGGCCACCTTGGCTTCATCGCCATCGTAAGTGCGCGTGGTGTCGATCGCCTCGTGCACCCACGGCGGCAGGGTCAGGTGAACCTGGGCATACAGCATCAGCGCACCTGCTCCGGGCCTTCATCGAGTCCGGAACTGCGCTCCCTGCACTGTCCCTGCTGGCACTGGCAGCTGTCGATGGCCTTGAAACCGCAGACGCCCATGCGGCCGCTCTTCGCGCACGCGGCCTGGACACTGGCCGGGTCGGTCGGACTGTTGGCGTTGACGCAGGCGGGCATGGCGCCGCAGCAGTTGCCGACATCCTTGATCGCGCAGTCGCTGTCGCTGCGGCAGCTGCGGTCGATCTTGATGGCGGCCGGTACGGTCACCGACTGCGCGGGCGTCGGCGCCGCGGCCGGCGGCGGCGTCGCCGCGGTGACCGGCGTCGCGGCAGGCGCAGGCGTTGCCGCCCGCGCCGCATCCGAAGGCGGAGCGGCGCAGGCGCACAGCACGGTCAGCAGCAGGGCGATCAATACCGACGACAGGCGACGCATGGCCTTCTCCTCAGGATTTCGTGGTCCAGGTGTCACGCAAGGTGACGCTGCGGTTGAACACGGGTGCGTCGCTGCGGTGGTCGTGACGGTCGGCGACGAAGTAGCCGATGCGCTCGAACTGGAACGACTGCTCCGGCGCGGCCACGGCGGCGGCCGGCTCGACGTAGCCGGTGACGGTGCGGCGCGAATCCGGGTTGAGGTGGTCCTGGTAGGTCTTGCCGGTGCCCTCGTCGTCGTCCGGATCGGCGACGTTGAACAGGCGGTCGTACAGGCGGATCTCGGCGGCCACCGCGTGGCGCGCGCTCACCCAGTGGATGGTGCCCTTGATCTTGCGGTCGGCGCCGGCCATGCCGGGGCGCGATTCGGGATCGAGCACGCCGCGGATCTCGACGACGCGGTCGCCGTCCTTGATCACTTCATCGCAACGGAAGATGCCGGCGCCGCGCAGTCGCACTTCACCGCCCGGGATCAGGCGCTTGAAGCCCTTCGGCGGCACTTCCTCGAAGTCCTCGCGCTCGATCCACAGTTCGTTGGAGAACGGCATGGTGCGCACGCCGGCGCTCTCGTCCTTGGGATGGTTCGGGAACGTCAGCGATTCCTCGTGACCGGCCGGCAGGTTGGTGATCACCAGCTTGAGCGGGTCGATCACCGCCATGCGCCGCGGCGCGCTGGCATCGAGGTCGTCGCGCAGGGCGCCTTCGAGGATGGAGATGTCGAGCAGCGAGTTCTGCTTGCTGATGCCGACGCGGTCGACCATCAGGCGCAGCGCCGACGGCGTGTAGCCGCGGCGGCGGATGCCCTGCAGCGTCGGCATGCGCGGGTCGTCCCAACCGTCGACGAGCCCGGCCTGCACCAGCGCCATCAGCTTGCGCTTGCTCATCACCAGGTAGTTGAAGTTCAGGCGCGAGAATTCGATCTGGCGCGGCTTGCTGGCCTCGAACGGCAGGCCCTTGTCGAGCAGCGGCTGCACCAGGTCGCGCGAACTGGCCAGGTCGACCTTGTCCACGCACCAGTCGTAGAGCGGGCGGTGGTCTTCGAACTCCAGCGTGCACAGCGAGTGGGTGATGCCCTCGACCGCATCGCTGAGCGAGTGGGCGAAGTCGTACATGGGGTAGATCGGCCAGTCCATGCCGGTGTTCTGGTGCTCGACGTGCTTGATGCGGTACAGCGCCGGGTCGCGCAGGTTCATGTTGCCGGCGGCCATGTCGATCTTCGCGCGCAGCGTGCGCGCGCCGTCGGGGAACTCGCCGGCGCGCATGCGGCGCAGCAGGTCGAGGTTCTCGTCGACGCTGCGGTCGCGATAGGGCGAGTTGCGGCCCGGCTCGGTCAGCGTGCCGCGGTAGGCGCGCACTTCGTCGGCCGACAGGTCGCAGACGAAGGCGTCGCCCTGGCGCACCAGCTTCTCGGCGGCGCGGTAGATCACCTCGAAGTAGTCCGACGCGTGGCGCAGGTCGTGCCACTCGAAACCGAGCCAGTTCACGTCCTCCTGGATGGCGCGGACGTATTCCGGGTCTTCCTTGACCGGGTTGGTGTCGTCCAGGCGCAGGTTGCACTCGCCGCCGAATTCGCGGGCGATGCCGAAGTCCAGGCAGATCGCCTTGGCATGGCCGATGTGCAGGTAGCCGTTGGGCTCGGGCGGGAACCGGGTCTTGATCGCCTGGTGCTTGCCGCTGGCCACGTCCTCGCGAACGATCTGCCGGATGAAGTCCTGCTTGGTGGATGCCTGGGCATCGTCGGCGGTCGGGGCGGCGGTCGGGGCGTTGGCGTGGGGCGTAGCGGACATTCGGGATCGCACGGGCAGGGAAGACCGGGAAGTTTAGCCGCTGGCGGAGAACGGCGTCGTTTCGACCCCTCCGTCCCGCCCAGGGCGTCCCGCCCAGGGCATCCTGCCCAGGGCATCCCGGCAAGGGCCCCTCGCAGCCCGTTCAACGACGCCGGCGTATCCTCGGTTGCAGCCTGACCGCGGCTCCCTCCATGAAGGTCCCCCCATGAAAGTCGTCTACGAAGCCGCCAACCTGATCGACGCCCACCTGGTGCGCCACGCCCTGGAAGCCCAGGAGATTCCGGTGTTCCTCAAGGGCGAGGCGCTGCTGGGCGGAATGGGCGAGCTGCCGCTGTTCGGCACGATCCTGGTGTGCGTGCCGGACGTGGTCTGGCCCGAGGCCAGCGAGCTGGTGGCGGCGCTGCCGCTGAACCAGCCCCTCGACGAGGCCGGCGACGAAGCATCGGACCTGCCTCCAGGCCTGCTCCCCGCCTGATCGCGTAGCCCGGGCAAGGCCGCAGGCCGCACCCGGGACCAGACCCGCCACGTCTGTGAGGCCCGGGTGCGCTGCGCTTACCCGGGCTACGGTCTCGGTGGGATATCGTTTGGCGCCCCCATGCCGGCCTTGCCATGTCCACTTTCGAATCCCTGATCCGCGAAGTCGCCGATTTCCCCAAGCCGGGCGTGGTGTTCCGCGATGTCACCCCGCTGCTGGCCGATGCCGGTGGTTTTGCCCGCTGCATCGACGCGCTGGCTGAGCCCTGGCAGGGCAGCCAGGTGCAGGCGGTGTGCGGGATCGAGTCGCGTGGCTTCATCTTCGGTGCGGCGCTCGCGCAGAAGCTGCACGCCGGCTTCGTGCCCCTGCGCAAGCCGGGCAAGCTGCCGCCGCCGCTGGTCGAGGTCGCCTACCAGCTCGAGTACGGCAGCGACCGCCTGCAGGCCCGTAATGACGCCCTGCGCCCGGGCGAACGCACGCTCATCGTCGACGACGTGCTCGCCACCGGCGGCACCCTGGCTGCCGCACGGGAACTGGTGCTGAAGCTGGGGGCGGACCTGGTCGGCGCCAGCGTGCTGATCGAGCTGGAAGCGCTGCAGGGCCGTGCGCGCTGGCCGGCGGGCGTGCCGCTGCACGCGCTGCTGCGCTACTAGACCGCTCGCGCCAACTTCACGCCGCACACCTGCCCAGTCAGTAGCCTGACTCCGGTCTGGCAGCCGGGCGGACGGATGGACGCATTCAATTACCTGTCGGTGATGGTGTCGCTGGTGCTGGGCCTGGGCCTGACCCAGCTGTTTGCCGGCATCGGCAACATGGTCCAGATCCGTCGACGGGTCGATCACTACTGGCTGCATGGCGTCTGGGTCGGGTTGCTGATCGCCCTGCACATCCAGATGTGGTGGTCGTTCTGGGCGATGCGGGCCGAGCGCGACTGGACCTACGGCGAGTTCGCTTTCGTCCTGCTGGGGCCGGCCACGCTGTGCGTTGCCAGCCACGCGTTCCTGCCCGAACTGATCGACGGCAAGATCGACGTCAGGAAGCACTACTACGATGCCCGCAAGGTGTTCTTCGGGATGCTGATCGTGGCCGCGGTGTGGGGCATCGTCATCGAACCGCTGATGGGGCTGCGGCCGCTGCTGATCCCGTTCCGGCTGGTGCAGGTGACGGGAATCGGACTGATGCTGGCGTGCGCGCTGTCGGGCAATCCGCGCGTGCATGTGGTGTCGACGTTGCTGATCACCACGATGCTCGCGGTCGGAACGGCGCTCACGCGCTATCGCCTGGGCCAGACCGGGATGGAGTGAAGCGACCTACAACGACTGCGCCAGCGGCTGCGGATGTGCGGCGCTGGCTTTCGGCGGGACCAGCAATGAGGCCGGCAGCTTGCGGAACTCGCCGGCCAGCTGCATCAGGAAATCGCCCATCGCCGAGCTGCGACGCCAGACCATGGCGATCTGCCGGTGCGGTGCGTTGCCGCGGAAACTCAGCAGGTGGATGTCGGAGGAGACCGGCACCGGCGGTTGCACGGCCAGCATCGGCAGCAGGGTGATGCCGACGCCGGCGGCGACCATCTGCCGCAGCGTTTCCAGGCTGGTGGCGCGGAAACCGTCGCGTTCGCCGGCGCCGGCCATGTGGCAGACGTCCAGCGCCTGGTCGCGCAGGCAATGGCCCTCTTCAAGCAGCAGCAGGTGCTGGTTGTCGAGGTCATTGATGTCGAGCGAGTCCTGGTCGGCCATCGGGTGCTGTTGCGGCACGGCCAGCAGGAACGGTTCGTCGAACAGCACTTCCACGTGCAGCTGGTCATCGTGGATGGGCAGTGCGAGCAGGCCGGCATCGAGGCGGCCGTCGCGCAGGCGCGCCAGGATCTGGTCGGTCTTCTCTTCCACCAGCAGCAGCTCCAGGCGCGGGAACCGCTGGCGCAGCGGTGCCACCACGTGCGGAAGCAGATAGGGGCCCAGCGTCGGGAACAATCCCAGGCGGACCGTGCCGGCCTCGGGGTCCTGGCTGCGGCGCGCGATCTCGGCCATCTGCTCGACATCGGCGATGACCTTGCGCGCGCGCTCGGCGATCTCGCGTCCGACCGGCGTCAGCATCACGCGCCGCGGTGCACGCTCCACCAGCGACACGCCGAGCTCGTCCTCGAGCTTCTTGATCTGCGTCGACAGCGTCGGCTGGCTGACGAAGCTGGCCGCGGCGGCGCGGCCGAAATGCTTGTGATCGGCGAGGGCTACCAGGTACTTGAGGTCGCGCAGGTTCAAGAGTGTTTCTCCAACACGGCTTGCGGAGCGACGGAACTCGAGGGTGGTGCTTTCGATCTACAACGCTTGCTGCAACTTGAACCCTACGTACGGGGCCGTAGCCCGGGTAAGCGAAGCGCACCCGGGGTGATGCCGCGGAACCCGGGTGCGGCCTTTGGCCTTACCCGGGCTACGAAACGCGCTCAGGCCGCGACTGCGGTTGAAGTCTCCGCAGGCGCACTGGTGCGGATCAGGTGATCGAACGCGCTCAACGCCGCCTTCGAGCCTTCACCCATCGCGATCACGATCTGCTTGTACGGCACGGTCGTGACATCGCCGGCGGCGAACACGCCCGGGATCGAGGTGCGACCGGACGCGTCGACTTCGATCTCGCCACGCGGCGACAGCGCCACCGTGCCCTTGAGCCATTCGGTATTGGGCAGCAGGCCGATCTGCACGAACACGCCTTCCAGCTCGACCCGGTGCGAATCGCCGCCGACACGGTCCTTGTAGATCAGGCCGTTGACCTTCTGGCCATCGCCGAGCACTTCGGTGGTCTGGCCGCTGGTGATGACGGTGACGTTGGCCAGGCTGCGCAGCTTGCGCTGCAGCACATCGTCGGCACGCAGCTGGTTGTCGAACTCGATCAGGGTGACGTGGCTGACGATGCCGGCCAGGTCGATCGCGGCCTCGACGCCGGAGTTGCCGCCGCCGATCACCGCCACGCGCTTGCCCTTGAACAGCGGGCCGTCGCAGTGCGGGCAATAGGCCACGCCTTTGTTGCGGTACTCCTCTTCGCCGGGCACGTTCATCTGCCGCCAGCGCGCACCGGTGGCCAGCACGACGCTGCGCGACTTCAGCGATGCGCCGTTGTCGAGCTGCACTTCGATCAGGCCGCCCGGCTCGCTCGCCGGGACCAGCCTGCTCGCGCGCTGCAGGTTCATGATGTCGACGTCGTACTCGCGCACGTGCTGCTCCAGCGCGCTGGCCAGCTTCGGACCCTCGGTGTAGGTCACCGAGATGAAGTTCTCGATCGCCATGGTGTCGAGCACCTGGCCACCGAAACGCTCGCCGGCGATGCCGGTGCGGATGCCCTTGCGTGCGGCGTAGATGGCCGCAGCCGCGCCGGCTGGACCGCCGCCGACAACGAGCACGTCGAAGGGCGCCTTGGCGTTGATCTTTCCGGCATCGCGCTGCGACGCGCCGGTGTCGAGCTTGGCCAGGACCTGCTCGATGGTCATGCGGCCCTGGTCGAACGGCTGGCCGTTGAGGAACACGGTCGGCACCGACATCACCTGGCGCTGCTCGACTTCGTCCTGGTAAAGCGCGCCATCGATGGCGACGTGGCGGATGTTGGGGTTGATCACGCTCATCAGGTTCAGCGCCTGCACGGTGTCCGGGCAGCTCTGGCAAGAGAGCGACATGAAGGTCTCGAATACGTACTCGCCTTCGAGATCGCGGACTTGCTCGAGCAGCTCCGGCGCAGCCTTCGACGGGTGGCCGCCGACCTGCAGCAGGGCCAGCACCAGGGAGGTGAATTCGTGGCCCATCGGGATGCCCGCGAAGCGCACACCGACATCGGTGCCGACGCGGTTGATCGCGAACGAAGGCTTGCGCGCGTCGTCATCGCGGCGCGCATAGGAAATCTTGTCCGACAGCGAGGCAACGTCCTGCAGCAGGGCCTCGAGCTCGCGCGACTTGTCGCCGTCATCGAGCGAGGCGACCAGCTCGATCGGCTGCGTGACCTTTTCCAGGTACGCCTGCAACTGGGTCTTGAGATCGGCATCCAACATGGGGGACGGCTCCATCGTTTGTTCGGAATGAACGCCGCGAGCGCCCGGGCAGGGGAGGGAGGGAGAGCTGCCCGAACGTCGCGACATCCAAAGAGGAAAACTGGCGGGCATCTGGCCGGCCGGAGGTTCGCGGGGGCGAACCGGTGGGGTGGGCTGGTGTGCCCTCACCCCAACCCCTCTCCCGCGGGCGGGAGAGGGGTTCGAAGCGGCGACTCTTAGATCTTGCCGACCAGGTCCAGCGACGGCTTCAGGGTCTTCTCGCCCTCGTGCCACTTGGCCGGGCAGACCTCGCCCGGGTGGGCGGCGACGTACTGGGCGGCCTTGACCTTGCGCAGCAGCTCGGACGCGTCACGGCCGATGCCGCCGGCGTTGATCTCGACGATCTGGATCTTGCCGTCCGGGTCGATCACGAAGGTGCCGCGGTCGGCCAGGCCGGCTTCTTCGATCATCACGCCGAAGTTGCGCGTGATCACGCCAGTCGGGTCGCCGATCAGCGGGTACTGGATCTTCTTGATCGTGTCGGAGGTGTCGTGCCAGGCCTTGTGGGTGAAGTGGGTGTCGGTGGACACGCCGTAGATCTCCACGCCCATCTTCTGGAACTCGGCGTAGTTGTCGGCCAGGTCGCCCAGCTCGGTCGGGCAGACGAAGGTGAAGTCGGCCGGGTAGAAGAACACCACGGACCACTTGCCCTTGAGGGTGGCATCGGTGACTTCGACGAACTCGCCGTTCTTGTAGGCGGTTGCCTTGAACGGAAGCACTTGGGTGTTGATCAGCGACATCAGGGGATTCCTTATGCGGGGTGGGTGGAAGCGATGGGCAAAGATTAGGGATCGCGCGTTAATCCATCAAGTTGATTGATGGAATTGATTTAATAGGCGTTGCCTATGGATGCACTGGCGGATAGGCCGCGCTTATCCATCCTGAGGTGCGGATGTTTCCGCCAGCGTCAAGGCGGCCCGCCTCGCGCTGCCCGGCCCCGCACGCGACAATGCCGCGATGAGCAAACCCACTCCGTCCGCCGCCCATTCAGCCGGCCATACCGTGGCCCAGCTGCTGGCGGCCGCCGCCGCGCGCCTGCCGGGCGAGGAAGCCCGGGCCGAGGCCGAACGACTGCTCGGCCATGCCCTGTGCGTGTCGGCCACCTGGTTGTACAGCCATGGCGAGGACGTGCCGGAACCGGCGCGTGCCGCCGGATTCGAGCGCCTGCTCGCGCGCCGGCTGGCCGGCGAACCGGTGGCCTATCTGCTGGGCCAGCGCGGCTTCTGGCGCTTCGACCTGCAGGTGACCCCGGCAACGCTCATTCCGCGCCCGGAAACCGAGCGCCTGGTCGAACTGGCGCTCGATCGGCTGCCGGCCAGCCAGTCTTTGCGCATCGCCGACCTGGGCACGGGCACCGGTGCGATCGCGCTGGCGCTGGCCCATGAAAGGCCGCTGGCGCACGTGGTGGCGGTCGATGTCAGCGAACAGGCGCTGTCGGTGGCGCGCGAGAACGCGCGCATCCTCGGCCTGGCGCGCGTCGAGTTCCGCCATGGCGACTGGCTGGCACCACTGGCGGGCGAGCGTTTCGAGCTGATCGCGAGCAATCCGCCCTACATCGCCGACGACGACGCCCATCTGCAGCAGGGCGACCTGAGGTTCGAACCGCGCGCTGCGCTGGCGTCCGGCCATGACGGACTCGATGCGATCCGACGGATCGTGGCCGATGCGCCGGACTGCCTGTCGCCCGGCGGCTGGCTGCTGATCGAGCACGGTTGGGACCAGGGCCAGGCAGTGCGCGGGCTGATGCAGGCGCGCGGCTTCGGGCAAGTGGAGACCACGCAGGACTGGGAAGCGCGCGACCGCGTGACCACCGGCCGCCTCGCCACCTAGTTCGGGCACGTAGACCGGGTACGTAGCCCGGGTAAGCGAAGCGCACCCGGGGCAGGGCGCTTCCGGCCGATCCTCCCCGGGTGCGCTTCGCTTACCCGGGCTACTCATCGCATCTGGCCTAGAATTGCCCACCTCCCCACGCGAGGTCACGCGATGCGCACGCTCTATCCCGAGATCGAACCCTTCGACAGCGGCACCCTGCAGGTCGACGGGCGCCATACGCTCTATTTCGAGCAGTGCGGCAATCCTGACGGCAAGCCGGTGGTTCTGCTGCACGGTGGTCCGGGCGCAGGCTGCAGCCCGAAGATGCGTCGCTTCCACGACCCGGCCAAGTACCGCATCGTGCTGTTCGACCAGCGCGGCAGCGGCCGTTCGACGCCGCACGCGGACCTGGTCGACAACACCACCTGGGACCTGGTCGCCGACATCGAGAAGCTGCGCGGCAAGCTGGGCATCGACAAGTGGCAGGTGTTCGGCGGCTCGTGGGGTTCGACGCTGGCGCTTGCTTACGCGCAGGCCCATCCGCAGCGCGTGACCGAGCTGGTCCTGCGCGGCATCTTCATGCTGCGTCGCTGGGAACTGGAGTGGTTCTACCAGGACGGCGCCTCGCGCCTGTTCCCCGATGCCTGGGAGCACTACCTGGCGGCGATCCCGGTGGTCGAGCGCCACGACCTCATCAGCGCCTTCCATCGCCGCCTGACCTCGCCCGACGAAGCCACGCGCCTGGCCGCGGCCAAGGCCTGGAGCGTCTGGGAAGGCGCGACCAGTTTCCTGCACGTGGATCCGGATTTCGCCGCCAGCCACGAGGATCCGCAGTTCGCGCTCGCCTTCGCGCGCATCGAGAACCACTACTTCGTCAACAGCGGCTTCTTCGAGGTCGATGACCAGCTGCTGCGCGACGCGCATCGCATCGCCGACATTCCCGGCGTGGTGGTGCACGGGCGCTACGACGTGGTCTGCCCGGTCGCCAATGCGTGGGATCTGAAGAAGGCCTGGCCGAAGGGCGAACTGGTGATCACGCCGGCATCGGGGCATTCGGCGTTCGAGGCCGAGAACGTGGATGCGCTGGTAACGGCGACCGACCGCTTCGCCTGACCAGACCCGTCATTCCCGCCTTCGGGGATGACGGAGTAGCTGGCGGGGGGATGCCGACGGATGCCCCCTGCATACGTATTCAAGGACAGCCCGCCCCCGCCTCGCGCAGAATCGCCCGGACGCCGCCAGCAGGCGGCCCGGGGGATACGAATGAGCGCGATTGCCGAGTCCGGCCAACAACACGTCACAGCACGGGTCGTACTGATATCCGCCGCCGCTGCACTGGGTGGCTTCCTGTTCGGATTCGACACCGCGGTCATCAACGGCGCCGTCGATGCCATCCGCGGCGGCTTCGGCCTCGGCGCGGCGCAGACCGGTTTCGCCGTGTCCTGTGCGCTGTTGGGTTCGGCGCTGGGCGCCTGGTATGCGGGTCCGCTCGCCGATCGATTCGGCCGCGTGCGCACGATGCAGGTGGCCGCGTTCCTGCTGGCGATCAGCGCGCTGGGCTCGGGCCTGGTGTTCGGCGTGTGGGACCTGGTGTTCTGGCGCGTGGTCGGCGGCATCGGCGTCGGCGTGGCGTCGGTGATTGCGCCGACCTATATCGCCGAAGTGTCGCCGGCGGCAGTGCGCGGGCGACTGGGGTCGCTGCAGCAGCTGGCGATCGTGCTCGGCATCTTCATGGCGCTGCTCAGCGATGCCTGGCTCGCCGGCATTGCCGGTGGTGCGGCCGGCAAGCTGTGGTTCGGGCTGGAAGCGTGGCGCTGGATGTTCCTGGTCGCGGTGGTGCCGGCGTTGATCTACGGCGCACTGGTGCTGGGCGTGCCCGAGTCGCCGCGGCACCTGGTCGCCCGTGGCCGCCCGCGCGAGGCGCGCGATGTGTTGCGGCAGGTGCTGGGCCTCAACAGCGAGACCGCGCTCGACCAGAAGGTCACCGACATCCAGGACAGCCTGCGCTCGGAATACCGCCCCACCCTGAAGGACCTGCGCGGCCCGCGCGCCGGCCTGCTGCCGGTGGTGTGGATAGGTATCGCGCTGTCGGTGTTCCAGCAGTTCGTCGGCATCAACGTGATCTTCTATTACTCGTCCACGCTGTGGCATTCGGTGGGCTTCAGCGAGGCCGACTCGTTCACGATCACCGTGGTGACTTCGGTGGTGAACGTGCTGGTCACGCTGGTGGCCATCGCCCTGGTCGACAGGATCGGACGCAAGCCGCTGCTGACGCTTGGTTCTGCCGGCATGGCGGTGACGCTGGCGCTGATGGCGTGGTGCTTCTCGCAGGCGACCGGCAGCGGCGCAGCGCTGAGCCTGCCCGAGCCGTGGGGCATGGTCGCGCTGGTCGCCGCCAACGCCTACGTGGTGTTCTTCGGCCTGAGCTGGGGCCCGATGGTGTGGGTGCTGCTGGGCGAGATGTTCCCCAACCGCATCCGCGCCATTGCACTGGCGGTCGCCGCATCGGCGCAGTGGATCGCCAATTTCGTGATCACCAGCAGCTTCCCGTCGCTGGCCGAGATCGGCCTGTCGTTCGCCTATGGGCTGTATGCGCTGTTCGCGCTGGGCTCGCTGGCGTTCGTGCTGACCTCGGTGCGCGAGACCAAGGGGATGGAACTGGAAGAGATGCGCGACTGAGGCATCGCCTCTCCCTGGTCGCCGTATGGCGCCAGGGAGAGCGGGGTTACAGCGCTGCCGATCCGTCCGGGTTGTGCTCGATCATCCACAGCCCCGCCCACAGCTTCAGATCCAGCTCGTAGCCCTCGCGCTGTTTCTGCATCAGCCATGCCGGTGCGGAAGCGCGCGGGACTTCATGCACGGTGATGTCTTCGTTGTCGACGCCGCCGCCGCTGCCGACCTTGCTCAGCCCGCGGGCGCGGACGAAGGCGATGCGCTCGTTGCTCATCCCGGCAGACGTCGGGCCGACCAGCAGCACATCGACGCGTTGCGCCGACCAGCCGGTTTCCTCGATCAGTTCGCGCCGCGCCGCCGCTTCCAGCGTGTCGGTGGCGTGGTCGTCGCCGACCAGGCCCGCCGGCATCTCGATCGTGCGCGCGCCCAGCGGGATCCGGAACTGCTCGACGAACAGCACGTTGTCGTCCGGCGTCACCGCAATGACGATCACCGCCATGCCGTCGCCGTGCGTGCGCTCGACGTACTCCCAGCGGCCGCGCCGGCGCATGCGCAGCCACGGACCTTCGTAGAGGGTTTCCAGCGGTTCCTGGACCTGGTCGTTCATGGGTTGCCTGTCGTGTTTGCCTGAATGCTATGCCGGGACCTGTGACGCCGCGAAGTCCAGGCCGGCGGATTGATAGAGCCGCCTGCGCGTCATCGGACCGAAGCGGACCGCCTCGCACAGCGCGCCCAGACCGGCGCTGTCGCCATTGCCGCGCGCGAACTGCAGGCTGATGTCGCCCAGCGGCGCATCCAGGGCGATCGTGGTCAGCTGGCGGCACAGCAGGGCCTGTTCGCGGTGCTGGCGCAGTTTCGCAGCCGCACTGGCGGCGCCGCGCAGGCGCAGGTAGGGCACCTCCTCCACGCGTGCCAGCAGGGCATCGAGCGTGTCGAAGTGGGCCAGCAGCGCTGCCGCGGTCTTGGCGCCGATGCCGGGCACGCCGGGAATGTTGTCGACCGCGTCGCCGGTCAGGGCGAGGTAGTCGGCGATCTGCCGCGCCTGCACGCCATGGCGCTCGGGCACGCCGGCCGCGCTCCAGCGCTGGCCGCGGGCGAAGTCCCACTGCTCGTCGTGGTCGCCGAGCAGCTGCGACAGGTCCTTGTCGGCGGAAACGATGACCGAGCGGAAACCGTTGCCGCGCGCGGCATGCACGGCGCTGCCGATGAGGTCGTCGGCTTCGTACTGGCCATGCGAAAGCACGGCCAGGCCGAGCGCGCTGCACAGCGCCTTGCAATGCACGAACTGGCGCTTGAGCTCTTCCGGTGCCGACTCGCGGTTGGCCTTGTAGGCCGGGTACAGCTCGTTGCGGAAGCACGAGTCCAGCGCTTCATCGAAGGCGATGGCGATGTGCTGAGGCCGCTCGCGGTCGATCAGCTCGAGCAGGAAACGGGCGAAACCATGCACGGCATTGGTGGGCCAGCCGTCGGCGTCGTGGAACTCGTTGGGCATCGAGTGCCAGGCGCGGAAGACGTACATGCTGGCGTCGACCAGGTACAAGGTGGTCCCAGGCGCAGACGTGGTCCCCGCGGATGTGCCCCCAGGAGCGGGCGCAATGTTGTCGGCGCCGCTCATGCCGGCGACCACGCGCTGAGCAGTTCGGCCGGGTCGGGGCGCTCGCGCTCGGGCGCATCCAGTTTCGGCGTACCGATATGGACGAAGCCGACCACGCGCTCGTGCTCGGCCAGGCCCAGCCACTGCGCGACCTGCGCGTCGTAGGCCAGCCAGCCGGTCAGCCAGATCGCGCCATAGCCCAGCGCCTGCGCGGCCTGGAGCAGGGCGAAGCAGACGCAGGAGGCGGTGGAGAAGCGCTCGGATTCGGGGATCTTCTCGTCCGGGCCCAGTCGCCCGATCACCGCGACCACCAAGGGCGCGTGCGAGAACCGCGTCCGGTCCTTCTCGATCACCGCATCGCTGGCCTCGGGGTCGCGCTGGCGGCTGCGCTGCGCCAGGCGTTCACCAAAGGCGTGGCGGGCATCGCCACTGAAGCTGATGAAGCGGAACGGCACGCGCTTGCCGTGGTCGGGCACGCGCACGGCCGAGCGCAGCAGGCGCATCAGCGTATCCGGGTCGGGGCCGGGCTCGCCCAGCTGCTTGGGCGGCACCGAGCGGCGGGCGTCCAGGGTGGCCAGGGCCAGGTCGAAATCCAGGGACGGGTCAGATGTGTTTCGCGACATCAGTCACAATTGCTCAAAGTGGGCCTGCAAGGCGAGGTCGTATCTTGCCACTATGCGCCTACCAACTGCCGGTGCACGGCAGGTTCGGTCCACGCAACTCTGGGGAACAAGCTAGTGTCCGGCTATCCGCACGGCGTCGCTCAAGCTACGCGTACCGATCCGATGCGCATGCTTGAGGAGATCAAGCGTCAGACCCTGGAGGCGCTCGGCGGGCTGCCGGGCACCCTGTACGGTCCGATCGAGGACGCGCTCAAGCTCGCCTCCCTCAAGACCGACGGCAAGAACAGTTTCTACGAAGAACAGGCGGCGTTGTGGATGCTGCGCCAGCAACAGGCGTCGCACGTGATGCGGTACCGCCAGCAGATCGCGCAGGGCTTCGATGACTTCCGCGCGCTGCGCATCCGCAGCGGCGGCGAGGTCCAGCTGCGGCTGGTCGACGAACAGCAGCTGGAATACGAGCTTGCCAGCGGCCGCCTGAACGAGGCGCTGGTGGCACGTTTCGCCCGTCCGCTCGACACCTTGCAAAGCCGCCTGCAGACCCTCTCCGAAGCGATGCGGGTACCGATGGGGGTCAATCCGATCGGTCCGGACCGCCTGGTCGCGGCCTTCTCGCAGACGTTCCTGGAAGCGCAGGTGCCCGACACGCTGCGCGCCCGCCTGTTCCGCCATTACGAACAGGACCTGGTGCGCCTGCTCGGCGAGCTCTATGCGCGCATCAACACGCTCCTGGCCACCTCCGGCTACGGCAGCGCCACGCCGGCGGCCACGGCCCGCCCACGCGCCGATGAGCCCCGCCGCGACGGCTACGCGTCTGCGCCGGGCTTCCCGGGCGCTGGTGACGGCTACGGCATCCCCGGCGGCGCGACCACCTTCGCGCATGCCTCCGGCGCTGGAAATTTCGGTCGAACCCTGTCAACGCCCATGTCCAACCAGGACATCGCCGCCATGGCCAGCGAGCTGGCCGAACTGCGCAGCCAGCTGCACGCCTGGCGCGAAACCCTGCCCAAGGACGACGTCGCGTCGGCGCTGTCCGCCGCTCGTGCCACCGGCCCGCGCCGCGAAATGCGTGTCGATGAAATCCTCAGCGTGGCCTCGCTGCTGCAGGCCGAGCCGCCGGATGCGTTCGCACGCGCGCTGGCGGTATCGGGCCGGCTTGGCGAGACCATCCGCGACCACCTGCAGGACGGCGCGGCCCGGCTCGGCCTCAATCCGGAGCAGGCCTGCTTCAGTTCCGAGGAAGAGGACGCGATCGACCTGGTCGCGCTGCTGTTCGATTCGCTGTTCCAGCACAACGCGCTGCAGGATCGGGCTCGCCGCCTGTATGCGAGGCTGGTGCTGCCCTATGTCAAGGTCGCGCTCACCGACAACGGTGTGTTCGTCAAGCGCGAGCATCCCGCGCGCCGCCTGCTCGATGCGATCACCGAAGCCTGCGAAGGAAACGACGCAGAGACCGCGCAGGACCGTGAACTGCTCGATCGCGCCACCGAGATCTCGCAGCGCATCGTCGCCGAATACAACGAAGACCTGGCCGTGTTCGAGCTGGCCCACGCCGAGCTCGACGCACTGCTGTCGCAGCAGCGCCGCCGCATCGAACTGCAGGAGCAGCGCGCCGCCAAGGCCACCTATGGCCGCGAGCGGCTGGGGGCCGCGCGCGAGCAGGCCGAAGCGGCGCTGACAGAACGCCTGGCCGAGCCGGAACTGACCCAGGCCGTGGCCGATTTCCTGGCCATGCCGTGGCGCCACCACGTCGTGCAGACGCTGTTGCGCGATGGCGCCGACCCGCGCCGTCACGCCGAGGCCATCGCCTTGGGCGATGCCCTGCTGATGGCCGACCGCATGGCCGAAGAGAACCGCGGCCGCGAACTCGCCGACCAGTTGCTGGCCTTGCAGCCGGCCATCGTCGAATGCCTGGCCAGTTCCGGTCTTGACGACAGCGCAGCGCAGCACGGCATGGCCGGACTGGTGCGTGCGCTGGCGACGCCGGATACGCCGCGCCGTCGCCGTCCGCCGCCGTCATTGACCATGCCCGAGGACGACGCCAGCGAGAGCGAGCGCAAGCTGTGGCTCGTCGGCGGCACCGACACGATGACCCACGACCAGATCCTCGCCGAGCGTATGCGTTCGCTGGAGGTCGGTGACTGGGTGCGCTTGACCGATCTGCAGGGCGAATCGGTTGCGGCCAAGATTGCCTGGATCAGTCCGCTGACGTCGCGGTTCCTGCTGGTCAATCGTCGCGGCATCCGGATGCTGGCGGCTTCGCCGGAGGATCTGGCGGCGCTGGCCACTGCGGGGCGCCTGACGATCGGTGCTGAGCGGACCGCGTTTGATGAGGCGATGCGACAGGTGCGTCGTCACCTGGACCGGGCGCCGGTCGCGCGCTGATCACTGTCGTCCCGGCGAAGGCCGGGACCCAGACCCCCTGCGGACAACGCCACTCCGGAGGCAGCCGGCTCCGCGCCGCCAATCGACGTCAAGATGGATCCCGGCGTTCGCCGGGATGACGGGGATCGGACGCGCTTACGCCTGGGACTGCGCCTGTTCCTGCGCTGCGCGCTCCGGCCACACAGTGCGTGCCAGCAGTTCGTCGTTCCAGTCGATCGCCAGGCGGTCTTCCTTCGATGCCTCTTCGGTCACGAACAGGCTGACGAAGTTCAGCACATTGCGAGCGTACATCTCGCTGGCGTGCACCGCGCCGCTGCTGGCGAGGTTGAGCGGGCCGGCGATGGTCACCCCGTTGCTCTCGATGGTTTCGCCCGGGCGGGTCAGTTCGCAGTTGCCGCCGGTTTCGGCGGCGAGGTCGACGATCACACTGCCAGGCTTCATACCGGCAACCATGGCCGCAGTGATGATCTTCGGAGCGGGACGACCCGGGACCGCGGCCGTGCAGACGATCACGTCGATGCCCTTGAGGTGCTCGCCGAGACGACGCTGCTGTTCCGCGCGCTCCTCGTCGGTGAGGGCGCGCGCATAGCCGCCTTCGCCGGCGGCGCTGACGCCCAGGTCGAGGAACTTGCCGCCCAGCGACTCAATCTGTTCGCGCGTCTCCGGGCGCACGTCGAAACCTTCGACCTGCGCGCCCAGGCGCTTGGCCGTTGCCACCGCCTGCAGGCCGGCGACGCCGGCACCGACGATCAACACCTTCGATGGACGGATCGTGCCAGCGGCGGTGGTCAGCATCGGGAAGAAACGCGGTGCCAGCTGCGCCGAGATCAGCACCGCCTTGTAACCGGCCATGCCAGCTTGCGAACTGAGTACGTCCATGGCCTGCGCGCGCGTGGTGCGCGGCAGTCGCTCGAGCGGGAAGGCAAGCAGTCCGCGCGCCGTGATCGCTTCGCCGCGGGCCGCATCGCCCTGCGGCGCCAGCAGTCCGACCAGGACGGTGCCTTGGCGCAAAGCATTGAGTGACTGTGCCGCTGGCGGCTGCACGCAAAGCACGACATCGGCGTCGTTCCATGCCGAAGCGGCATCATCGGCGAGTTCGGCGCCCGCGTCGGCGTAGGCCTGGTCGTCGAAACTGGCCGCGCGCCCGGCGCCGCGCTGCACGCGCACCCGTGCGCCGCGGGCGGCGAGTTTCTTGCAGGTTTCCGGGGTCACTGCGACACGGCGTTCGCCGTTTGCGGTTTCGCTTGCAACGCCAATGGTGATGCCCGCCATGCTCCGCTCCAGAACCTGATCGCTGCATCCTAGAGCACGAGCGCGCCCGTTGGCGACTGCTTCAGCCCGGACCCGAGCTTGTCGGGCTACAACCTGCTCAGTGCTGCGGTGGCCGGTCCTTCTCGGGCGGGGCGGGATTGGCCTGTACCCAGGCGCGACGCTGCTCGGGCGTCATCGCCCGGAACTCCGCCTTGAGCGCGGCGCGCCTGGTCTCGTCCATGCCGCGCATCTTGGCGTAGAGGGCCCGCATCTGCTCGCGCTGCTCCGGGCTCATGTGTTCCCAGCGCTTCATGCCGTGGCGGGCCTGGTTGCGCTGCTCGGGCGTCATCTGCTGCCAGCGCTCGGCGCGGTCGAGCATGCGCTGGCGCTCCTCGGGCTGGTTGTTCCAGCGCTCGCGCACGGGCGCGATCAGCTGTTCGCGCTGGGCCGGCGTGAGCTGCTCCCAGGCGGGTAGCGACTTGGCCGGCGTGGCGGCCACATCCTTCGGCGGGTCAGCGGCGAACACCGGCGAGGCGGCGACCAGCAACGCCAGCACCGCGGCCACGCGCGTCAGTCGGGAAGGGGGCGAAACGGTACGCATGTCGGTGCTCCGCATGTCACTGGTCCAAAGCCGGCATGGCGTCGTCGTTGGAGGCCAGCCAGAGGTAAAGGTCGGGGTTCTCGTCGAGCGTGGCCAGGGCCGTGTCGGCGTCGTAGGTGGCGGTGGTCGCCGTGGCCACCGCGGGCGCCGGCGAGCCGACGGCCGGGGCCTGCGGCGACGGCCGCAGCAGCAGCCCTATCGCCAGCGCCGACACCGCGGCAAAACCCGTTGCCAGCACCCAGCCCGGGCCGCGCCGATGCGCGCGCACCGCGCCGGGTGTGGTCGCTGCCTGGCGGGCGACGCGCAAGCGTGCGCGCGTTGCCGGCGAGACCTGGTCCACGGCCTGCGTATGCAATCGGCGCATGGCCTGGTCGAAGGCGCGATCATCAGCTTGGTTGTCGTGTTCGTGGTGGCTCATCGCCAGTCCTCCAGTTGCCGCTGCAACGCTTCGCGTGCACGCGACAGGTGTGTCTTGACCGCGCCTTCGCTGCAACCCATCGCCTGCGCGGTCGTGGTGACGTCGAGTTCTTCCAGGATGCGCAGGCTGAAGGCCTCGCGCTGCCGGCGCGGCAACTTCGCCATCGCCTCGGACAACTTTGCATAGGCCTCACGGCCGTCGAACGTGCGCGACGGGTCGGGGCCGTCGTCGGCCCAGTCCAGCGTGCTGTCGTCGCGCTCCGGGGTCGGCATCAGCCAGCGCAGGCGGAAGGTGCGACGGCGCTGCACGTCGACGATCCGGCTGCGCAGGATGCTCCAGAACAGCGGCGTCCATTCCCCGGCGGGCCGGTCGCGGTAGGACAGCATCTTCATCATCGCGTCCTGCACCGCATCGAGGGCATCGTCGCGCTGGCGCAGGCCAAGCTCGGCGAAGCGGAAGGCACGTGTGCCGACGCCCGCCAGGAATTCCTCCAGCGATGCCGGCAGGCGCGCGACCGCCTCCTCGCTGGAGGCGGCGCGCACGTGTGCATGAGCCGGGTTGGCGGCCAGCACGTCGTCGTCGGGTTCGCGGCTCACGCGTCGCAGCATACGGGGCCTGGCTTAATGCCGACGATCTTCGTGCTGATGACCCCAGCGTGCGTCGAAGCGGTCGCCGCGGCGGTCCCAGCGCGCATCGGCGAGGTCGCCGCGACGGTCCAGGCGTTGCTCGATGCGGTCGCCCTTGCGGTCGAGCCGGTAGGCGCGACGGTCGTGGCCGAGCGCGTCCTGCCACGCGGCACGGCGGTCCAGGCGCTGGTCGATGCGGTTGCCGCGGGCGTCCAGGCTGGCATCGATGCGGTCGCCCTTGCGGTCCATGCGGCGGTCGACCCCGTCACCACGGTCGCCGGCGAACGCCGCGGCGGTGGCGGCCAGCATGGCAATCGCGAGTCCAGCCGACAGCGTGCGTTTCAGTGCTGCATGCCTCATTGCGGTCTCTCCCGGTCTGGCGGACCGTCTTGGCCCGTCCTTCGGGGGAGACAACGCCTGCCGGCGGCTCCGGTTGACAGCCGCCGGCCGACGGCGCTGGCGCCGCGTTCATCCACGGTTATGATGCGGGAGACATCGAGATGGGGTACGGATGATGGGCGACGGTTTGGTAGCGCTGTACATCTTCATGCTGGCGGCCATCGCCGGCCACGTGATCATCTCGCGGGTGCCGGTGATCCTGCACACGCCGCTGATGTCCGGGTCCAACTTCATCCACGGCATCGTCCTGATCGGCGCCATGGTCGTGCTCGGCCACGCCGACACGACGCTGGAGAAGGCCATCGGCTTCGTCGCCGTGCTGCTGGGCGCCGGCAATGCCGCCGGCGGCTACGTGGTCACCGAGCGCATGCTGGAAATGTTCAAGGCCAGCCGCAAGCCCGGCTCCGCCCAGAGCGGAGGCAAGGCATGAGCGGCGCGATGCAGAACACGTTCGCCTGGATCGCCGCCGCCAGTTATTTCGTTGCCGCCACTCTTTTCCTGCTGGGCCTGCAGCGCATGGCCTCGCCGGTAACTGCGCGCAGCGGCATCCGCTGGGCCGGACTGGGCATGGTCATCGCCACGGTGGCGACGTTCCTGCTGCCGGGCCTGCACAACATGGCGCTGATCGTGCTGGCGCTCGGCATCGGCACCGGCCTGGCGTGGGTGTCGGGCAAGAAGGTCGCCATCACCGACATGCCGCAGATGGTCGCGCTGTACAACGGCATGGGCGGCGGTTCGGCGGCGGCGATCGGTGCGGTCGAGCTGCTGCGTTACTCCAGCGAGGGACATGCGCCGTCGATGACGTCGCTGGTGCTGGCGGTGCTCGGTGCCGCCATCGGTTCGGTGTCGCTGTCGGGTTCGATCATTGCCTGGGCCAAGCTCGATGGGCGGCTGGACAAGCGGGTGGTGTTCCCGGGGCAGCAGTTGTTCAACCTGGCCGTGTTCGTGGCGATGATCGTCATGGGTGGCATCGCCATCCACACATTGAGCACGTCGGCGATCATCGCCTTCTTCGTGCTGGCGCTGTCGCTGGGCGTGCTGATGACGCTGCCGATCGGTGGCGCCGACATGCCGGTGGTCATCTCGCTGTACAACGCGCTCACCGGTCTGGCGGTGGCCTTCGAAGGTTACGTGCTCGGCAATGAGGCGCTGATCATCGCCGGCACCATGGTCGGTGCGGCCGGTACGTTGCTGACGCAATTGATGGCCAAGGCGATGAACCGACCGATCCACGGTGTGCTGTTCTCCAGCTTCGGTGGCGGTGGGCAGGCGCAGGAGATCAGCGGTACGCAGAAGCCGATCGAGGCCGGCGATGTGGCGGCGATGATGGCCTATGCCGAGCGCGTGGTGATCGTCCCGGGCTACGGCATGGCGGTGGCGCAGGCGCAGCACAAGATCTGGGAGCTGGCGCAGAAGCTGATGGATCGCGGTGTCAAGGTGAAGTTCGCGATCCATCCGGTGGCCGGGCGCATGCCGGGCCACATGAATGTGCTGCTGGCCGAGGCGGGTGTGCCGTACGACCTGATCGCGGACATGGACGACATCAATCCGGAGTTCGCCAACACGGATGTGTCGCTGGTGATTGGCGCCAACGATGTGGTCAATCCGGTGGCCAAGACGGATCCGGCGTCTCCGATCTATGGGATGCCGATCCTGGATGTGACCAATTCGAAGAACACGATCGTGATCAAGCGTGGCAAGGGCACGGGTTTCGCTGGCATCGAGAATGCGCTGTTCTACCAGGACAATACGCGGATGCTCTATGGCGACGGTGCGGAGATGGCGAGTGCGCTGGTCAGCGAGTTGAAGGCGCTGGACGGTGGCGGGCACTGAGTGAAAAAAGCCCCCTCCGTGCAAGGGAGGGGGTTGGGGTTGGGGTGAGGGAAGGCCTTGCGTTGCGGATCACTTCTGGAAACAGATCTCGCCGTTGATGAAGGTGTCGATCATGCCGTGGCCATCTTTCAGTCCACTGACAAAGAAGTAGCCTGTGGCGCCTGCGAAATCGCCGGTGCCGGCGACGATCTTCTGGTACGCCGTGACCACGCCCGCTGCCGGGCCGGAAGTGGTGACGCCCGTCTCGCGCATGGTCAGCGTGCCCTTCTCGAGGCGGTACTCGAACGGACCACTGTAGGAGATGAAGCCGGGCGACGTTGCCGGGCCGGCCGCGCCGCTGTCGCCGTTGAAATGGGTGACGCCGCGTACGCCGTGGTTGCCGTCGACCTCGCCAAGGAAGCACGTGGCCAGGCCGGGATTGCAGCCCTGCGTGGACGATACTTCGATGAGATCGGCGTGGATCTTCTTGCACTTGTCGCCGTGTGCGTATGCCGGTGCGGTGGCCAGGGTGAGCAGGACGAGCAGGCCGGGAGCGATGGGGTTCATTGCAGTCTCCGTGCGTTGGTGTCGGGACCGGGGCGCGTCCGGTCTCCGCTGACGCCAGCATCTGCGCGCGCCAGGCGTGAAGCGGTATGGCTCAGCCGGGGCGTTCTAGCATCGTCGCCAGTGGCGGCGATCCCCACGCGCCCAGCCAGGCGCGCCGCGCGAACCAGGCACATGGCCAGCCGACCAGCGCGATGTGGGCGACGATGCTGGATGCGATCCACAGCGGCAGCGGTGAGCCCGCGCGCGGTGCGGCCGACAGCGGCACGACGACGAAACTCATCAGCGCGAACAGGGCCAATCCGTACAGTGCGCCATACCGCCATGGGCGCTGCAGCAGCGCAGTGGCTTCACGCGCGACCGTCGCGTAGGCGCTGGCCATGGCGATGGCAATCAGGTAGTGCAGGAACAGTCCCAGCATCGCGCTCGCGCTGCCGCCGGCAAAGCTGTCCTTGCCGAGCACGCCGGCTGCCACGGATTGCAGGATCCGCTGTGGCGGGACCCCGCGCAGCGCCCAGAAGCCGGTGGCAAAGAGGATGTCGAGCGTGCCGGCGCACAGTCCGCCCAGTAGCATCCAGCCGAGCGCGCGCTGCACCGATGGCTCGATCGTCGTGCTCAGGCTGCGCATTGTGCTGCCTCGATGGACGTTTCCTTGACCGACGCTGCATCGATCCGTCGCGCCTGCGTCGCGGTCATGCCGAAGGTGTGCTTGAACGCACGGCAGAACGCGCTCTGGCTCTCGAAGCCGAGCACCTGGGTGATCTCGCCGACCGGCATCGCGGTGTCGCGCACCAGGCGCCAGGCGCGTGCGCTGCGCAGGCGCGCCAGGTATTCCGACGGCGTTTCGCCAAAGACTTCGCGATGGATGCGGATCAGGTGCCCCGGCGAGTAATGCGCGCGGTCGGCAAGCCAGGCCAGGTCGATCGCCGGTTCGGAGTCGTCATCGGCCTCGACATGGCTGCGCACCAGATGGCGTACGTGCAGCAACCGCAGCAGGGTCTGGCGGCGGTGTGACTGGTTGCGGCCACGACAGCGGGGCAGGCGCGCGGCGATGGCCTGCTGCTGCTCGGCCAGCAGCGTGGCCAGGGAGTGGTCAGTGCAAGCCTGCGCGACCTCGAAGGACGGGGCGTCGCGCAGTGCGCGCGCAAGCTGCACCAGCTGCCGGCGCAGGCGGCGCGGTGCCGCGTGTTGCCAGGCAAGCGGCTCGCGCAAGCCGGGGACACTGGCGAAATGCCTGGCCCAGGCGGCGGGACTGCCGGCCAGGCACAGCCACAGCGAATCGCGCGTGCCCTGCGCAGACAGTGCGCCGCTGCACCACATCTGTGCCTGGCGGCTGCGCAAGCGCCACTGGCAGTCGATGTCCTGCAGTTGCAGGTCGCCGCGCAGTGGCAGCCACAGCGAGAACCAGTCGCGCGGCAGGCGCAGCGGCGCTTCGCTTCCGACGGCCAGCTCCAGCCATTGCCCGTCGCGCGGGGGCGGCAACGGCGCCGAAGCGGAAAGTGCGTGATAGCGCAGGGCCATGACGGTCTCGCTGGTGCGGCGCGTTCGGTCACGCGCCAATGGCACCACGCTATCGGTCTGAAACAGCAGATTGGAGAGCCACTCGGCTCCGGATCAACGGAGCCAATTGCAGTGGCATGACTGTGAACGGGCGAGTCGGCGCGGACGCCTTACAGCCCGATCACCGCGCAGAGCAGCACCAGCAAGCCGGTCACGGCCACGCCCGCGTGCACGAACACGACCGCCTTGGGCGCGACCCTGCTGCGCATGTGGATCGAAGCGAGATAGAAACCACCGAGCGCAGCCAGGCCCAGGATGGCCAATGCCGCAGTCGCCAGCGCCGGTGCGCCGCCCTGGCCCACTCCCATGATCACCAGCACCAGCCCGGTGGCGCCCAGCAATGCATGCATGACGGAGACAACCCAAGGCGCCAGCCGGCCGCGCAGGACGTGCGAGGCCAGGAACAGGCCGCCCATGGCGGCAATCGCAAACACAATCAGGGCTGCTTTCAACATGGCCGGATCCTCTTCAGTCGGTGGGACGGGTGGTCGGGCGCTTGCACGCCCTTGAGTCTGGCCAGCACCGTTGCAGTCATCCGTTCGCAACGCGAGCCAGGAACGGGAACGCGAATCCGACAGCGTGGGCACCCAGGTCAAGGTGCCGCGTCGAGCAGCGCTTGCCGCATGGCCTGGGGCGTCTGGCCGAACCAGCGCCGGCAGGCCCGGTTGAACGAGCTCTGCTCCCTGAAGCCGAGCAGGCCGGCAATCTGGGTCATCGGCATGGCCGGTTCGGCCAGGTAACCCTGGGCGCGGTCGCGTCGTACGGCATCAAGCAAGGCTTCGAAGGTCAGGCCATCGTCCGCGAGCTGCCGTTGCAGGGTGCGCGAGTGCATGGCCAACTGCTCGGCCACGCTGACAAGCGAGCAACGTCCCGTCGGGAGCAGGCGATCGATCGATGCTGTTGCATGCTCGCGCACGTTGCGGGGTTGCTGGTCGATCTCGCGGCTGACGAAGTCGACGAGGAACGCCCGCATCATCCGGTTGTGGCGATCGATGGGCCGGGCGATCTGGGCACGCGTCAGGACAAGGGCGTTGATCTCCTGGCCGAACAGGACCTGCGTGCCGAAGTACTTGCGGTAGTGCGCATGGGGCAAAGCGGGTTCGTGGCGACAAAGCACGGCCTGGGCGTGGAAGGCGCGATCATCCAGCAGCATGCCGACGACGTGGTGCATCAGTCCCAGGGCACGTTCCACCGCGTGCCGGCTGGGGCCCACTGGCTTGCCAAGCTCGAAGTGGTAAGTCAGTCGCGGCGCATCGGGCTCGGTGGTGCGATCGAGTTCGAACACGGTACCGGCGCTGTAGAAGCCGATGAAGCGGGCGAAATCGTCAAGCGCCGCGCCGACATCGGGACAGTTGCGCGCGATCAGCGCCACTGGGCCGACGATGTTCCAGTCCTGTTGCTGCGACAGGCGAAGGCCGAAATCCGGGCAATCCAGTTCCGAGGCGGTGCGCTCCAGCAGATGCACCAGCGACAGCATCGGCACCATCGCGTAGTGCACGTCGAGCAGGTCGGGCGCGATATTGAAGTCGCGCAGCAGCGCCTCGGGGTTACCTCCGAGCTCGCGGACGAGCTCGCGGTAGTGGGTCAGGGCGGTGATGCGGATCAGGGGTCCGGCCAAGGCGGGGAACCGACAGCAGTTGCGACAGCGAGGCAGGTTCGCACCCGCGGATGATTGTCGCGTGATGGCAAACCGATGACGTGTCAGGACAAGCCGGCGCTGCCCCGGGCCTGCGCTAATCAGCGCTGGCGAGCCCGTGGCTCGAAGCAGCAGTAGTCCGCGTGCCGGCCCCGGGGGGGGTGCTGCCGTGGCAGTTCAATGGCAGACGGCAAGCGAAAATCCGAAGCAGCCCCCGGTCATGGCGCAGCCGGCGGGCGATCACGCCGCGGGGCCATTGCCGGCGCAGCAGAGGCTCGCAGCGATGGCCTGAAGAGCTTCACGCTCGAGCAGTGGCGCCAGGTCTCGCGCGAGCGCTACAACTGGGACCTGCAACTGCATCCCGGCGCCGCGGGCGCGCATCGGTTCGTCGGCGAGTACAGCGCCTGGGGCGATGGCGACACGCGCTTCCTGCACAGCCGGGCGATGGCGGCGCGGGTGCGGCCCTTCAACCCGGCGCAGGGGGGCTTCCGTCTGGTCTTCCTCTTGTCCGGACAGGCGCAAATCAGCGCCCACGCGGGACCTGAGGCCATTGAAGTTGGCCAGGGCGATCTCTTCGTGCTCGATACCGGTGCGGTCAAGCACGCCCAATGGACGGCGCACTCCGACCTGTGCCTGCAGCTGCCGCGGCATGAGGACCTGCGCCCGCGCGTCGGTGATGACGGCGGGTCCGGACGGGCGGTGATCCCGATTGACGATCCGGTCGTGTCCAACGTGCTCAAGGCGCAGCTGCGTCTGCTGGCCGCGCGCGGTGGCGAGCTGGCAGGGAATGCGCGCACGCGGATGCTGTCGAACATGGTCGACCTGACCGTGATGGCGCTGCGCGCGCCGGAAGTCGCTGCGGGCGGTTCGGGCAGCGGCCAGGGGATCCTGCTGGAGAAGGCGAAGCTGTACGTGCAGACCCATTTCCGTCGCCACGACCTGTCGGTGGACGAAATCGCCGCGGCAGTGGGTTGCTCGCGCACATCGCTGTACCGCTTGTTCTGCGCGCAATCGCTGACGGTGCTCGGCTATCTGCGCGAGACCCGGTTGCAGCGCTGCCGCGCCGCGCTGGCCGCTTCACCGGCGCAGGCCAACATTGGCCAGGTCGCGTTCCAGCATGGCTTCGTCGACCTGCATGCCTTCACGCGCCTGTTCAAGCGGCGCTTCGGCATGACGCCGGGGCAGGCGCGGGCGTCGGAACGTTACTGACCATTGTTCAGGCCTGTCCGGTGGAACAAACAATCAAAGGAAAGAACCCCAAGTCAGGGTCGCCGAAGTGAGCCGGTGCTTTGCGGTGCCCGGTCGCTCGGCATGACGCCAGGACAGGTGCGCGCTTCCAGGGCATGACTTCGACGAAAGAATGCGTACGGCTGGAACGCACGGCCAAACCTTGGCACAGGTGATCAAATCCACGCCCGATTGCGCTGCATAGGCTGAAAGAGTGCGTTCAGGGGATCTGTCGACGCACGCCTCGCCCACCCCAAGCAATCGCAACCGACGCAGCCCCGAGGGTGTGTCGATGGAGAATGAAATGACACTGTTTCCTGCTGTCGCTCGACCGCGTCCGGCACGCCTGGCCCACGCCATTGTCCTCACCCTGGGCCTGGCCCCGGCAGTTGCCGGCGCGCAGGCGTTCTGTGTCGATGCGAACGGCAACCTGCTCGGTTCGGCCGGCGATCCCGACGCGGTCGCCTGCGGGGTCGATGCGGTGGCCGCCGGAGCGGCGTCGACCGCGACCGGCGCCTTCGCGCTGGCCGAGGGCGACAACAGCGCCGCGTACGGTGCCTACAGCTGGGCCGCTGGTGGCAACAGCACCGCGTTGGGCACCGGCACGTTCGCACTTGGCGCGAACAGCACCGCCAGCGGTTTCAACGCCGCCGCCACCGGCGACAACGCCAGCGCCTATGGCCATGGCGCCATTGCCGAAGGAAGCGACAGCACCGCGATCGGCACCCGCAGCGCGGCCGCCGGCGCGTCCAGCAGCGCCTTCGGTGCCGGCAGCAACGCCAGCGGCAGCGGCTCGCTCGCGTTGGGCGGCAGCAGCGCCAGCGCCGACGACGCAGCGGCCATCGGCAGCGCAGCCACGGCAACCGCGGCCAACGCGATGGCGATCGGAACCGGCGCCGCAGCCAGCGGCCAGAACTCGATCGCCTTGGGCGTGCACTCGGCAGCATCGGCGGTCGGCACGACCGCGATCGGCGATCAGGCCTGGGCCACGTCCGCCAACAGCGTTGCCATTGGATCGCTGTCCACCACCGCAGGCTATCTGCCGCTGTACGCCAACACCAACGTGGCCCGCAGCAATACCCCGATCAATGCGACCGGGCAGGTGGCCATCGGGTTTGCTTCGGCCGCGCAGGGGTACAACTCGGTTGCCTTGGGCGCCAACGCCAAGGCCTACAGCGACAACGCCGTCGCCATCGGCAACTGGGCCGGGTACCACCAGAACTCCCGGATCGAGCCGGGCGTGGGCGCGAACTCCATCGCCATCGGCTACAGTGCCGTTGCGCCCGGCAGCAACAATACAGTTGTGGGCCAGAAGGC
Source organism: Lysobacter sp. S4-A87 (assembly GCF_022637455.1). NCBI lineage: Bacteria > Pseudomonadati > Pseudomonadota > Gammaproteobacteria > Lysobacterales > Lysobacteraceae > Lysobacter > Lysobacter sp. S4-A87. Next base: position 3,442,626 of record NZ_CP093341.1, read on the forward strand.
CTACACGGCCTACTACGCCCAGGTGGGCGCACCTGCGACGATCTTCGGCGAGTACCTGTTCACGGCCAACGGCACCGCGATCGGCTCGGCGGCGGCGGCGAGCCAGACGGCCACGGCATTGGGAACGACGGCGACCGCCGGCGGCATGCAGAGCCTGGCCATCGGTGCCAACGCGGCCGTGCAGGACCTGGCGCCTGCCGTAAGGCCCGGAACGGGCGGTGATCCGGCTGCGCCGGGTTACGTGCCCGACTCGCTCGACTTCAGCGCGATGAAGTCGCTCAACTCAACTGCCATGGGGTATGGCGCCAGGGTGCAGTACGCCGCCAATGCCATGGCGCTGGGCGCCAATGCCAGGGTGGCCGGTAGCACCTCCGGCGCGGCCAGCGACAACTCGATTGCGCTGGGCTCCAACAGCGTGGTGAATGCGGCCACGCCCAATGCGATGGCACTGGGCGCGGGCAGCAATGCCAGCTTCGCCAACTCGGTGGCGCTTGGCGCCGGCTCGCGTACCACCGTCGGCGCACTGAACAACTACGTCGATGGCAGCGGCCGCCTCAGCGGGCAGAACTCGGTAGGTGAAGTTTCGGTCGGCAGCGCCACCGGCCAGCGCCAGGTGACCAACGTCGCCGCCGGCAAGAACGGCACCGACGCGGTCAACGTCAACCAGCTCAATGCCGCCACGGCGGAGCTGGGCACGCGCGTCGACGGTCTGGCGCAGGGCCTGGTCGATGCCGGCTCGCGCATCGACGGCGTGCAGGACCGGGTCGACCAGATCGCCCAGGGCGTGAGCGATGCCGGTGTGCGGGTGGATGCGGTCGAACAGGGGCTGGCCGACACCAATACCCGCATCGACGACGTCGACGGTCGCCTGGGCGCCGTCGAGAGCGACATCGAAAGCCTGCGCGGCGCCACCGGGCAGATCGACATGATCGCCGTCGACGGCAACGGTGATGGCAGCGACAAGGCGTCCGTCGCCGCTGGCAGCAAGGCGGTGGCGATGGGTTCGTCGGCGAGCGCGCAGGGCAGCAACGGCGTGGCCATCGGCAACAGTGCATTCGCCGCAGGCCCGAACGACACCGCGCTCGGCGGCAACGCCCGCGTCGAAGCCGACGGCAGCACCGCAGTCGGCGCCAACGCGACGATCGCGGCGGCGGCGACCAATGCCGTCGCGGTCGGCGAAAGTGCGTCGGTACTGGCTGCCGGCGGGACGGCGCTGGGCCAGGGAGCCACGGTGGATGCGGCAGCGACCGGTGCCGTCGCCATCGGTCAGGGTTCGCTCGCCGATCGCGCCAACACGGTCTCGGTCGGCACCGTCGGTGGCGAGCGCCAGGTGGTGAACGTCGCCGCCGGCACGGCCGACACCGACGCCGCCAACGTCGCACAGGTGCGCAGCCAGGCCACGCAGACGCTGGGCCAGGCCAATGCCTACACCGACTCGCGCTTCCAGGCGCTGGACGACTGGCAGGACACCGTCAACAGCCGCTTCATCAAGCAGGACGAGCGCATCCAGCGCGTCGGCGCGATGGGCGCGGCGATGGCGCAGATGTCGGCAAACACCTCGGGCCTGTCCGGCGCCAATCGCGTCGGCGTGGGCGTGGGCACCTACGGCAGCGAGGCGGCGATTTCCGTCGGCTACCAGCGTGCGTTCAACAACAACCGCGCCAGCGTTTCCGCCGGCGCCGCCTTCACCAGCGACGACTCCAGCGTCGGCGCGGGCGCTGGCTTCAGCTGGTAACCACCGCGGGCGTCGCCATGCGGCGCCCGCTTCGTGCCGACCACCAACACCTCCGGAATCCAACCCATGCAGCGCAAGACTCTCTCGGTGGCGCTTGCCGCCATCCTCGTCGCCGGTGCGACCGGCACCGCCCTCTCCGCCGCCGCCGGCAAGCCCACGGTCATTCGCGCCGACACGGGTGCGACAGCCGGCAACAGCGACGGCTACGACCGCTTCATCGTCAAGTACCGTGACGGCAGCGCCGCCAAGGCCGATGCCACGCAACTCACGCGGGCCATCGACGCCGTGGCTGCTCGCGCCGTCACCGCGCGTGCCGGCATGGCCGCCCCGCGTGCCCGCCACCTTCGCCGCCTTGCCGGCAGCGGCGCCGATCTCGTGCGCCTGTCGCGCAGGCTCGATCGCGTCGAAGCCGAAAACCTGATGCGCTCGATCGCCGCCGATCCGGCGGTCGAGTACGTCGTGCCGGACCGCTTGCGCCAGGCCACGGCAGCACCGAACGATCCGTACTACACCACGCATCAGTGGCACTTCAATCACCCGGTGGGTGGTGCCGGCGTGCAGACGGCGTGGGATGCCAATGCAACCGGCGCGGGCGTGGTGGTCGCCGTGCTGGACACCGGCGTCACCGAGCATCCCGACCTGGCCGCCAACCTGCTGCCCGGTTACGACTTCATCTTCGATCACGAAGTGTCGGGCCGCGACAGCGACGGCCGCGTCGCCGGCGGTGCCGACACCGGCGACTGGGTCGCCGCCAATCAGTGCTTCAACGGCAGTCAGAAGCGCGACAGCTCGTGGCACGGCAGCCATGTCAGCGGCACGATTGCCGAAGTCACCGGCAACGGCGTCGGCATGGCCGGCGTCGCCCGCGACGCCAGGATCGTGCCGGTGCGCGTGCTTGGCCATTGCGGCGGCTACGACTCCGACATCAACGACGCGATCGTGTGGGCCTCCGGTGGCCACGTCGATGGCGTGCCGGACAACCCGTATCCGGCCGAAGTGATCAACATGAGCCTGGGCGGCAGCGGCAGCTGCGATGCACCGACGCAGGCCGCGATCGACAGCGCGGTTTCGCGCGGAACTACCATTGTGGTGGCCGCCGGCAACGACAACGGCGACGTGTCGTCGCACTCGCCGGCCAACTGCCAGAACGTCATCACCGTCGGCTCCTCGGGCATCAGCGGTCGTCGCGCCAGCTATTCCAACTATGGCGCGCGCATCGACATCGCCGCCCCGGGTGGCGGCATCAACGACGGCGCCAGCCAGGTCGAGGGCTACATCTGGTCGACGGTGAACATGGGCACGACCGTGCCCACGGTCGCCGGCTACGGCGGCATGGTCGGCACTTCGATGGCGGCACCGCACGTCGCCGGTGTCGCGGCGATCGTGCAGAGCGCGCTGGACTCGCCGAAGACGCCGGGCGAACTGGCGGCGCTGCTCAAGCAGACTGCGCGACCGTTCCCGACCACGCCGGACCGGCCGCTCGGGACAGGCATCGTCGATGCGGGTGCAGCGGTAATCGTGGCCAGGACCGGCGGCCAGCCGCTGTCCAACGGCATCGCCAAGACCGGCCTGCGCGGCAACGCCAACGATGGCTACGTGTATGTGTTCCCCGTGACTGCGGGGACGGCCCGCCTCAACGTGATCACCTACGGCGGCACCGGACAGGTGAAGCTGCTGGTGAAGAACGGCAGCGAGCCGACCACGACCAGTTACGACGCAATCTCGCAGCGACCGGGCAACAACCAGACGATCACCCTCAACGCTCCGGCCGCCGGTGCGTACTACGTGAAGGTGCTGGGCGTGAGCAGCTTCAGCGGCGTGTCGGTGAAGGCTTCAACGATGTAATTGGCACCTGCTGCGGCCAGTCCATCGACTGGCCGCAGCGTCTGGCGGTGCGCAATGCCGGCGATTCGAAGCTGTGATGACGATGTGAAAGTGCGATGCCTGGCGCCATCAAGCGTTGACGATGCCGCGCCACTGGGGTTTGCTCTGCCGCAGCTTCCGCGCTGCAGCTGCCCCCGCAGGTGCCAGTCAGCGGACCCCGCCTGACGGCCTGGAGCCACGATGTCGCGCATTCCCGCCCTGCTTGCCTGTGTCCTGTGCCTGTCGGGCATGTTCGCCATTCCCGAAGCAGCCGCGCAGACCGCGCCAACGCTGGTCGAGACCAAGGAAAAGGGACCCACGGCCATCCCGGTCGCCGACATCCCGATCCGCGCCGACGATGACGAGCGCTTCTCCCAGGACGTGACCCTGCGGGCAACGACTTCGGATCTGACGAAGGAGCTGTCTCCGCGCCTGGCGACGATCGAGCGCTCGGTGAGCGAGAAGGCCAAGCTGCTGGTCTCCAAGGACCTGCGCACGCTGCCGGTGATGCGGCTGGAAAGCCTGGACCGGCACTGGAAGTTCGACGCCCGCCAGTACGCACGCTGGCAGTCCGACCTGCGCCAGGCCAGTGCGCCCTTCGGCGAGGATGCCGCCGAGCTCGCACGCCGCCGTGCCGACTGGGAAGCGACCAAGGTCGCCGCACAGGCCGGCAGCCTGGCCAATGCCCTCGACAACCGCATCGAGTCGGTCGTTGCCAAACTCAAGCAGGCCGAGCAGGCGCTGTCGGCGCCGCTGGAAAAGCAGATCGCGCTGGGCCGGCGCGGCAACGCGGTGGAGGCGCGGATCCAGGCCGGCCAGAAGGCCGTAAACCAGGCCATCGACTACATCGACAGCCGCCTGATACGCCTGGATGCACCGCCGTTGTGGGAGGCGCAGCGCGAGCAGCGCGGCACCGAGTCGGCGTTGGATTCGATCCGCACCGGCCTGGAAATCGAAAGCCGTTTCGTCAGCCAGTACAGCGCGGCCGACCTGGGCAACCAGCGCGCACTGCACTGGCTGCAGATCCTGTTGCTGCCGCTGCTGGTGTGGCTGAGTTTCCGTACGCGCAAGCAGGCGCCGACCGGGCTGGAAAACGAAGCCTACAACCGCGTCCTGCGCCGGCCGATTTCCTCATGGATCCTGTTGTCGATGATGGGCGTGCTGGTGTTCGAGCCCGATGCGCCACTGCTCGCGCACCAGGTCGCGATGCTGGTGGCGCTGGTGCCGGTGCTGCGCCTGCTGCCGCCCGACAGCAAGCGCCTGCTCGGATACTGGCCCTTCGTCGCCACCGGCCTGTACCTGGTCGAGCGCATCGGCTTCGTCTTCCTCGCCAGCGAGCTGATGTACCGCTGGTACTACCTTGGCCTGACCCTGCTGGCGATGGTGCTGATGCTGTGGCTGCTGCTATGGCGTTCGCGCCGCGCGCTGCCCGGGTCCGACCCGGCGGCGCGGGCGAGCCGGATCATCCATGTGATCGCCTGGGGCGCCACGGTGCTGCTGGCGGCTTCGGCGGTGTCCAACATCGTCGGCAATGTGTCGCTGGCGGAGATGCTCACCGCCGGCGTGGTCGACAGCGGTTACCTCGGGCTGGTGCTGTACGCCGGCATCAACGTGTTCAACACGCTGCTGCAGCTGATGATCGCGCGCCGCAGCGCCTCGCGCTTCCGCATCGCCAGGGAACACGCCGCGCCGATCCTGGGGGGGTTCAACAAGCTGCTGAAGATCGCCGCGGTGCTCGGCTGGATCGCCTTCGCGATGAGCCGCTTCCGCATCTTCCGGCCGGTGTACGGCGTGGTCGAGTCGATACTCACGTACTCGGTCAAGTTCGGCGAGATCTCCGTCAGCCTGGGCCACATCCTGGTGTTCGCGGTCTCTGTGTTCATCGCCTACTGGACCGCCCGCACGGTCCGCTTCCTGCTGCAGGAGCAGGTGCTGCCGAAGATGTCGCTGCCGCGCGGTGTCGGCAACTCGGTGGCGTCGCTGAGCTATTACGCGCTGCTGCTGATTGGCCTGGTGGTCGCGTTGGCCGCAGCCGGCTTCAAGGTCGGGCAGCTCGCCTTCCTGTTCGGCGCGCTCGGCGTCGGCATCGGCTTTGGCCTGCAGAACGTGGTCAACAATTTCGTATCCGGCCTGATCCTGATGTTCGAGCGGCCGATCCAGCCCGGTGACGTGGTCGAGATCACCGGCACGGCCGGTCGCGTGCGCGAGATCGGCATGCGTGCCACCACCATCAAGACCTTCGACGGCGCCGACGTGGTCGTGCCCAATGGCACGCTGCTTTCGGAGAAACTCACCAACTGGACCCTGCTCGACATGAGCCGTCGCATCGATATCGACCTGGGCGTGGGCTACGGCTCGGAGCCGTCGCAGGTCATGGCGCTGCTGGCGAAGGTCACCACCGAAACGCCGCACGTGGCCCGCTCGCCGGCGCCGGTGGTGCTGTTCACCGGGCTGGGCGCGAGCTCGCTCAACTTCGCGATCCGCGCATGGACCTACGACTTCGAGAACTGGACCAACATCCGCAGTGAGCTGATGACGCGGGTGCACGCGGCGCTGCGCGAGGCCGGCATCGAGATGCCGTTCCCGCAGCAGGACATGCACCTGCGCAGCGTGTCGAAGGATGTTGGTGCCATGCTCATGCCGCAAGGACCCGGTCGTCCCGTCAAGCCGATCGGCAGTGATGTGGAAGGTGATGGAACGGACTCAGCGCAGTGACGCGGTCCGCTACGTCAATAGCAGAAGTAGCTGATCACGCGCGCATGATCGAGGGGTGCAGTAGTCGTTGTCAGTCATCGTTGAGGTGAATGGTTCCGATCGGAACAAGTGATTTCTCTTCGCCACGTGCCTCGTGAATGCTCTTGGCTCTTCAGCCAGAGTCAAGACGCCTCATGAGACACGGACGACATTCGAACCTCGCGCTGCTGCTGTTGTTGCCCGCAACCCTGGTCCAGACGGCCAGCGCACAGTCGATGCTCACCCTCGACAGCGGCGCAAAGGTTGGCGACAACCAGAATTCGCAGACGGCCGGCGCAACCGGGCCGACGCTGCTGCAGGACGTGCAGCTGGTGCAGAAACTTCAGCGTTTCGATCGCGAGCGGATTCCCGAGCGCGTGGTCCATGCCCGCGGCACCGGCGCCCATGGCGAGTTCGTGGCGACGCAGGACATCTCCGGGCTGAGCAAGGCGCAGGTGTTCCGGCCGGGCACGAGGACACCCGTCTTCGTTCGGTTCTCGTCGGTCGTTCACGGCAATCATTCGCCCGAGACCCTGCGTGACCCGCATGGCTTCGCCGTCAAGCTCTACACAAGCGAGGGCAACTGGGATCTGGTCGGCAACAACTTTCCGACCTTCTTCATCCGTGACGCGATCAAGTTTCCGGACATGGTGCACTCGGTCAAGCCCGAGCCGCGCACCAACCTGGACGACGATTCGCGCCGTTTCGACTTCTTCTCGCACGTGCCAGAGTCGACCCATACGTTGACCCGGCTGTACTCCAACGACGGAACTCCCGCTGGCTACCGTTTCATGGACGGTAACGGGGTGCATGCCTACAAGCTGGTCAACGCCGCCGGCGAAGTGAGCTACGTCAAGTTCCGCTGGAAGTCCCTGCAGGGGATCCGGAACCTCGATCCGGAACAGGTTGAGAAGGTCCAGGGGCGCGACTACAGCCATCTGACCAACGACCTGGTCTCATCGATCAAGCGCGGTGAGTACCCGCGATGGGACCTGATGATCCAGGTTTTGGCACCTGAGGACCTTGCGAAGTTCGACTTCGATCCGCTCGACGCCACGAAGGTCTGGCCCGGCGTGCCGGAGCGGAAGATCGGCGAGATGGTGTTGAACCGGAACGTCGACAACGTGTTCCAGGAAACAGAGCAGGTCGCGCTGTCGCCAGCGAACCTGGTGCCGGGCATCGAGCCGTCCGAGGACCGCTTGCTGCAGGGACGACTGTTCGCCTATCCCGACACCCAGATCTATCGCCTCGGGGCCAATGGGCTGGGGCTGCCGATCAATCGACCGAGGGTGGCTGTCCACAACGTCAACCAGGATGGATCGGGGAACAACGGTCGCACCGCCAGCGGGGTCAACTACGAGCCGAGCCGACTGCAACCGCGACCACAAGAGGGCAGCGCGCGCCCGAGCCAGTTGCCGCTGACGGGCAGCACCCAGCAGGCGAAGATCCGGCGCGAGCAGAACTTCAAGCAGGCAGGAGACCTGTATCGATCCTTCAGCGCGAAGGAACGCCAGGATCTGATTCGCAGCTTTGGCCAGTCGCTGGCCGGTAGCGACGATGAGAGCAAGCACATCATCCTTTCGTTCCTGTACAAGGCCGATCCGCAGTACGGCACCGGCGTCAGTCGTGAGGCCAAGGGCGATCTCGCCCGCGTCCGCGAGTTGGCCGCGGCATTGCAGGACTGAGGGCGTTTCCCCTCGCGCACCGCGGCGGGCCGCGGTGCGCGCCTTGACAGAGAATCAATGTGCGCACTTACCACTGCTCCCATGTCTTCCTGGGTTTATTGCTGGCGCTTGCCACCGGCGGCGCCTGCGCACAGCCGGGCAAGTCCGGCGACGCGCAAGCACTTCAGGCAACGCAGCTGCGCACGCAGTTGCAAGGCTATTTCTTCGACGCCGCGCGCAGCGGCCATCAGTCCATGCTCGATGAATTCATTGCCGCAGGCTTCGACCTCGATGTCCGCGACGAGAAGGGATACACGGCGTTGATTCTTGCCGCCTACCATGGGCATGCGGCGGCAGTGGAACAGTTGCTGGCGGCTGGCGCGGACCCGTGTGCGCAGGACAAGCGCGGCAATACCGCGCTGATGGGTGCGATCTTCAAGGGAGAGCTGTCGATCGCGCGTCGCCTGCTGCGCGCCGAGTGTGCGCCGGATCAGCGCAACAATGCCGGCCAGACTGCCGCGATGTATGCGGCGCTGTTCCGTCGCAAGGACGTGCTTGAGGCGCTTGGGGCCAAGGGAGCGGACATGCGCGCCGAAGATGCGGCAGGCAATTCGCCGGAACGGCTGGCCAACGGCGAGTTCGGCGCGTTTCCGGCTACTTCCGCTGGCCGCGGTAACGAGCGCTAGTCGTCGGTCCGGTGCCACCTGCGCGCGAACAACGCGCAGGGGACGCCCACCAGCAGCATGTGCGCGAGCAGACAGGCGATCGACCAGTCCAGCAGGAACCGCCGCGGCGGCGCCGCCGAGAACATCGGCACGGCGATGACGTGGATCAGCACGTAGCACAGCGCGCCGTAGAGCATGCCGTTGCGCAGCGGATGCTGCAGCAGCCACGGCCGGCCGCGGCTGGCGACGTGGTAGATCGCGACGATCGCGGTCATCAGGTAGAAGTGCACCGCCGCCCCGAACAGGGCCGTGGCGGCGCCGCCGGCGAAGGCGGCGTCACGACCGATCAGCCAGGCCGCGACCGACTGCGGAATGCGGATCGGGGAGGTGCCCAGGGGCGCCCACCAGATCATCGCGAACATCAGGTCGAAGGCGCCGACGGTCAGGCCGCCGAGCAGAATCCAGGCCCAGGCCGCGGGCCGTTCCCACGGGGTGGCGGTCGGGGAGGCATGGTCGCGGGCGGGCACTTTCATGGTCGGGTCCATTCGCACGGGATTGGCCCTATGGAGCCGTGGCAAAGTGGCACTGGCAAGGTCCAATTCATCGGGCTTGAATGGGGCCAATCCGCCATGCCCCTCCAGGAGGCCGGCCATGCACCTGCAACTCGACGGAAGCGGTCCGCTGCACGCGCAGCTGACCCGCGCCCTCAAGAGCGCCGTATTCGCCGGCCGGGTGAGCCAGGGCGCGCGGTTGCCGGCGACCCGGCAGCTGGCGCGCGAACTGGGTGTCTCGCGCAACACCGTGCTGGCCGCCTACGACCAGCTGCGCGCCGAGGGCTTCGTCGATGGACGGGTCGGATCGGGCAGTTACGTCACCCCGCCAGTGCAATCGGCGCGGCCGATGCATCCGGTGGACGCGCCCTTGCCGGCGCAGTCGCAATTCGCCCGCCGCGCGCGCGTCATCCACGACCACCTGCGCATCCCCGGACGCGCCGTGCCGGGCGTGCGCTATGCCTTCCAGTACGGGGTGCCGCTGACCAATCCGGCGCTGACCAGCGCCTGGGCGCGCGAACTGGCACACGCCGCTGCCTACACCTCGCCGACCTATCCGCCGTCGCAGGGGCTGCTGGCGCTTCGCGAAGCGGTATGCGACTACCTGGGCCGCCGCCGTGGCGTGCAGGCGCAGCCCGAGGACGTGGTCATCGTCCACGGCACCCAGCAGGCGGTGGCGCTGACGGCGCGCGTGCTGCTCGATCCGGGCGATGAGGTGGTGCTGGAAGAGCCGCACTACTCGGCGATGCGCGAAGCCCTGCAGATCCACGGTGCGAAGGTGCGTACTGTCGGCGTCGACGGACAGGGCCTGGTCTGCGACGACCTGCCCGTGCCGGCACCGAAGCTGGTGTGCGTGACTCCTTCGCACCAGTTTCCCAGCGGCGCGGTGCTGTCGCTGCAACGCCGGCTGGCGTTGATCGACTACGCCCGCCGGCATGGCAGCTGGATCCTCGAGGACGACTACGACGGCGAGTTCCGCTACGACGCGCGGCCACTGGCGGCATTGCGCTCACTCGACGACAGCGCCCGGGTGATCTATGTCGGCACGTTCTCCAAGGTGATGTTCCCGTCGCTGCGGCTGGGTTACCTGGTGGTGCCGCCAGGGCTGCGCGGTGACTACGTCAACGCCAAGTGGCAGGACGACTTCGGCTCGTGCGGCATCGAGCAGGCCGCGCTTGCGCGGTTCATCGCCGACGGCGGCTTTGAGCGCCACCTGCGGCGCACCTGGAAAACCTTGAAGGAACGCCGCGCGGCACTGCTCAATGGCCTGCAGCGTTGCAGCCGGGGACGACTGCAGATCAACGACTCGCGTGCCGGCATGCACCTGGTGGTCTGGCTGAAGGGTCGCAGCGCGGAGCAGGGCGAGGCGTTCATCGCCCGCGCACGCAGCCTCGGCCTGGGCCTGTATCCGATCCGGCCGTACTACCTGGATCCACCGGACCGGGCCGGCCTGCTGCTCGGCTACGGCGCGCTGTCGGTGGCGGAGATCAACGAAGCCGTGGCCGTCTTCGAGACCTGCCTCGACGAATCCCCCTAGCCGCTGGCCGTAGTCCGGGTAAGCGCAGCGCACCCGGGAAGCAGACGCCTCAACGCGAAAGCCACCCCGCAACCACCAGCCCCGCCACGATAAAGGCCAGGTCGGCGACCCCATTGGCCAGCTGCACCAGGATCCACGCATGGTGGATCCCCAGCCGCATCGCCGAGTCCCACGGTGGCATCCCCAGCATCGCGCCGAGCTGGGTCGCGGTGATGAACCAGTTGGCGGCGACCACTATCGCGGCGGTGGCGATCACCCCCGCCAGCAGCCGCTTCGGGCCGGGGCGCCAGCCGCCCAGGCGCAGCATCAGGGCGATGTCCAGCGCGCCCAGCACGGCCATCCAGCCGTTCTGGCGGCCGGTGTACAGGCTCAGCAGCACCCACACGGCGGCAAACCCGCAGGCGCCCAGCAGCAAAAGCAACCACGAAAACCACGAGACGCGGCGGGCAGGCGGGGCGGGTGGGGTCATCGACAACTCGGCGGACGGTCAATGCAACAGCATAGCCGGGCGGCCATACCCTTAGGCCATACAGTTTAGAATCGCGGACCTTGTGCCGGGTCGCGGCACCCCAATCTATCCGGCATGTATTCCCGCAGCAGCGAACCCGTCCGTTTCGAGCGCGATTGCGCCGTTGTCATGGTCCCCCAGGGAGAACAGCTGACGTTGCCCGCGGGCAGCATCGGCTATATCACCCAGGGCCTTGGCGGCAGCTACACCGTGTTCGTCGAAGGCAACCTGTTCCGCGTCGCGGGACGGGATGCCGACGCCATCGGCAAGGAACCGCCGGAGCCGTTGGAGTTGCCCGAGGGCGCCGACGACGAGGCCGTCGAGCAACTGGTGTGGCGCCAGCTGCGCACCTGCTTCGATCCGGAGATCCCGATCAACGTGGTCGACCTGGGCCTGGTCTACGAGGCCAGCATCCAGCCGCATCCCGAGCAGGCGGGCAAGCGCCGCGTCGAAGTGCGCATGACCCTGACCGCGCCCGCCTGCGGCATGGGCGACATCCTCGTCGCCGACGTGCGCGACAAGCTCGAGATGATCCCGACCGTGGCCGAGGCCGACGTCGAGCTCGTTTTCGACCCGCCGTGGAACCGCAACATGATGTCGGAAGCGGCCCGCCTCGAAACCGGGATGTTCTGAAGCCCCCTTGAGTCCCCCGTAGCCCGGGTAAGCGAAGCGCACCCGGGTAAACGCGTGTCTGTCCCCCCGTGCGCTCCGCTTACCCGGGCTACGCCATCCAAGCTGAATGCGCAGCCGGAAAGGCTGAACGCGATGGCCTTCTCATTTCCGTGACTTTGCCAATCCTGTTCATTCGATTGGCGGTAGGGGGTCCCGGTATTGCTGCGTTGAGCTGGTTTGAGAGCGGAGGGGGCTGCTCTCGGCCTCGTCGCGCGGTTTCCGGACGCCGGGGCGCAGGACCTGGCAGCACGCACTCTCGCCGTCACCGCCATGAGGGCTCAAGCCCCGACCAGGTGACCGCCCTGCGTTCGTGCTGCCCGGTTGACCGCAGCCCGCTGCGGTCGTGGTTGCAGGCATCAAACGGTCGCCACCTCGACGTGGCGGACCGCCGAACGTGCCCGGCCCCGGCGTGGTGATCTCGCGGCGATGAATTCGCGGCGATGGATCCGCTTCCACGGGCCGGACCCGACCATCACGAAGTTCCTGACTTTGGGGGTTCCATCCGATGTCCGATCGTCACTCGCGTCGCATCCGCATGCACGCACTCTCCGTCGCCACCGTCGTCGCGATTTCCGCCAGCTTCGCCGCACCGGCCCTGGCGCAACAGGCACGCATCAATCTCTCCGGCCTGCAGGCCGACAGCGGCAACGACCGCTTCATCGTCAAGTACAAGGACGGCAGTGCCGCCCAGACCAACGCTGCCACGATGCGCAGCGCGATCAGCTCGGCCGGCAAGGTCGTCGGCCTGACCCACGTGCGCCGCATCGCCACCGGTGCCGACGTGGTCCGCGCCGCGCGCAAGCTCGACCGCGTCGAGGCCGAGACGCTGATGCGCCAGATCGCTGCCGATCCGAGCGTCGAGTACGTCGAGGTCGACAAGCTCAACAAGCCGCTGCTGACCCCCAACGACACGCGATACAGCGAGCAGTGGGGCTATTCGGGCACCTACGGCATCAAGGCCAACCTGGCCTGGGATGTCACCAACGGCGCCGGCGCAGTGGTCGCGGTGCTCGACACCGGCATCACCAGCCATAGCGATCTCAGTGCCAACATCCTGCCGGGTTACGACTTCATCATCGACACGGCGGTGTCCAACGATGGCAACGGCCGCGACAGCGATCCGAGCGATCCGGGCGACTGGGTCACCGCCAACCAGTGCGGCGGCACCCACGCAGCGCAGAACTCGAGCTGGCACGGCACCCACGTCGCCGGCACGATTGCCGCGGTGACCAACAACGCCAAGGGCGTGGCCGGCGTCGCGTACGGCGCCAAGATCGTCCCGGTGCGCGTGCTCGGCACCTGCGGCGGTTACGACTCCGACATCGCCGACGCCATCACCTGGGCATCCGGCGGTACCGTCAGCGGCGTACCGGCCAATGCCAATCCGGCCGAAGTCATCAACCTCAGCCTCGGCGGCAGCGGTGCCTGCGGCACCACCACCCAGACCGCCATCAACGGCGCGGTCGGTCGCGGCACCACCCTGGTCATCGCCGCCGGCAACGACAACACCAACGTCTCCAACGCTTCGCCGGCGAACTGCAACAACGTCATCGCCGTGGCCTCGATCACCAGCACCGGCGCACGTTCGAGCTTCTCCAACTATGGCTCGCTGATCGACATCGCCGCACCGGGCTCGAACATCCTGTCCACGCTCAACAGCGGTGCCACCACGCCGGGCGCCGAGACCTATGCGTCCTACAACGGCACCTCGATGGCGACCCCGCACGTTGCCGGCGTAGTGGCGCTGATCCAGTCCGTGGCCACCACGCCGAAGACGCCGGCGCAGGTCGAGGCGCTGATCAAGGGCAACGTCACCGCGTTCCCGTCGACGCCCTCGCAGCCGATCGGCCCTGGCATCCTCAACGCCAAGGCCGTGGTCGATGCCACCAACGGCACCACGCCGCCGCCGACCGCCACGCCGCTGACCAACGGCGTTGCCGTGACCGGCGTCAGCGGCGCCGCCGGCAGCGACAAGCTTTACTCGCTCGACGTGCCCGCCGGTGCCACCGGCCTGAAGTTCGTCACCAGCGGCGGTACCGGCGATGCCGACCTGTACGTCAAGTTCGGCAGCGCACCGACCACCACGACGTTCGACTGCAAGTCCGAAAGCAGCAGCAACGCCGAGACCTGCAACATCGCCACCGCCCAGACCGGCAAGTACTACGTGCTGGTGCGCGGCTACGCGGCGTACTCGGGCCTGTCGCTGACCGGCAGCTACACCACCGGCGGTGGCGGCGGCACGCAGACCTACAGCAACACCGCCGACTTCACCATCAGCGACAACGCCACGGTCGACAGCCCGGTCACCGTGTCGGGCCGGACCGGCAACGCACCGAGCAATGCATCGGTGACGGTCGCCATCGTGCACACCTACCAGGGTGACCTGAAGGTGGATCTGGTTGCGCCGGATGGCTCGCTCTACAACATCCACAACCGTACCGGCGGCAGTGCCGACAACGTCAACAAGACGGTCACGCTGAATCTCTCCAGCGAGCCGCTCAACGGCACGTGGAAGCTGCGCGTCAACGACAACGCCGGTGGCGATACCGGCTACATCAACAGCTGGAGCGTGACGTTCTGAGTTGATCGGCCGCCTTTCGCGCGATCACGAAACACCATTGGCGCCCCGGTCTCGGCCGGGGCGCTTTTTTCTGCCCGACGCCCATGAATGTTCCAAGGTTGGCGGAGCCCATTGTGGGCTGGGGCGGACAACGGTTGCTGTCATGCCAGCCGTTGCATCGATGTTGTGTCGCGGATCGCTCCAGCGCAGCAGCCATCAGGGCCGGCCGGGATCTTCGATGCCGCGCGCGATGCCGCAGTGCGCAGTGTTGCGCGCTTGGCTGCGCCGCTACATTGCATTCAGCGGAGTGGGGCCGCTCGTTCCCGGTACATGCATCGCGTGTCCGGGACCGGCCACCCGCGGGGCCTTCGGAAACGGGGCATTCACCCTTTCCTTCCATTCGATCTGCGTGATGGCCGGCGATGTCGCACTCCACTGTGGCGTCGACGTTCCTGTGTTGCGTTCAGCCGAATGCCGCCTGCGTGGGGCCGGCTGTCTTCCCGCAGTTCGATACAAGGGGATTCCCAAAATGTCAGTAGATCACTCACGTTCGTTCCGTGCCCGCTGCCTGTGCGCGGCACTGGTGATTGCCGTGCCGGTCGCCATTCCGGTATCGGCACAGGATTCGCGGCTGAATCTGTCCGGCATGGGCGCCAGCGACCGCTTCGACCGCTTCATCGTCAAGTACCGCGACGGCAGCGCCGCCCAGGTCGATTCCGCCGCACTGCAGCGGTCGCTCCACGCCGTATCGTCCGTGCAGGGGCGAGGCAACGCCATGGCCTTGAAACACGTTCACCGGATTGCCACGGGCGCAGATGTGGTCAGCGTCAACCGCAAGCTCGACCGGGTCGATGCGCAGTCGCTGATGCGCCAGATCGCCAGCGATCCGAGCGTGGAGTACGTCGAGGTCGATCACCTCATGTTGCCGGCCAAGCGGCCCAAGGATTCCAGTTACGTATCCCAGTGGGGGCTGCATGGAATCAATGGCATCGATGCCGCCAGGGCCTGGAGGCGCGGCGATGGTCGCGGCACCGTAGTGGCGGTGATCGATTCCGGCATCACGAGGCACAGTGATCTCGATGGGAACGTGCTGCCAGGGTACGACTTCATCAGCCGCGCCGACGTTTCCAACGATGGCAACGGACGCGACGGCGATCCCTCTGATCCGGGTGACTGGGTCAGGGCAGGGCAATGCGGAGCTGGGAGTCCTGCGAGGGACTCAAGCTGGCACGGCACGCATGTGGCTGGCACCATTGCGGCGGTCACCAACAATGGCAAGGGAGTAGCCGGTGTCGCCCCCGCTGCCAGGATCGTGCCAGTACGCGTGCTGGGCACCTGCGGTGGCTTTGAATCCGACATCGCAGACGCGATCGTCTGGGCGTCGGGAGGAGACGTCCCCGGAGTTCCGGCCAACGCCAATCCGGCCGAAGTGATCAACCTGAGCCTCCAGCGTCCCGGGCAGTGCAGCGCGACCTTCCAAGGCGCGATCAACTTCGCGGTCAGCCGCGGGACGACGTTGGTCGTTGCCGCCGGCAACGGTTCGACGGACGTCTCCGGCCAGCGGCTGGCAAGCTGCGACAACGTGATTGTCGTGGCGGCGACCAACCGGTTGGGCCGACGCACGCGTTCGTCCAACCATGGATCGAAGGTCGACATCGCGGCGCCCGGCATTGGCATTCTGTCGACGACCAACGGCGGCGAAACGAAGCCCCAAAGAGAAGACTATGGCAGCGCGGACGGCACCTCGGTGGCCGCACCGCACGTTGCCGGCGTCGTGGCGCTCATCCAGTCGGCGGTGGCCACGCCCAAGTCGCCTGCGCAGGTCGAGGCATTGATCAAACACACCGCGTCACGTGCCAAGTCACGACCGGCTGAGCCCATCGGAGCTGGCATCGTCAATGCGAAATCGGCAGTGGATGCAGCGGTCCGGTAGCCCATGGACAAGAAAACACCCCGCTGATACCGGGGTGTTTCTTGCATCCCGCGCGCTTCCGGGCGATTGCTGCCAGTCGTGCGATCAGTCCGCTTCGAAGCGGTTGGCCGCGACGTTCTTGCGGACCCTGGTCGGATCCCAGATGCGTCCGTTCATGGCGATGTAGACGCCCGGCGGCAGCGACTGCACCGTTTTGCAGGCTGCGAGTCATCGCGAAATTGCTCAGCGCCCCGGTCCTGGCCGGGGCGCGTTTCATTCTGGCGTCGATGGATGTGCTCGGGTTGTCGCTAGTCGTTCGGCATCGAGGCGATCAAATCGATGTCATGCCAGCCGGGCTTCGCCAATGTGTCGGGGGCGCTCGCAGGCGGCTTTTCGCAGAGCCTTCCGGGGGGTTCGATACCGTCCAGGTGCGCCGCTGCGCGGTGTTGCGTGGGTGGCCCGCGTTGCTAGATTGCACTCAGCGGAGTGGGGCCGCTCGTTCCCGGTACATGCATCGCGTGTCCGGGACCGGCCACCCGCGAGGCCTTCGGAAACGGGGCATTCACCCTTTCCATTTCGATCTGCGTGATGGCCGGCGATGTCCGCACTCGAGTGAGACGTCGACGTCTGTCGTGCGCACAGCCGGTGCCCTCACGTGACCGGCTGCCAACTCGCAGTTCGATGCAAGGTTAGATACAAGGGGATCCAACACCATGTCAGTCCTTCGAGCACGTTCGTTTCGTGTCCAGCTACTGTGTGGGGCGCTTGCAGTGGCGCTGGCTCACGCCGCTCCGGCGTCAGCGCAGCAGTCACGCCTGAACTTGAGCGGCATGAATTCCGGTGATCGCTACGATCGCTTCATCGTCAAATATCGCGACGACAGCGCCGCCCATTCCAGTCCCGCGGCGCTGCAACGGTCGCTTCAGGCAATGGCGACGCCGCGCGGGCGTGGCAACGCCATGGCACTCAAGCGCCTGCACCGCATCGCCACTGGCGCCGATGTGGTGAGCGTCGACCGCGGCCTCGACCGCGTCGAAGCCGAATCGCTGATGCGCCAGTTCGCCGCCGATCCCGGTGTCGAATACGTCGAGGTCGACCACATCGTCCGGCCGGCGCTGACCCCGAATGATCCGCGATATCGGCGCCAATGGTCCTACTGGGGCAACAACGGCATCGACGCCGATGAGGCCTGGGACCTCAGCGACGGCTCCGGAACGGTGGTCGCGGTGCTCGATACCGGCATCACGCGGCACAGCGATCTCGACGAGAACGTCCGCCCCGGCTACGACTTCATCAGCAGCACCCGGTCCTCCAACGATGGCGATGGACGCGACGGCGATCCGTCCGACCCCGGCGACTGGGAACGGGCCGGGCAGTGCGGCGAGGGGCGTCCCGCGCGGGCATCCAGTTGGCACGGCACACACGTCGCCGGCACGATCGCTGCGGTCACCAACAATGGCAAGGGTGTCGCCGGGGTCGCGCATTCCGGCTGGATCGTGCCGGTGCGCGTTCTGGGTACGTGCGGCGGTCACGTTTCGGACGTTGCCGACGCGATCATCTGGGCCTCCGGCGGGGCTGTCGCCGGCGTCCCGGAAAACCCCTATCCGGCCGAAGTACTCAACCTCAGCCTGAGCCATCGCGCGAGCTGCGGCCGTACCTACCAGCGTGCAATCGACAGCGCGGTCAGTCGCGGCACGACGATAGTGGTTGCGGCAGGCAATGAATCGGCTGACGTTGCGGGATCATCGCCGGCCAGTTGCGACAACGTGATCGCGGTGGCGGCAACCACGCGGCCTGGCAGGCGGGCAGGTTTCTCCAACTACGGAGGGAAGGTCGACGTGGCCGCACCGGGTTCGCACATTCTTTCGACGCTCAACAGCGGCAGTACCCGGCCCGAAACCGAGATCTACGGCACGCGCAGCGGCACTTCGATGGCAGCGCCACACGTCACCGGCGTTGTTGCGATCATCCAGTCGGTCGCTGGTACGCCGAAGACGCCGGCGCAGGTGGAAGCGCTGGTCAAGTCCACGGCAAAGGCCACCCGGGCCAGGCCGTCACGGCCGATTGGTGCCGGCATCGTCAATGCCAAGGCGGCGCTGGATGCGACCATCGCGCCATTGCCGCCGGTTCCGGTGGACTAGCCGACACATGCAGCGCCTGGATTCGCAGGTGCGACATGCGTCCCTGGAAGAAAAACGCCCCGGCATTGCCGGGGCGTTGTCGATTCTGATGCGCGGCCAGCGATCAGTCCGCTTCGAAGCGGTTGGCCGCGACGTTCTTGCGGACCCTGGTCGGATCCCAGATGCGTCCGTTCATGGCGATGTAGACGCCCGGCGGCAGCGACTGCACCGCGCCGACCGCGCAGCCGACGTTGAACTCGGCATCGGAACCGCGGAAACGGGCCGGGCTCAGCGCACCCGTCAGCACGATTACTTTGTCGCCCAGGCTCGACAGCACCTTGGCGGTCTCCACCATCGTGTCGGTGCCGTGGGTGATCAGCACGTGGCGCGCCGGTTGTGCGGCGATGGTCGCCCGGATCAGCTGGCGGTCCTCGGCGGTGATGTGCAGCGAGTCCTTGCGCAGGATCGGGATCACGTTGAACTGGAAGGCGACGCCCAGCTCGCGCAGGATCCCGCCGATCTGCGGCTCGCCGATCTGGTAGTCCGACTTGTCGTCGAAGTAGATCTTGTCGATCGTGCCGCCGGTGGTGACGATGCAGAGCTGATCCATCGTGATGCGCGCGCTGGGGGAGATGTCGGCAATTATACGGCCGCTATACGGCCGCCGCCGGTCTCTCCCGCCAGGTCAGCCGATTCAACGCTTGCGCGCGAACCGCGCCCGCAGCCCGGGCAGATTGCCGGCGAAGACGACCACCAGTGCCAGCACGATCTCGGCCGTGGCATGGGCGCGTTCGCCGGGGCGGGAGTACGCCACCATCACGCCATGGCTGAACCAGCCCAGCGCGAACACCCCGGCCCAGAAGGACGCCTTGCGGTTGCCGCGCAGCGCCGCGACTGCCAGCAGCACCGGCGGCAGCGCGAACACGGCCAGGGCGACCCAGGGCGATGGCTGCGGCGCGAACCAGGCCACGAACACCGACGCCAGCGCCAGCAGCGCCACGATCAATACCCAGCGCGCGCTCATGCGGCCACCTTCGCGACCAGCATCGCCAGGCGACGGCCGAGGGCGCGTGCGAGCTGCGCTTCCTCGTCGCTGGGTTGCGGGTCGTCGCCACTGCCGGCGACGTGGCTGGCGCCGTACGGCGTGCCGCCGCTGCGCGTGCTGGTCAGTGCCGGTTCGGTGTACGGAATGCCCATCAGCACGCAGCCGTGGTGCAGCAGCGGCACCATCATCGTCAGCAGGGTCGATTCCTGGCCGCCGTGCATCGTCGCGGTGGAGGTGAACACCGCCGCGGGCTTGTCGACCAGCGTGCCACTGGCCCATTCGGCGCCGAGCCCATCGAGCCAATGCTTGACCGGTGCGGCCATGTTGCCGAAGCGGGTGGGGCTGCCCAGTGCGATGCCCGCGCACTCGACCAGGTCGCGGGCCTCGACGTAGGGGGCGCCATCGTCCGGCACCGGCGGCGCCGCGGTCTGCGTCACCGCCGCCACCGGCGGCACGGTGCGGATGCGCGCGCCGACGCCTTCGACCTCGCCGATGCCGCGCGCGATCTGCCGCGCCAGGCGCGCCACTGAGCCGCCACGGCTGTAATAGAGCACCAGGATCTCGGTCATCGCATTGGTTCGTGAGGCGTGAGGCGGGAAGGATAGTGGAAGTGGCGGTCCGACGTGACCGGGCGCACATGCCCGGCCCCGTGACCCCGCGCTCCCCGCGCATCGGTTACCCTCCGCCCGATGGAGCCGCTGAACACCTTGAACCGCTGGAGCGAGCGAGCGCGTGACCGCGCACGTGCGGGCACCTTCTTCCGATTCCTCGCCAAACGCTTCCTCGACGACAACCTGTTCCAGGCCGCCGGCGCGCTGTCGTACACGACGGTGTTCGCGCTGGTGCCGCTGTCGATGGTGGTGTTCGGCGTGTTGTCGGCGTTCCCCGTCTTCGGGGAATGGAGCGATCGC
Organism: Lysobacter sp. S4-A87; assembly: GCF_022637455.1. Taxonomy (NCBI): domain Bacteria; kingdom Pseudomonadati; phylum Pseudomonadota; class Gammaproteobacteria; order Lysobacterales; family Lysobacteraceae; genus Lysobacter; species Lysobacter sp. S4-A87. The sequence continues at coordinate 3,463,102 of NZ_CP093341.1, forward strand.
CTCAGCGATTACATCTTCTCCAACTTCGTCCCCAGTGCCGCCCGCTCGGTCGAGTCCTACCTCAAGCAGTTCTCGGCCAATGCCGGCCAGCTCACCGCGGCCGGCGTGATCGCCCTGGTGGTGTCGCTGCTGATCACCCTCAATGGGGTGGAGGCGACCTTCAACCGGATCTGGCGGGTCAAGACCGGGCGGCCGAAGGTCGGACGCTTCCTCGTCTACTGGACCGTGCTGACCCTGGGCGCGCTGATGGCCGCGGCGAGCCTGGCGATCTCGGCGCGATTCTTCGCCATGTCCGTCTTCGAGACCGAGGCCGGGCACCTCCTGCAGAAGATGCTGCTGCGCCTGGCGCCGATCGCGATCGAGCTGCTGGCCTTCGCCGCGATCTACCGCGTGGTGCCGCACCGCACGATCCAGTGGCGTCACGCCATTGCCGGCGCGATGCTGGCGACGTTCCTGTTCGAGTCGGTGAAGTGGGGCATCGGCCTGTACCTGGGCAACTTCGGTTCGTATTCGAAGATCTATGGCACGCTCGCCTTCGTCCCGATCTTCCTGCTGTGGATCTACCTGAGCTGGATAGCGATCCTGCTCGGCGCGTCGCTGGCCTCGTCGATGTCGGCGTTCCGCTACCAGCCGGCGAGCATGCGCCTGCCGCTGGGCCATGAGATCTACGGCCTGCTTCGCCTGTTGGGCCGCTTCAACGAGGCGCGCAGGAAGGGCAACGGCCTGCACATCGACGACATCGAACAGCTCGAGCCGATGCTGACCGATGCGCTGGTCCAGCAAATGCTCGCCCAGCTCGACGAGATCAACGTCGTGCGGCGCGCCGAAAATGGCGAATGGCTGCTGACCCGCGACCTGGACGAGCTGACCCTGGCCGAGCTGTACGAGGCGTGCAACCTGCGCATCCCGATCGCCGAAGCGGTGCTGCCGTGCCGCGACGATGCGCTGGGCCGCTCCGCCATTGCCGTTCTCGATGAACTTCGCATTCCATTGCGCGAGCTGCTCAAGCGCCGCGCGTCCACCATCCATTCCGAAGAGGTCTAGTCCGATGTCGAGCCGCCTGCTCTCCCTGCATGTCTCCACCCGTGCCAAGGCGTGCGCCGCCACGGTCCTGGCCATGCTGCTGCTCGCCGGCTGCCAGAAGCCGGCGCCCGCGCCGGAAGCGCAGGCACCTGCGAAGCCCGGGGCGCCGGCCGCACCTGCTGCTCCGGCGGCTCCGGCCACGCCGGCGGCTCCCTCCGACACGCCCGAGCTGAAGATCACCACGGTCGATGGCAAGCCGTACGACCTCGCCGAACATCGGGGCAAGTGGGTCGTGGTGAACTTCTGGGCGACGTGGTGCAAGCCCTGCCTGAAGGAAATGCCGGAGCTGTCGGCGCTCGACGCGATGCGTGAGCACGTCGAAGTGCTGGGCCTGGCCTATGAAGAAATCGCGCCGGCCGACATGCGCGCCTTCCTGATCAAGCACCCGGTGTCGTACCCGGTCGCGATCGTCGACACCTTCAATCCGCCGGCGGCCTTCGAGACCCCGCGCGGCTTGCCGATGACCTTCCTGATCGGCCCCGACGGCAAGGTTGCCGACAAGTTCCTCGGCCCGGTCACCGCGCACGACATCGAGGCGGCGATTGCCAAGGCCGGCGGCCCGCAGGCGCAGCCTGCCGCCGCTGCGACGAAGTCATGAGCGCGGCGCGCTTCATCGTCAGTGGTCGCGTGCAGGGCGTGTTCTTCCGCGCTTCGACCCGCGACCAGGCACTGGCGCTGGGCTTGCGCGGATTCGCCCGGAACCTGCCGGACGGCCGTGTCGAAGTGCTCGCGGCCGGTGACGACGTGGCACTCGACCGGCTCGCCGCGTGGCTGCGGCAAGGCCCGGCCATGGCGCAGGTGGACGACCTCGAGCGCCTGGCAGCGCTGGACAACGAAGCCGGCGAAACCTTCGTGATCTCGTAGCCCGGGTAAGCAACGCGCACCCGGGACAACCGCCCGCAATCCCTCAACGCCCCCCGGATCGCCTAGCCCTTGATCGTCCGGATCGGCTTGATCACCCCGTACCGTTCCTTCTTCGCCTTCCCCGCCAACGGCTCGAACACGATCGGCTCCTCACCGACATGCGTGTCGGGCAGCCGGTCGAGCAGGTCGCGGATCAGGGTCAGCCGCCCCCGCTTCTGGTCGTTGAAGTCGACCAGCGTCCAGGGAGCATGCCGGGTGTGGGTGGCCTTGAGCATGGCCTCGCGCGCCTGCGTGTAGGCGTCATAGCGCTTGCGCGCCTCGAAGTCGATCGGCGACAGCTTCCAGCGCTTGAGCGGATCGTCGAGCCGCTCGAGGAAGCGCTGTTCCTGTTCGTCCTGGTCGCAGCACAGCCAGTACTTGAACAGCAGGACGCCGTCGTCGACCAGCAGCTTTTCGAAGGTCGGCGTCTGCCGCAGGAAGGCCTTGACCTGCGCATCCTCGGCGAACCCCATCACCTGTTCGACGCCGGCGCGGTTGTACCAGCTGCGATCGAACAGGGCGATCTCGCCTGCGGAGGGCAGGTAAGGCACATAGCGCTGGAAGTACCACTGCGCGCTTTCGCGTTCGGTCGGTTTCGGCAGCGCGACCACCTGGCATTGCCGCGGGTTGAGGTGCTCGGAGATGGCGCTGATCGCGCCGCCCTTGCCGGCGGTGTCGCGACCTTCAAACAGCACGACCAGGCGACGGCCGTTGTGCTTGAGCCAGCGCGCCATGTTCGCCAGCTCGATCTGCAGCGGTTCGAGCAGGGCTTCGTATTCCTTGCGCTTGAGGCCGGCCATCACTTGCTCCCTCGACGACGTTTGGCGGTATTGGCGCTGGCGGCGCCGGCCATGCTGCGCGCCACTTCCAATAGCGCGCCTTGCTGGCGCGTGGTGAGGGCACGGTAGGCGCTGAGCAGGTCGTGTTCGCCCTGGGTGCGGGCCGGGTCGAGCGTGCTGGCCAGTTCGGCCAGCAGGGCGCCCGCCGGCACGCCGAAGGCGCGTGCCAGTGCGTCGAGCTGTTCCTTGCCGGGCATCTTCTCGCCCCGGAGCCAGGCGCTGACGGTGGCGACGCCGGCGCGCGGTATGGCGGTGGCGATGTCGGCTGCGCTCAGGCCGCGGGCCCTGGCGAGCAGTTGCAGGGTGGTGTCCAACGGCATGGTCTGGCTCCGGTGGTTGAACCCGATCGATGGGCGTGCGGGTCAGCGTTCCTTGAGGCGTGGGCGCAGCGTGGCGAGGTTGCAGGGCCGGGTACGCGCGTCGAGCTGGTTGCGGATGATCCTCTCCCAGGCGGTGCGACACGCCGAGGTCGAGCCCGGCAGGGCGAACACGAACGTGCCGTTGGCCAGGCCGGCGAAGGCACGCGATTGCACGGTGGACGTGCCGATCTCTTCGTAGCTGATGGCGCGGAACAGTTCGCCGAAGCCTGGCATCTGTTTGTCGAGCAGCGGCAGCAGGGCTTCGGGCGTGGAGTCGCGCCCGGTGAAGCCGGTGCCGCCGGTGACGAGGATGCCGTCGATATCGTCGTCGGCGATCCATTTCGACACGATGGCGCGCAGGCGGTAGCGGTCGTCGGGCAGCAGCTTGCGATCGGCCAGCCGGTGGCCGTCGTCGGTCAGCGACTGCACCAGGTAGTCACCGGAGCTGTCTTCGGCGAGGGTGCGCGAGTCCGAGACGGTCAGCACGCAAAGATTCAGGGGGATGAGGTCGTGTTCGGCAGTCATGGCGGCGAGCCTAACCGATTGCCTGTGTGATGGCGGTGCTCACCTTTGCGGCCCCGCCTCCGTAGCCCGGGTAAGCGCAGCGCACCCGGGATTGACGGTCCCCGGGTGCGCTGCGCTTACCCGGGCTACCGGCGCGCCATCGCGCGCACCGCGTCGGCAAAGTCACGCGCAAAGCCGCCCATGTCGAACAGGCCGCTCTCGCTTCGTCGAAGAGCCAGCTCGTCCTTGAGCGCATCCAACGCGCGCGGATCCCTCCCCAGCGCGACCGCGCGCGCCACGAATGCCGCATCGTCGGCGACATTCATGTCCATCATGCCGAGGTGATGATTGAGGCTGCCGGCAACACGCGCCGCGAACGTCTCGCCCGGTCGCGTCAGTACCGGACACCCGGCCCACAAGGCATCCGATGCGGTGGTGTGGGCGTTGTAGGGCTCGGTGTCGAGGAACAGGTCGGCGTGCTGCAGCCGGGCCATGTACTCGGCGTGCGGTTGCTTGGGCATGAACACCAGCCGGGCGGGATCGACTCCCTGCATGCGCGCAACATCGCCCAGGCGCGCGTCGGCGTGGCCCGGTCCCGACAACAGCCACAGCACACTGCCGGGCGCGTCGCGCAGCACCGCCAATGCGCGCGTCACGCTGCGCGGGTTGAGTTTGTAGCTGTTGTTGAAGCAGCAGAACACCACGCCTTCGCCGTCGGTGCCGCGCTCGGGAAGGCCGCATTGCGCGCGCGACGGCGGCGGCAGGAGCGCGCGCGTGGTATCGGACGGCTGGAAGCAGCGCGGCAGCCACACCACGTTCTCGCTGAAGGCGTGCGCCATCGTTTCCGGCAGCACGAAGCGGTCGGCCAGCACATGATCGATCCAGGGTGCGCCGGACGTGCCTGGGTAGGCCAGCCAGTTCACCTGCACCGGCGCGGGTCGCATCGCCAGTACTTCCGGCGCGCCACCGCCGCCCCAGCCGCGCAGGTCGAACAGCACGTCGATGCCGGCCGCGCGGATGGCCGTCGCCACCTGCGCATGCGCGCGCATCGAGACATCGTGCAATGTGTGGGCGGCGGCCTGCAGGCGCTGGCGGATCGGACTGCCGTCGTCGTCGTTGAGCGCGAACAGGTGGATCTCCATGTCCGTCTGCGCCTTGAGTCGTTCGAACATCGCCGCCGTGAGCAGGCCGGTCGGATGTGCGCCGAAACCGTTGGAAAGGAAGCCGACGCGGATCGGCCCGGCGGCCGCGGCCTCCGGTGGCGGCATCGTGCGCACTGCCGCGGCTACGACACCCGCGCGAAGGCGCGCGCAGCGCAACTGTTCCAGGGCGCTGGCGTCCTCGCTGAGAAAGGCGAACGGTTCGACCGATGCGCTGCCGTTGTTGACCGCATCGCGGACCTGGCGCGCAAGCGCGTCGAGATCGCGCCAGTCACACAGTTTGCGCCGCCAGGCCAGCAGGTAGGCGGCCAGTTGCGGTTCGTCCGGGGCCAGCGCGTGTGCACGCGCGTAGGCCTGCGATGCGGCTTCGGCCTCGCCGGCGTCTTCCAGCGCATGCCCCAGCCAGACCGCGATGCCGGGATGATCGGGCGCATTGGCCGCGGCCGCGCGCAGGCTGGCGACAGCCTCGCCGCGCTGGCCCTGCATCCACTGCGCGCGCCCCAGTCGCGCCAGCGCTTCGGGATGGCCGGGCCTCAGCGCGAGTGCGCGCTGCGCAGCCATCGCGCCGGCGGCGGCATCGCCGCGATCGAGCTCATGTTCGGCCAGCAGGATCCAGGCAAAGCCATCGCCGGGATTGCGCTCGAGTGCGCGGCGCAATTCGATGCGCGGATCGTTGTGCACGGATCAGACCAGGGCCAGGTGATAGCGAAGCGTGCCGTCGTACAGCTGCCAGCCGCCGGATTCGTACAGGGCCTGGGCGTTGCGGTTGTCCGGCGTTGTCTCCAGCTCGAGGCGGATCGCGCCGTCATCGCGCGCGAACATCGCGGCGGCCGTCAGCAGCGCCTGCGCCACGCCTTGCCGGCGCGCACCCTGGGCGACGTACAGATCGTTGAGCACCCACACCCGTGCCGCGCGCACCGAAGAGAACGTCGGGTAGAGCTGGGTGAAGCCGACGGCTGCCTCGTCGATCATCGCCAGCAGGACGACGGACTGGTCGCGCTGGATGCGATCGTGCAGGAACCCGCGTGCCAGTGCCGGATCCTGCGGCTGCTCGTAGAACATGCGGTAAGCGTCGAACAGCGGTGCAAGCTGGTCGAGGTCGCCGAGCGTGGCGCGCCTGATCTCGAGGGGCATGGCGATTCCTTGGGCACGAGGTGTCGGCGATTGTAGACAACACGCGCGGCCCGCAATGTCGTCTCTCTGCCGCGGACCGTCCGGCTAGAGTGCCGCGAGGCCGTCCTGGATCACGCCGATCAGCACGCCGGCCGCCAGCAGCCCCAGTCCCCACAGGAACATGCGGATCGCCCGCGAGTATTGCGACGCCTGCAGCGAATCGGGATGCAGCAGCCGCTTGAGCGCCACCAGTTGCGCCGCGATGCCGGCCACCATTGGCGTCACGACACCAATGTCGGTGAGGTGCCAGGGCTCGGGATCGTCCGTCCACTGGGTGAGGATGCCGAGCGAGAAGGCCGCCAGCACGCCGACCACGGTCATCGACCCGTTGCGGAAGACCGCGTCGATGTCCTTTGCCGGAGGTGCGGGAGTCGGAGGCGCGGCTGTTGGGGGCGCAGTGGGTTCATCCGCCATGCTGGGCACCGTGTCGTGGCCGGTTGGCCGCGAGTGTAGCGCCGTTGTCGTCCACGCCCGCGTCACCTCGCCGTGCCGTGTCGCGGCATGGTCCAGCCCGACTCAGGCGTCGTGCGTCAGCCGCGCCAGTTCGTCGGCCTGGTGCTCGTGCTGCAGGCGTCCGAGCAGTTCCTCCAGATCGCCCTCGATCACGTTGGGCAGGTCATAGAGCGTGAGGCCTTCGACGCGGTGGTCGGTGATGCGGCCCTGCGGGAAGTTGTAGGTGCGGATGCGCTGGCTGCGGTCGCCGCTGCCGACCTGGAGCTTGCGGATCGAGGCCTGCGCGGCGGCGGCCTTGGCTGCCTGCGCCTCGGCCAGGATCGCGACCAGGCGCTTCATCGCCTTGTCGCGGTTGGCGTGCTGGCTGCGTTCGGTCTGGCATTCCACGACCACGCCGCTGGGCACGTGGGTGATGCGGATCGCCGATTCGGTCTTGTTGACGTGCTGGCCGCCGGCGCCGCTGGAGCGGAAGGTATCGACCTTCAGGTCGGCCGGACTGATCTCGATCGGTTCGCCCTCGGCCTCGACCGCGATGATCGCCACCGTCGCCGCCGAGGTGTGGATGCGGCCCTGCGACTCGGTCGCCGGCACGCGCTGCACGCGGTGCGTGCCCGATTCGAACTTCAGGCGCGAATAGGCGCCGCGCCCTTCCACGCGCGCGATCACTTCCTTGAAGCCGCCGTGCTCGCCGGGGCTGCTCGACTCGATCTCCACCTTCCAGCCCTGACGCTCGGCGTAGCGCGCGTACATGCGGAACAGGTCGCCGGCGAAGATCGCCGCTTCGTCGCCACCGGTGCCGGCGCGCACTTCCAGGTAGATGTCGCCGTCGTCGCGCGGATCTTTCGGCACGAGGTGGGCGAGCAGTTCGCTTTCGAGCTGCAGCAGGCGCGAGTTGGCGGAAGCGATTTCCTCTTCCGCCAGTTCGGCCAATTCCGGGTCGTTGCGCATGCCCTCGGCCGCGCTCAGGTCGCGCTTGGCCTGCGCCTCGGCGGACAGGGCATGGGCCACCGGCTCGAGCTGGGCGAACTCGCGCGAGAACTTGCGGAAGCGATCGGCATCACCGATGACGCCGGGGTCCGACAACAGCCGCTCGAGTTCTTCGCGGCGTTCGACGAGGGCTTCGAGCTTGCGGCGCAGGGTAGGGGTCATGGGCGAACCGGGTGTGGAGGAAGGGAGCAGGCAGTACCGCGGCCGTGAAGGTCGCTAGGCTTCGCGCTGCTCGTCATTCCCGGCACCGGGTTCGCTCTCGGGGAAAAGCTTCTCTGCCGCACGCGCCAGTTCGACGTTCCCACTCAGTGCCGCCTCGCGCAACGCCACGGTCGGTGCGTGCAGCAGGCGGTTGGTGAGCGTGTGGGCGAGGAAGTTCAGCACTTCCTGCGGGTCCTGGCCGGCGGCCAGTTGCTGTTGCGCCCGGGCCAGCACATCGGCCCTGGCCGACTCGCCGTGCGCGCGCAGGCGCTTGAGCGGCGCGGTGCGGGTGCTGGCGGCGATGGTCTCGGTGAAGCGCGCCACCTGCATCTCGACGATGGCCTCGGCTTCGGTCGCCGCTTCGCGACGGCTGCGGCGGTTGTCCTCGATCGCCCGTTCCAGGTCGTCGACGGTGTACAGGAACACGTCCTTGAGCTCGGCGACGTCGGCGGCGATGTCGCGCGGCACGGCCAGGTCGAGCAGCAGCATCGGCCGGTGCCGGCGCGTCGCCAGTGCCGCGGCGACATTGGCCTTGCGCAGGATCGGGTCTCGGCTGGCGGTGGCCGAAATAACCACGTCGGCCTCGCCCAGGTGCTTGTCGAGCTCGCCCAGGGGCAGGGCGACGCCACCGTGGCGGGTGGCCAGTTCCTGCGCGTGGGCCAGCGTGCGGTTGGCCACCAGCAGGCGTTTCGCGCGCGCCTGCACGAGGTGGCGCGCGGCCAGCTCGATGGTTTCGCCGGCGCCGATGAGCAGCACGGTAGAATCCTCGAGGCGGGCGAAGGATTCCTGCGCCAGGCGCACCGCCGCCGAAGCCACCGACACCGGGTTGGCGCCGATGCGGGTATCGGTGCGCGCGCGCTTGGCGGTGGAGAAGGCGTGCTGGAACAGTCGGTCGAGCTGGCTGCCCAGGCTGCCGGCACTGCGCGCAGTGGCCCAGGCGTCCTTCACCTGGCCCAGGATCTGCGGCTCGCCGAGCACCAGCGAGTCCAGTCCCGTGGCGACGCGGAACAGGTGGCGCACCGCATCGGCATCGCGATGGCGGTACAGGTAGGCATGCAGGTCGCCGACCTCGTCGGGGTGGGTGGCCAGCCAGTCGGCCAGGGACTGGCCGTCGTCATCGGCAACCGCATAGAGCTCGGTGCGGTTGCAGGTCGACAGCAGTGCGACCTCGCTGACCTGCGGCAACGCGCGCAGCGCATCGAGCGCTGCCGGCACGGAGTCGGCCGAAAACGCGACGCGCTCGCGCAGGCTGACCGGCGCGGTCTGGTGGTTGATGCCTAGTACGAACAAACTCATTTCAAACGCGCCGGACTTCGCCGACTGGGGCCTCTTCCGTTCAGGTGCTTGCGATAAGCTGCTGGCTACCGCGGAGGCCGACATTCTACCGGCCCCGTCCCGTCCCGGTTGACCTGCAGGCTTGATCGATGCCCGTTGCCTTGCGCACGCTATGTTTCATCCTTGTCGCCCTGCTGGCCGCCGAACCGCTGGCCGCCGCGGAAAAAATGGCCCGGCCCGGCCCGGTCGCCGACCCCACCGCCGCTTCGCTGGAGCCGTTGCTGGCCGGCGAGTTCGCCCTGCAGTCCGGGCGGCTGGACGAGGCCGCCCAGTCCTACCTGGACGCCGCCCGCGCCGCCGACGACGTCGCCCTCGCCGAGCGCGCGACCCGCATCGCCCTGCTCGCCAAGGACGACAAGCGCGCCGCCGAGGCCCTGGACCTGTGGCGCAAGCAGGGGGGTGAGGGCCTCAACCTGGCCGCCGCCGAAGCGGTCCTGGCGATCCGCCGCGGCGACGAACGTGCCGCCCGCCGATACCTGACGCAGTTGCTGTCCGCCCCGGGCGACAGCGGCTGGCGCCAGGCGCTGGGCGTGCTCAGTGGCGGCGCGCGCGACCCGAAGCAGTCGGCTCGCTTGCTGGAGCGGCTGGTCAAGGACGGCAGCATTCCCAACAAGCTGCCCGCCTGGCTGGCCTTCGGTGGCCTGGCCCAGGGGCTGGAGCAGCCAGAGCTGGTCGAGCGCATCGTGGCCGAAGTGGTCGAGCGTTTCCCCGGCGAGGCCCGCGTTGGCCTGCTGCGCGCCAGCCAGCTGCGTGAGGCCGGCAAGGAAGACGAGGCGCGCAAGCTGCTGGCCTCGCTGTCCGAGCAGGCGGGTACCGACGCCGAGCTGCGCCGGGCGATCGCCGACGAGTACCACCGCCTGGGCGACTACCAGTCCGCCGAGGCGGTGCTGGCCAAGGGCCCGCAGGACGACCAGACCTATGCCCTGCGCGCCGCGCTGCTGGCCCAGGGTGAGGACAAGCAGTCGCTGACCCGCCTCTACGAGGAACTGCGCGCCGGAGCCTCGCAGCCGGATCCGCAGCGCCGCCTGCTGCTGGGCCAGATGGCCGAGTTCCTCGATCGCTTCGACGAAGCGCTGGAGTGGTATCGCGGCGTGCCCGGTGGCGAACAGCGCTGGGCCGCGCGGCTGCGCAGCGCCAACGTGCTGCACGAGCTCGACCGCGACGCCGAAGCCTACAAGCTGCTGCGCGAGCTGCAGGCCGATGCCGCTGTCGACGACGAATCCCGTCGCGATGCCTACCTGCTCGAGGCCGCATTGCGCGAGAAGGACAAGGACCTGCCCGGCGAAGTCGACGTCTATGCGCGCGGCCTGGCTGCGTTCCCGGACGACCCGGAGATCCTCTACGCCCGCGCCCTGAGCTGGGAGCGCCATGACGACATCGCGCGTGCCGAGGCCGACCTGCGCAAGATCCTAGTCGCCGAACCGGACAACGTCGCCGCGCTCAACGCGCTGGGCTACACGCTGGCCGACCGCACCACGCGTTACCAGGAAGCGCTGCAGCTGATCGAGCGCGCGCGCACCGCCGAGCCCGACAATCCGGCGATCGTCGACAGCTACGGCTGGGTGCTCTATCGCCTGGGTCGCAACGAAGAAGCGCTGATCGAGCTGCGCCGCGCCCTGACCCTGCAGAAGGACGCCGAGATCGCCGCGCACCTTGCTGAAGTGCTGTGGGTGACCGGTCGCAAGGACGAGGCGCGCAAGTACTTCGAGCAGTCACGCAAGATGGATCCGGACAATCGCTCGCTGCTGCGCGCGCTGGAGAAGACCGGCGCATGAATATCCGCGATTCGTTGTGCCTGGCGGCGTTGTCGATGGCCATGCTCGCCGGCTGCGTGTCGAGTCCGACCCGCGCCCCAGCCGTGCCTGTCGACCCCGTCCAGGCGCAGGCCAACGACCAGCGCCGCAGTGACATCGGCGACTGGACCCTGTCCGGCCGCATCGCCGTCTCCAATGGCAAGCAGGGCGGCAGTGGCCGCATCGACTGGCAGGAAACGAAGGGCCGCTACTCGATCTCGCTGAGCGCCCCGGTCACCCGACAGAGCTGGCGCCTCAGCGGCGACGCCGCCGGTGCGCGCCTGGAAGGGGTCGACGGCGGGCCGCGCGAGGGCGCCGATGTCGAATCCATGCTGCAGGCAACCACCGGCTGGGACGTGCCCGTGCGCGCGCTGTCGGACTGGGTGCGCGGCATCGGTGCGGCCACGGCCGAATACGGCCCGGCGAAGATCGAATACGGCGCAGGCAACCTGCCGTCGCGCCTGCAGCAGGCGGGCTGGCTGATCGAATACCAGGACTGGCAGCCGGCCGCCGATGGCCCGGTCATGCCGGCCCGGCTGGTGGCCACCCGTGGCCAGGCGAAGGTCCGCCTGATCGTCGATCAGTGGTCGCTCGGCGCCGGGCAATGAGTCCGCAGGTGGCAGCAACCGACCCGGCGACGAGCTGGGCAGTGTGGCCGGCCCCGGCCAAGCTGAACCTGTTCCTGCGTATCACCGGCCGTCGAGACGACGGCTATCACCTCCTGCAGACCGTGTTCCGGTTGCTGGACTGGGGCGACTCGATTCGGCTGCGGGTCCGCGACGACGGCCAGATCTGCCGTCACGGCGCCAGCGCGCCGGGCGTGGCGGAAGCCGATGACCTGACGGTCCGCGCCGCCAAGTTGCTGCAATCAGAGGCAAAAATCACGCAAGGCGCCGACATCGTCGTCGAAAAGCGCATTCCGTCCGGCGGCGGCTTTGGTGGGGGCTCGTCCGACGCGGCGACCGTCCTGGTCGCCCTCGATGCCCTGTGGGGCACCTGCCTGGAGGTGGACCGGCTGGCCGGGCTGGGCCTGCGACTGGGCGCGGATGTCCCGGTGTTCGTCCGTGGCCATAACGCCTGGGCGGAAGGGGTGGGCGAGCTGCTGTCCCCGATCGATCTGCCGCCGGCGTGGTACGTACTGGCCGATCCCGGCGTGCATGCGCCGACCGCGGCGTTGTTCAGTACCCCTGAATTGACGCGTGATGCCGCGCCCGCGACAATAGCGGACTTCGTTTCGGGTGTGCCGCTCGGGAATGCGTTCGAGCCGGTATTGCGTGTGCGCGAACCCGCCGTAGAGGCGGTGTTTGCAGCACTTTCGCAGATCGGTTCGCCGCGCCTGACCGGGTCTGGCAGCGGCTGTTTCGTCGAATTCGCATCACGCGAAGACGCCGAAGCGGCACTGGTGGCACTACCGCAGGGTCTTCGGGCCTGGCTGGCAACGGGAGCCTCGCGCTCGCCGCTGCTGGAAGCGCGAAGCAGGTGGGAAGGAGCGGGGACCGAGTAGCAGCCGCACCAGGCTCCGGCTCATTCCTGCTGCAGTCCGCTGGTACCTCATGCAGGGGCGTCGCCAAGAGGCCCAAGGCACCAGGTTTTGATCCTGGCATTCGTAGGTTCGAATCCTACCGCCCCTGCCAATTCATTGCGGACCGACCCGGCGTTTCCGGTGCGGACGCTCCCAGATAACCGCCACGGTCAGAGCGAAGCGGAGAGCACTGTGCAGAACGATCGGAACCTGCTGATTTTCAGTGGCAATGCCAACCGCCCGCTGGCCGACGCGGTGTGCAAGGAGCTCGGCATCCGCCTGGGCAAGGCACTCGTCAGCCGTTTCTCGGACGGCGAGGTGCAGGTCGAGATCGAAGAGAACGTGCGCCGCCAGGAAGTGTTCGTGATCCAGCCGACGAACGCGCCCACGGCCGAGAACTTCATGGAGCTGCTGGTGCTGGTGGACGCGCTCAAGCGCGCCTCGGTGGCCAGCGTGACCGCGGTGGTGCCGTACTTCGGCTACGCCCGCCAGGATCGCCGCCCGCGTTCGTCGCGCGTGCCGATCACGGCCAAGGTGGCGGCCAAGATGTTCAGCGCGGTCGGTACCGATCGCGTGCTCACGGTCGACCTGCACGCCGACCAGATCCAGGGTTTCTTCGATATCCCGGTCGACAACGTGTATGCCTCGCCGCTGCTGCTCGCCGACATCTGGCGCGCGCACGGCACCGACAACATGGTGGTGGTCTCGCCTGACGTCGGCGGTGTGGTCCGCGCCCGCGCGATCGCCAAGCGCCTCGACGACGCCGACCTGGCGATCATCGACAAGCGCCGCCCGCGCGCCAACGTCTCCACGGTGATGAACATCATCGGCGACGTCGAAGGCAAGACCTGCGTCCTCGTCGACGACATCGTCGACACCGCCGGCACGTTGTGCGCTGCCGCCGCTGCCCTCAAGCAGCGCGGCGCGGTCAAGGTCGCCGCCTACTGCACCCACCCGGTGCTGTCGGGCGCGGCGATCGACAACGTGACCCGGTCGCAGCTCGACGAGCTGGTGGTGACCGACACCATACGCCTGTCGGACGCGGCCAGGGCCTGCAACAAGATCCGCCAGCTCAGCGTTGCCGAGCTGCTGGCTGAAACGATCCGCCGTGTTGCCTTCGGCGAATCGGTCAGCTCGCTGTACGTTGATTGAGCAGTCGACTGAAAGGTCGATGAAGAATTCGCGGCGACGGCTCCGGTCGTTGCCGCAAACGCCGCTCACCTGGTCGCGGGTGAGCGTTCATACCCGTCGCGAGACGGGTTCATTGCAGTAAAAGTGAGTAATTCCAATGTCTGAACACATCCTCAAGGCCACTGGCCGCAGCGTCGAAGGGAAGGGTGCGAGCCGCCGTCTTCGTCATGCCGCCAGCATCCCGGCCATCGTCTACGGCGGCAAGTCCGCGCCGCAGCCCATCCAGCTCGACCACGAGAAGACCTGGCTGGCCCAGCAGAACGAGTGGTTCTACTCCTCGATCCTGACCCTGGAGATCGACGGCAAGGCCGAGCCGGTCCTGCTGCGTGACATGCAGCGCCATCCGTTCAAGCAGATCATCATGCACCTGGACTTCCAGCGCGTTGATCTGAACCAGGCGCTGAAGGCTTCCGTGCCGCTGCACTTCCTCAACCAGGACAGCTCGCCGGCCGGCAAGGCCGCCGACGTGGTCATCACCCACGAGCTCAACGAAGTCACCGTCAGCTGCCTGCCCAAGGACCTGCCGGAGTTCATCGAAGTCGACCTGGCCAAGCTGGCCGTCGGCGACGTGGTGCACCTGTCGGACATCAAGCTGCCCAAGGGCGTCGAGCTGCCGGAACTGAAGCTGGGCAAGGAACACGACGTTGCCGTCGTGATGGCCAAGCACGGTCGCGTCGAAACCGAGGAAACCTCGGAAGAGGCACCGGCCGAAGTGCCGGCGACCAAGGCCGCCAAGAAGGACGAGAAGTAATCACGTCCCGTGCGCCTGCCCGCAACCGCGGGCAGGCCACTGCGTGAGACTCTCTGATGGCTGCCGGTTTGCGCCTCATCGTCGGTCTGGGAAATCCCGGAGCCGAACACCTCCGGACCCGGCACAACGCCGGGTTCTGGTTTGTGGACGCCCTGGCTTCACGCCTGGGCGGCCGCTTTGGTCTGGAATCCAAGCTGTTCGGCGAGACCTGCAAGGTCGACATTGCCGGCCAGCCGGTCTGGCTGCTCAAGCCGGCCACCTTCATGAACCTGTCCGGCAAGTCGGTCACCGCGGCCCTGCGCTACTGGAAGATCGAGCCGGAGCAGATGCTCGTCGCCCACGATGAGCTCGACCTCGACGCCGGCGTCGCCCGCCTCAAGTTCGAGGGCGGCCATGGCGGCCAGAACGGCCTGCGCGACATCAGCCAGCTGCTCGGCCACGGCAAGTACCATCGCCTGCGCATCGGCATCGGCCACCCCGGCCACAAGGACCGCGTCACCTCCTGGGTGCTGGGCCGTCCGGGCAGTGCCGACGAGGCGATGATCCTGCGCGCCGTCGACGATGCCCAGGACGTATTGCCCCTGGCGGTCAGCGGCGACTTCAACGAGGCCATGAAGCGGCTGCACACGCCGCGGGCCTGAGTTCCACCCCCATTCCTGGTGCCGGCGCGATGCCGGTGCTGCAACAGAGCGAGAAAGCGTCATGGGCATCAAATGCGGCATCGTCGGCCTGCCTAACGTCGGCAAGTCGACCCTCTTCAACGCCCTGACCAAGGCCGGCATCGCGGCGGCCAACTTCCCGTTCTGCACGATCGAACCCAACGTCGGCGTCGTGCCGGTGCCCGATCCGCGCCTGATCGCGCTGTCGGAGATCGTCAAGCCGCAGAAGTGCATCCCGACCGCGGTCGAGTTCGTCGACATCGCCGGCCTGGTCGCCGGTGCCGCCAGCGGCGAGGGACTGGGCAACAAGTTCCTGGCCCACATCCGCGAGGTCGACGCGATCACCCACGTGGTGCGCTGCTTCGAGAACCCCGACGTCATCCACGTCAACAACAAGGTTGACCCGATCGCCGACATCGAGACGATCGACACCGAGCTGGCCCTGGCCGACCTGGAGTCCGTGGAAAAGGCCCTGCAGCGCGCCGAGCGCACGGCCAAGACCGGTGACAAGGACGCCAAGATCCGGGTCGAGGTGCTGGGCCGTGTCCGCGCCGGGCTGGATTCGGGCAAGCCGGCGCGCGCGCTGGGCCTGTCGGAAGACGACCGCCTGCAGGTGCGCGACCTGTTCCTGCTGACCCTCAAGCCGGTCATGTACGTCGCCAACGTCCTCGAGGACGGTTTCCACGACAACCCGCACCTGGACGCCGTGCGCGAGCGCGCGGTGGGCGAGGGTGCCGAGGTGGTGCCGGTGTGCGCGGCGATCGAAGAAGAGCTCAGCCAGCTCGAGGACGCCGACCGCGACGCCTTCCTGACCGACCTCGGCCTCGACGAGCCGGGCCTGAACCGGGTCATCCGCGCTGCTTACAAGCTGCTGGGCCTGCAGACCTATTTCACCGCCGGCGTGAAGGAAGTCCGCGCCTGGACGGTCAAGTCCGGTTCGACCGCGCCGCAGGCCGCCGCGGTGATCCACACCGACTTCGAAAAGGGCTTCATCCGCGCCGAAACCATCGCGTATGACGACTACATCAAGTACAAGGGCGAGTCCGGTGCCCGCGACGCCGGTCGCCTGCGTCTGGAAGGCAAGGAATACCGCGTCCAGGAAGGCGACGTACTGCATTTCCGCTTCAACGTCTGATCGATCCGTCCGCTTGCCCGCGCGCTGGGGGACGGTGTTTTGAAGAGTTTTTGCCTCTATCGTGAAAATTGATGTGTAATCGCCGTTGACAACCCCGCCGACCGGTCCCAAAATTGCGGGCTCTTTGGAGGGATACCCAAGCGGCCAACGGGGGCAGACTGTAAATCTGCTGGCTTACGCCTTCGGTGGTTCGAATCCACCTCCCTCCACCAGCTTCACCCGGTCGCAAGGTCGGCAGTGCAACAGGCAACAAACCGATGGCGTTACCATCCATCGGCGCAGTACCCAAGCAGGTAGGTTCCGGCGCGGGAGTAGTTCAACGGTAGAACCTCAGCCTTCCAAGCTGATGGTGCGGGTTCGATTCCCGTCTCCCGCTCCATTGAACGCCGCGACGTCCCACCTGCTAGGCACAATCTGCTCACGTAGCTCAGTCGGTAGAGCACCTCCTTGGTAAGGAGGAGGTCGAAGGTTCGATTCCTTTCGTGAGCACCACTACAAGCGATCCACCAACGTAATTCCGTCCTACAAGCGAGAGTCGACTGTCATGGCCAAGGGTAAGTTTGAGCGCACCAAGCCCCACGTGAACGTGGGCACGATCGGTCACGTCGACCACGGCAAGACGACGCTGACGGCGGCACTGACGAAGGTGGGTGCGGAGCGTTTCGGTGGCGAGTTCAAGGCGTACGACGCGATCGACGCGGCGCCGGAAGAGAAGGCGCGCGGCATCACGATCTCGACGGCGCACGTCGAGTACGAGAGCCCGAACCGTCACTACGCCCACGTGGACTGCCCGGGCCACGCCGACTACGTGAAGAACATGATCACGGGTGCGGCGCAGATGGACGGCGCGATCCTGGTGTGCTCGGCCGCTGACGGCCCGATGCCGCAGACGCGCGAGCACATCCTGCTGTCGCGCCAGGTCGGCGTGCCGTACATCGTCGTGTACCTGAACAAGGCCGACATGGTCGACGACGCCGAGCTGCTCGAGCTGGTCGAGATGGAAGTGCGCGAGCTGCTGTCGAAGTACGACTTCCCGGGCGACGACACCCCGATCATCCACGGTTCGGCCCGTCTGGCGCTGGAAGGCGACCAGTCGGAAATCGGCGTGCCGTCGATCCTGCGTCTGGTCGAGGCGCTGGACACGTTCATTCCGCAGCCGGAGCGTGACGTCGACAAGGCGTTCCTGATGCCGGTGGAAGACGTGTTCTCGATCTCGGGCCGCGGCACCGTGGTGACCGGCCGTATCGAGCGCGGCATCATCAAGGTGGGCGACGAAATCGAAATCGTCGGTATCCGTCCGACGCAGAAGACGACCGTCACCGGCGTCGAGATGTTCCGCAAGCTGCTCGATCAGGGCCAGGCAGGCGACAACGCCGGTCTGCTGCTGCGCGGCACCAAGCGTGACGACGTCGAGCGCGGCCAGGTGCTGTGCAAGCCGGGTTCGATCACCCCGCACACCGAGTTCGAGGCCGAGGTGTACGTGCTGTCGAAGGACGAGGGCGGCCGTCACACCCCGTTCTTCAAGGGCTACCGCCCGCAGTTCTACTTCCGCACGACCGACATCACCGGCGCAGTGACGCTGCCGGAAGGCGTCGAGATGGTCATGCCGGGCGACAACATCAAGATGGTCGTCGCGCTGATCAACCCGGTGGCAATGGACGAAGGCCTGCGTTTCGCAATCCGCGAAGGCGGCCGTACCGTCGGCGCCGGCGTGGTGGCGAAGATCATCAAGTGACGAATTGACCCGGGCGCGCGCAAGCGCGCCCGGCTTTGTCAATTCGTCATCCCCGCGAAGGCGGGGATCCAGGGACGTTGATTTTGCCGTAGATGTTGTGGACTTCCCGGCGAGTCGGCAACGGCTCGCCGTCGCCGTCTAAGGGGCCTGGTTCTGAACCGGGGCGCCTGAACTCCGGGGCTGAAATCGGGTCCAACCCGCTTCCAGCAAAACCGTTAAGCTTTATCGATGTACGCCAGTAGCTCAATTGGCAGAGCAGCGGTCTCCAAAACCGCAGGTTGGGGGTTCGAGTCCCTCCTGGCGTGCCACTACATGCGGGCGCTTCCGCACAGCCCCGGTCATCCGTGGTCGGGACGTTCCACCTACAGACGTGGCCTCACCGCCGCGCGATGGATCGGATGAACAGCAAGGTCGAACAACACGGATCCTCCTCTGCCGGCGACATCGTCAAGTACGCACTTGCCGTGCTGCTGGTCGCTGCGGGCGTGGCCGCTTACATCTACTTCGACCAGTGGGCCGGCGCGCTGCGCGCCCTGGCCGTCGCTGGCGGCCTGGTCCTGGGTGCCGGTGTGTTCCTGACCAGCTCCAAGGGCCTGCAAACCCGCGAATTCCTGTCTGAATCGCGCTTCGAGCTGCGCAAGGTGGTCTGGCCGACCCGCCAGGAAGCCATGCGCACCACCTGGGTGGTCATGATCGCCGTCGCCGTGCTGAGCCTGATCCTGGCCGGTTTCGACGTGGTGATCCAGGCCGCAGTCAAGTTCCTGCTGGGGCGCTGAAGAAATGAGCGAAGTGCATAAGCGTTGGTACGTGGTACATGCCTACTCGGGCTTCGAGAAGTCCGTGGCACAGGCGCTGCGTGACCGTATCGTGCGCGACGGCATGCAGGAGCGTTTCGGCGAAGTGCTGGTCCCGACCGAAGAGGTCGTGGAAATGCGCTCCGGCCAGAAGCGCCGTTCCGAGCGCAAGTTCTTCCCGGGCTATGTCCTGGTCCAGATTGCGACCCATGACGAAGCGGGCATCCCGCGCATGGACAACGAGAGCTGGCACCTGGTCAAGGAGACCCCGAAGGTGATGGGCTTCATCGGCGGCACCGCCGACCGCCCGCTGCCGATCGCCGACCACGAGGCCGACATGATCCTGCAGCGCGTGCAGGAAGGCGTCGAGAAGCCCAAGCCCAAGGTGCTGTTCGAGCCGGGCGAGATGGTCCGGGTCATCGACGGCCCGTTCAACGACTTCAACGGCGTGGTCGAAGAGATCAACTACGAGAAGAGCCGCCTGCGCGTGGCCGTGCTCATTTTCGGCCGCTCGACCCCGGTCGAGCTGGAATTCGGGCAGGTCGAGAAGGCCTGACCCGGCTCGGCGCCGGGTCTGGCATCCGGCGCTAAATAGCTGATATACTTGCTGGCTCGCCGCTTTCAGCGCGATCCAGAAGCCCCGGCCGCCGCATGGCGGCCGTCGGCGTGCTGGGCAGTCCAGTCAGATTGCAGACACAACGTGATGTCGGGACACGTGATTTTCCCGGCGCGATGGGGAGCCTGAAGTCCAGGCGTTTGCACCCGGAGAGAGAGAAATGGCTAAGAAAGTAGTCGGTTACATCAAGTTGCAGGTCAAGGCCGGCCAGGCCAACCCGTCGCCGCCCGTCGGCCCGGCCCTGGGCCAGCGCGGCCTGAACATCATGGAGTTCTGCAAGGCCTTCAACGCCGCGACCTCCAAGCTCGAGCCGGGTCTGCCGACCCCGGTCATCATCACCGCGTACTCGGACCGTACCTTCACCTTCATCACCAAGTCGACCCCGGCTTCGGTGCTGCTGAAGAAGGCCGCCGGCGTCGCCTCGGGCTCCAAGCGCCCGAACACCGAGAAGGTGGGCAAGGTCACCCGCGCCCAGCTCGAAGCGATCGCCAAGCAGAAGGAAGCTGACCTCACGGCAGCCGACCTGGATGCAGCGGTGAAGACGATTGCGGGTTCGGCCCGCAGCATGGGTCTGGTGGTGGAGGGTTAAGACATGGCAATGACCAAGCGCGAAAAGGCCATCCAGGCCGCAGTTGTCCCGGGCAAGACCTACGCCATCGACGACGCACTCAAGATCGTGAAGACCGCCACCAAGGCCAAGTTCGTCGAGTCCGTCGACGTCGCCGTGCGCCTGGGCGTGGACGCGAAGAAGTCCGACCAGCAGGTTCGCGGTTCGACCGTGCTGCCGGCAGGTACCGGCAAGTCGGTGCGCGTGGCGGTGTTCGCCCCCGCCGGTGCGAAGGCTGACGAAGCCATCGCCGCTGGCGCCGAAGCCGTGGGCATGGACGACCTGGCCGAGAAGATGATGGCCGGCGACCTGAACTACGACGTCGTCATCGCCACCCCGGACGCCATGCGCGTCGTCGGCAAGCTGGGCCAGGTGCTCGGCCCGCGTGGCCTGATGCCGAACCCGAAGGTCGGCACCGTTTCGCCGAACCCGGCCGAAGCCGTGAAGAACGCCAAGGGCGGCCAGGTGCGTTACCGCACCGACAAGGCCGGCATCATCCACTGCACCATCGGCAAGGCTTCGTTCGAAGACGCCTCGCTGAAGGAAAACCTGACCGCGCTGCTGCTCGACCTGATCAAGGCCAAGCCGTCGTCTGCCAAGGGCCAGTACCTGCAGAAGATCTCGATCAGCACCACCATGGGCCCCGGCGTCGCCGTGGACCAGGGCACGCTGACCCTGAAGTGACGATTTGACCCGCGCGCTTGCGCGTGGGTTTGTCAGACCAACGTCCCCGGATTCCCGCCTTCGCGGGAATGCCGGAGACAAAATTTTGAGGGCATCGCCCAGGGTGCAAACCCGAAGCGATAGCCGTCAAAGACCGCAGGTGCGGTCAGCGCCTACCGGCGACGGGCATGGATGCTCGACATGGCAGGGAATCGCCGTCGGTGGAAGCGGGGCTGCTTAATCCGGACTCGTTCGGGTCGGCCTGCGTAGATGGTGCCTTCTGGAAATCTTTCTGGAGTGGCCACCACCGGGATGTTCGCCCATCCCCGATGCCACGGACGGTATCGCCCAGGACCGCAAGCGGCAGGAGCCGTAAGCGGAGTTCATTTGGAGGAGTGCAATGGCTCTCAATCTGTCCCAGAAGCAAGAAGTAGTAGCCGAGCTGGCAGAAGTCGCCGCCAAGGCCCACTCCTTGATTGCTGTCGAGTACGCGGGCACCACGGTCAGTCAGATGACCGCGATGCGCAAGAAGGCTCGTGAAACCGGCGTTTTCTTGAAAGTTGTCAAGAACACCCTGGCTTCGCGCGCTGTCGTCGGTACCGAATACGAGTGCGCTAAAGACGTGCTCACCGGTCCGCTGCTGTACGCGTTCTCGATGGAAGAACCCGGCGCTGCCGGTCGTCTGATCAAGGAATTCGCCAAGGGTAACGACAAGCTGCAGGCCAAGGTCGTCGCGATGGGTGGCCAGGTTTATCCGGCCAGCCACGTCGAAGTCCTCGCTTCGCTGCCGACCCTCGAACAGGCTCTGGCCATGCTGGCCCGCGTCCTCAACGAGCCGGCAACGATGTTCGCCCGCGCCGTCAAGGCAGTGGCCGACAAGCAGGGCGGTGGCGATGTTGCCGACGCCGAAGCCGAAGCAGTGGCGGAACCGGCGTAACACGTTATTTAACGTCCGCGCCGAAACCTGTCGTAGCTCGCTTTACCAATCGATTCGTAAGATCAATTTCCAGAGGTTAATAACATGTCCCTGTCCAACGAACAGATCGTCGACGCCATTGCCGAGAAGACCCTTCTCGAGGTGATGGAGCTGGTCAAGGCGATCGAAGAGAAGTTCGGCGTCTCCGCCGCTGCCCCGGTCGTCGCTGCTGGCCCGGCCGTTGCCGCTGCCGTCGTCGAAGAGCAGACCGAGTTCAACGTCATCCTGAAGGCTGCCGGCGAGAAGAAGGTCGAAGTCATCAAGGCCGTCCGCGCCATCACCGGCCTGGGCCTGAAGGAAGCGAAGGACCTCGTCGAGGGTGCTCCGCAGACCGTGAAGGAAGCCGTCTCGAAGGACGACGCCGAGAAGTTCAAGAAGGACCTCGAGGCTGCCGGCGCATCGGTCGAGCTGAAGTAATTCAGTACTTGTGTCGCCGGCTCTTGTTAAGAGCGTAGTACTGGCGACCACCTGAGGCTGGGGACGAAAGTCCCCGGCCTTTGGCCGTTCCTGGGGTTACGAGCCCAGGGGGCGGCAGGAATAACGCGTTACCAACGAGTTGACAGTCGGAAGTAGCGGGAGAAGGCGTGCTGGTGCCGGCAATACCAGCGACTTCCCACTGGCAATTTTGATCCCCCGGCTCGCCGCGAAGGCGAACCACCGAAAATCTCCGAGGCGGTAGCTCACCATGACCACAGCTTCCATGACGACGGCCTCCAAGGCCATCTACTCGTTCACCGAAAAGAAGCGAATTCGCAAGGATTTCGGCAAGCGCAAATCCATCCTCGAAATTCCGTTCCTGCTGGCCATCCAGGTCGACTCGTACCGGGAGTTCCTGCAGGAAAACATCGATCCGGCCAAGCGCGCCGACCGCGGCCTGCACGCGGCCCTCAAGTCGGTGTTCCCGATCGTCAGCTACAGCGGCAACGCCGCCCTGGAATACGTCGGCTACAAGCTGGGCGATCCGCCGTTCGATGAGCGCGAGTGCCGTAACCGCGGCCTCTCCTACGGCGCCCCGCTGCGCGTGACCGTGCGCCTGGTGATCTACGACCGCGAGTCGTCGACCAAGGCCATCAAGTACGTGAAGGAGCAGGAGGTCTACATGGGCGAGATTCCGCTCATGACCGACAACGGCACCTTCATCGTCAACGGCACCGAGCGCGTCATCGTCTCGCAGCTGCACCGTTCGCCGGGCGTGTTCTTCGACCACGACCGCGGCAAGACCCACAGCTCGGGCAAGCTGCTGTACAGCGCCCGCATCATTCCTTACCGCGGTTCCTGGCTCGACTTCGAGTTCGACCCGAAGGATGCGCTGTTCACCCGTATCGACCGTCGCCGCAAGCTGCCGGTGACCGTGCTGCTGCGTGCGCTGGGCTACAACAACGAAGAAATGCTGCGCGAGTTCTTCGAGATCAACACCTTCCACATCATGCCCGAGGGCGTGCAGTGGGAGCTGGTCTCCGAGCGCCTGCGTGGTGAAACGCTCGACTTCGACCTGGCCGATGGCGACAAGATCATCGTCGAGGCCGGCAAGCGCATCACCGCGCGCCACGTCAAGCAGCTGGAGGCCTCGGGTATTGCCGCCCTGGCCGTGCCGGACAGCTACCTGGTCGGCCGCATCCTCTCGCACGACGTCGTCGACGCCAAGACCGGCGAACTGCTGGCCACGGCCAACGACGAGATCAACGAAGACCAACTGGGCGCGTTCCGCAAGGCCGGCATCGATGCGGTCGGCACCCTGTGGGTGAACGACCTCGACCGCGGTGCATACCTGTCCAACACGCTGCGCATCGACCCGTCGAAGACGCAGCTGGAAGCGCTGGTCGAGATCTACCGAATGATGCGTCCGGGCGAGCCGCCGACCAAGGACGCCGCGCAGAACCTGTTCCACAACCTGTTCTTCACCTTCGAGCGCTACGACCTGTCGGCCGTGGGCCGGATGAAGTTCAACCGTCGCCTCGGCCGCAAGGAAACCGAGGGCGCTTCGGTGCTCTATGACGCCAAGTACTTTGCCGAGCGCAAGGACGAGGAGTCGGTGCGCCTGCGCAACGCCAACGGCGCCACGTCCGACATCCTCGACGTGATCCGCGTGCTGACCGAGATCCGCAACGGTCGCGGCACGGTCGACGACATCGACCACCTGGGCAACCGTCGCGTGCGTTCGGTCGGCGAAATGGCCGAGAACGTGTTCCGCGTCGGCCTGGTCCGCGTCGAGCGCGCGGTCAAGGAGCGCCTGTCGATGGCCGAGTCCGAAGGCCTGACCCCGCAGGAGCTGATCAACGCCAAGCCGGTGGCCGCCGCGATCAAGGAGTTCTTCGGCTCCTCGCAGCTGTCGCAGTTCATGGACCAGAACAACCCGCTGTCGGAAGTCACCCACAAGCGTCGCGTCTCGGCCCTCGGCCCGGGCGGCCTGACCCGTGAGCGCGCCGGCTTCGAAGTCCGCGACGTCCACCCGACCCACTACGGCCGCGTCTGCACCATCGAGACGCCGGAAGGCCCGAACATCGGCCTCATCAACTCGCTCGCCGTGTTCGCCCGTACCAACCGTTACGGCTTCCTCGAGACGCCGTACCGCAAGGTCATCGACGGCCGCGTCACCGATGCCGTCGAGTACCTGTCGGCGATCGAAGAGAACGAGTACGTCATCGCCCAGGCCAATGCACCGACCGACGACGACAACAACATCACCGCCCAGTTCGTCGCCTGCCGTTACCAGGGCGAGTCGATGCTGCGTCCGCCGAGCGAGATCCACTTCATGGACGTCTCGCCGATGCAGACCGTGTCGGTCGCTGCGGCGCTGGTGCCGTTCCTCGAGCACGACGACGCCAACCGCGCACTGATGGGCGCCAACATGCAGCGCCAGGCCGTGCCGACGCTGCGTGCGCAGAAGCCGCTGGTCGGTACCGGCATCGAGCGCGCCGTGGCGCGGGACTCGGGCGTGACCGTCAATGCCCGTCGTGGTGGCGTGATCGAGCAGATCGACGCAGGCCGCATCGTGGTCAAGGTCAACGAGAAGGAAATCGTCGGCGAGACCGATGCCGGCGTCGACATCTACACGCTGATCAAGTACACCCGCTCCAACCAGAACACCTGCATCAACCAGCGTCCGCTGGTGAATGTCGGTGACGTGGTTGCGCGCGGCGACGTGCTGGCGGACGGTCCGTCGACCGACATCGGCGAGCTCGCGCTCGGCCAGAACATGCTGGTCGCGTTCATGCCGTGGAACGGCTACAACTTCGAGGACTCGATCCTGCTCTCCGAGCGCGTGGTCGAGCAGGATCGTTACACCACGATCCACATCGAAGAGCTGACCTGCGTCGCCCGCGACACCAAGCTGGGACCGGAGGAAATCTCCGCCGACATCCCCAACGTCTCCGAGCAGGCCCTCAACCGCCTCGACGAGTCGGGCGTGGTCTACATCGGCGCCGAAGTGCGTGCCGGCGACATCCTGGTCGGCAAGGTCACGCCGAAGGGCGAGTCGCAGCTGACCCCGGAAGAGAAGCTGCTTCGCGCGATCTTCGGCGAGAAGGCCTCCGACGTTAAGGACAGCTCGCTGCGCGTTCCGCCGGGCATGGACGGCACCGTCATCGACGTGCAGGTCTTCACCCGCGACGGCATCGAGAAGGACAAGCGCGCGCGCCAGATCGAGGAGTACGAGATCCGTCGCGTCAAGAAGGACTTCGACGACCAGTACCGCATCCTCGAAGCGGCGATCTACGACCGCCTGCGCACCCAGCTGATCGGTCGCGTCGCCAATGGCGGCGGTGGCCTGAAGAAGGGCGACACCGTCACCTCGCTCGTGCTCGAGGGCCTGTCCCGCAAGGACTGGTTCACCCTGCGCATGAAGGACGAGGAAGCGGTCGAGGCGATCGAGCGCGCGCAGAAGCAGATCGAGGTCCACAAGGCCGAGTTCGAGAAGCGCTTCGCCGACAAGCGCGGCAAGATCACCCAGGGCGACGACCTCGCACCGGGCGTGCTGAAGATGGTGAAGGTGTTCCTCGCGGTGAAGCGCCGCATCCAGCCGGGCGACAAGATGGCCGGCCGCCACGGCAACAAGGGTGTCGTGTCGACCATCGTGCCGGTGCAGGACATGCCGTACGCGGCCGACGGCCAGACCGTCGACATCGTCCTCAACCCGCTGGGCGTGCCATCGCGTATGAACATCGGCCAGATCCTCGAAGTGCATCTGGGCTGGGCCGCCAAGGGCCTGGGCCAGAAGATCCAGCGCATGCTGGAAGCACAGCAGAAGGTCTCCGAGCTGCGCCAGTTCCTCGACGACATCTACAACCACGACACCAAGATCGCCGGTGACCGCGTCGACCTGACCCAGTTCAGCGACGAGGAGCTGCTGACGCTCGCCAAGAACCTGTGCGATGGCGTGCCGATGGCCACCCCGGTGTTCGACGGTGCCGCCGAGTCGGAGATCAAGCGCATGCTCGAGCTCGCCGACCTGCCCAC
Organism: Lysobacter sp. S4-A87; assembly: GCF_022637455.1. NCBI lineage: Bacteria > Pseudomonadati > Pseudomonadota > Gammaproteobacteria > Lysobacterales > Lysobacteraceae > Lysobacter > Lysobacter sp. S4-A87. Next base: position 3,488,996 of record NZ_CP093341.1, read on the forward strand.
CAGCGGCCAGACCATGCTGTTCGACGGTCGCACCGGTGAGTCGTTCGAGCGTCCGGTCACGGTCGGCTACATGCACATGCTGAAGCTGAACCACCTGGTCGACGACAAGATGCACGCCCGTTCCACTGGTCCGTACTCGCTCGTCACCCAGCAGCCGCTGGGCGGCAAGGCGCAGTTCGGTGGCCAGCGCTTCGGTGAGATGGAAGTCTGGGCGCTGGAAGCCTACGGCGCGGCCTACACCCTGCAGGAAATGCTGACGGTGAAGTCCGACGACGTGCAGGGCCGCAACCAGATGTACAAGAACATCGTCGACGGCGAGTACGAAATGGTCGCCGGCATGCCGGAGTCCTTCAACGTGCTTGTGAAGGAAATCCGCTCGCTCGCGATCAACATGGAGCTGGAAGAGAACTGAGGAATCCCAGGGCAGGGAAGGGAGTCGGCCACCGCGCAAGCGACCGGCTCCCGCTCCGAAGCCCGATCTGACGCTTCCCCATTCTCTATTCCCGATTCCCGGAGAAAACCATGAAAGACCTTCTGAATCTGTTCAACCAGCAGCGACAGACCATCGACTTCGATGCGATCAAGATCGCGCTGGCTTCGCCCGACCTGATCCGTTCGTGGTCGTTCGGCGAAGTGAAGAAGCCGGAAACGATCAACTACCGCACGTTCAAGCCCGAGCGTGACGGCCTGTTCTGCGCCGCCATCTTTGGTCCGATCAAGGACTACGAGTGCCTGTGCGGCAAGTACAAGCGCATGAAGCACCGCGGCGTGGTGTGCGAGAAGTGCGGCACCGAGGTCACCCTGGCCAAGGTCCGTCGCGAGCGCATGGGCCACATCGACCTGGCTTCGCCGGTCGCGCACATCTGGTTCCTCAAGTCGCTGCCCTCGCGCATCGGCCTGATGCTGGACATGACCCTGCGTGACATCGAGCGCATCCTGTACTTCGAAGCGTATGTCGTCACCGAGCCGGGCCTGACCGCGCTCGAGCGCGGCAACCTGCTCACCGAAGAGCAGTTCCTGCAGGCACGCCAGGAGCACGGCGACGACTTCGAGGCCGCCATGGGCGCCGAGGCCGTCTACGAGCTGCTGCGCACGATCGACCTGCAGTCGGAAATGGTCCAGCTGAAGGAAGAGATCGCCTCGACCAACAGCGAAACCAAGCTCAAGCGCCTCACCAAGCGCATCAAGCTGGTCGAAGCCTTCCTCGAGTCGGGCAACCGCCCGGAGTGGATGGTCATGACCGTGCTGCCGGTGCTGCCGCCGGACCTGCGTCCGCTGGTTCCGCTGGACGGCGGCCGCTTCGCGACCTCCGACCTCAACGACCTGTACCGCCGCGTCATCAACCGCAACAACCGCCTGCGTCGCCTGCTCGAACTCAATGCGCCCGACATCATCGTGCGCAACGAAAAGCGCATGCTGCAGGAGTCGGTTGACGCCCTGATGGACAACGGCCGTCGTGGCCGTGCCATCACCGGCACCAACAAGCGCCCGCTCAAGTCGCTCGCCGACATGATCAAGGGCAAGCAGGGTCGCTTCCGCCAGAACCTGCTGGGCAAGCGCGTCGACTACTCGGGCCGTTCGGTCATCGTGGTCGGCCCGACGCTGCGCCTGCACGAGTGCGGCCTGCCGAAGAAGATGGCGCTCGAGCTGTTCAAGCCCTTCATCTTCGCCAAGCTGCAGCGCCGTGGCCTGGCCACCACCATCAAGGCCGCCAAGAAGCTCGTCGAGCGCGAAGAGGCCGAGGTGTGGGACATCCTCGAAGAGGTGATCCGCGAGCATCCGGTCCTGCTCAACCGCGCACCGACGCTGCACCGCCTGGGCATCCAGGCGTTCGAGCCGGTGCTGATCGAAGGCAAGGCGATCCAGCTGCATCCGCTGGTCTGCACCGCGTTCAACGCCGACTTCGACGGTGACCAGATGGCCGTCCACGTGCCGCTCTCGCTGGAAGCCCAGCTGGAAGCGCGTGCGCTGATGATGGCGTCCAACAACATCCTGTCGCCGGCCAACGGCGAGCCGATCATCGTGCCGTCGCAGGACGTCGTGCTGGGCCTGTACTACATGACCCGCGGCCTTGAGAACAAGGCAGGCGAGGGCATGGCGTTCGCCAACGTCGCCGAAGTCAAGCGCGCCTACGACAACCGCGTCGTGCAGCTGCACGCCAAGTGCAAGGTCCGCATCACCGAGACGGTGAACAACGACGACGGCACCAGCGAGCAGAAGACCTCGATCGTCGACACGACCGTGGGTCGCGCCCTGCTGCGCGAGATCCTGCCGGAGGGCCTGCCGTTCGCGCTGGCCAACGTCGAGCTGACCAAGAAGAACATCAGCCGCCTGATCAACTCCTGCTACCGCATGCTCGGCCTGAAGGACACGGTCGTGTTCGCCGACAAGCTGATGTACACCGGCTTCGCCTACGCGACCCGCGCTGGCGTCTCCATCGGCATCGACGACATGCTGATCCCGGTCGAGAAGAAGGGCATCCTGGCCGAGGCCGAAGCCGAGGTCCTGGAAATCCAGGAGCAGTACCAGTCGGGCCTGGTCACCGCCGGCGAGCGCTACAACAAGGTCGTCGACATCTGGTCGCGCACGAACGAGCGCGTGGCCAAGGCGATGATGGACGCGATCGGCACCGAGAAGGTGCTCAACGCCAAGGGCGAGACCATCGACCAGAAGTCGATGAACTCGATCTACATCATGGCCGACTCCGGCGCCCGTGGTTCGCAGGCCCAGATCCGTCAGCTCGCCGGTATGCGCGGCCTGATGGCCAAGCCGGACGGCTCGATCATCGAGACGCCGATCACCGCGAACTTCCGCGAAGGCCTGAACGTTCTCCAGTACTTCATCTCGACCCACGGCGCCCGTAAGGGCCTGGCCGATACCGCGCTGAAGACGGCGAACTCCGGTTACCTGACCCGTCGCCTCGTCGACGTGGCGCAGGACGTGGTGATCACCGAGGACGATTGCGGCACGCTGGAAGGCCTGACCATGACTCCGATCGTGGAAGGCGGCGACGTGGTCGAGCCGCTGCGCGACCGCGTGCTGGGTCGCGTCGTGGCCGAGGACGTGTTCCTGCCGGGCAACGACGAAGAGCCGATCGTCACCCGCAACACCCTGCTCGACGAGGGTTGGGTGCAGAAGCTCGACGACGCTTCCGTGCAGTCGATCAAGGTCCGTTCGACGATCACCTGCCGCAGCTCGTTCGGCGTCTGCGCGCACTGCTACGGTCGCGACCTCGGTCGCGGTCACCTGGTCAACCACGGCGAAGCGGTCGGCGTTGTCGCCGCGCAGTCGATCGGTGAGCCGGGTACGCAGCTGACCATGCGTACGTTCCACATCGGTGGTGCCGCTTCGCGTGCCGCCGCCATCGACAACGTCACGGTCAAGACCACCGGTAGCATCAAGTTCAACAACCTCAAGCACGTCGATCACGCCGGTGGCCACCTGGTCGCAGTGTCGCGTTCGGGCGAGTTGTCGGTGCTCGACGGCCACGGCCGTGAGCGCGAGCGCTACAAGCTGCCGTACGGCGCCACGGTCAACGTCAAGGACGGTGCCACGATCAAGGCCGGCCAGACCGTGGCCAGCTGGGATCCGCATAACCACCCGATCGTTTCGGAAGTCGCCGGTTTCGTCCGCTTCATCGACTTCGTCGATGGCGTGACCGTGATCGAGAAGACCGACGAACTGACCGGCCTGGCGTCGCGCGAGATCACCGATCCCAAGCGTCGCGGCTCGCAGGGCAAGGACCTGCGTCCGATCGTCCGAATCGTCGACAAGAACGGCAAGGACCTGTCGATCCCGGGTACCGATCTGCCGGCGCAGTACCTGCTGCCGCCGCGTTCGATCGTCAACCTGCAGGACGGCGCGCCGGTCGGCGTGGGCGACGTGGTTGCCAAGATCCCGCAGGAAGCGTCCAAGACCCGCGACATCACCGGTGGTCTGCCGCGCGTTGCCGACCTGTTCGAAGCACGCAAGCCCAAGGACCCGGCGGTCCTGGCCGAGCGTTCGGGCATCGTCTCCTTCGGTAAGGACACCAAGGGCAAGCAGCGCCTGATCATCAAGGACACCGACGGCAACGAGCACGAAGAGCTGATCCCCAAGTACCGCCAGATCATCGTGTTCGAAGGCGAGCACGTGGAGAAGGGCGAGACCGTGGTGGACGGCGAGCCGAGCCCGCAGGACATCCTGCGCCTGCTCGGTGTCGAGCCGCTGGCCGTGTACCTGACCAAGGAAATCCAGGACGTCTACCGCCTGCAGGGCGTGAAGATCAACGACAAGCACATCGAGGTGATCGTTCGCCAGATGCTGCGCAAGGTCGAGATCACCGACCAGGGCGACAGCAAGTTCCTCAACGGTGAGCAGGTCGAGCGTCAGCGTCTGATCGAAGAGAACGCCCGCCTGGCCGGTCGCAACGAGATCCTGGCCGGCTTCGAGCCGGTCCTGCTGGGCATCACCAAGGCCTCGCTGGCGACCGAGTCGTTCATCTCGGCGGCCTCCTTCCAGGAGACCACCCGCGTCCTGACCGAGGCTGCCGTCCGCGGCACCCGCGACGGTCTGCGCGGCCTGAAGGAGAACGTGATCGTCGGCCGCCTGATCCCGGCCGGTACCGGTCTGGCGTACCACACGCTGCGCCGCAAGAACGCGTCGGGCCTGACCGACTCGGAAATGGAAGCGCTGTCGGCACCGGTCGCCTCGGCGATCGAGCCGGTCGTGGAAGTGGCCGAGGTCGAAGGCGACTCGAGCGCCTCGTAAGCAGCAAGAACGGGCAGGGCGGGAGTTTCCCGCCCTGTTCGGCCCACTCTGGGCCGGCCCCGGATTGGCTTGGTTTCGGCCGGCAAATCCGGTTACAATTAGGGAAATACCGACAGCCCCCTCGTGGGGCCGTCCAGATCACGAAATGAGGATGCAGGATGCGCCTCGTGTTCGGCCCAGGATGGGCGGGATCGCAGTGAAGTTCCGACCTCGCAGGCTGCCTTCGGCGGCCCGGGCGGAACACACGGTTTAGCTCGCGTTGACGGTGACGTCTGACGCGGGCTATACTTTTTCGTCTCGGTATGCCGGGTTGCCCCGGCGTGCCGTTCGTTTTTCCACGAAAGGCCAATCCAGGCCTTCTTCAAAGAGTTCCAGATGGCGACGATCAATCAGCTGGTCCGCAAGCCGCGGCAGGCGACCACCTACAAGAGTGCCTCGCCGGCGCTCGCGAACTGCCCGCAGCGTCGTGGCGTTTGCACCCGCGTGTACACCACGACCCCGAAGAAGCCGAACTCGGCTCTGCGTAAGGTCGCCAAGGTGCGCCTGACCAACGGCTACGAGGTCATCTCGTACATCGGCGGCGAAGGCCACAACCTTCAGGAGCACTCGGTCGTGCTGATCCGCGGCGGTCGCGTCAAGGACCTGCCGGGCGTGCGCTACCACACCGTGCGTGGCTCGCTCGATGCCGCCGGTGTCGCCAAGCGCCGCCAGAGCCGCTCCAAGTACGGCGCCAAGCGTCCGAAGTCCTAAGCCGGACGACCGTTTCGGTCTCCGTACAAGAATCACGAGAATAGGTACGCACCATGTCGCGTAAAGGTTCCACCCCTCAGCGTTCGGTCCTGCCGGACCCCAAGCACGGCAGCGAGACGATCGCCCGTTTCATCAACATGGTCATGCAGAGCGGCAAGAAGTCGGTCGCCGAGAAGATCGTCTACGGCGCGATGGATGTCATCAGCGAGAAGAACCCCAATGCCCTCGAGCTGGTCGAGAAGGCACTGGGCAACGTTTCGCCTGCGGTCGAAGTGAAGTCGCGTCGCGTCGGCGGTGCCACCTACCAGGTGCCGGTCGAAGTCCGTGCCTCGCGCCGCATGGCGCTGGCCATGCGCTGGCTGATCGAGTCGGCGCGCAAGCGCGGCGAGAACACCATGCCGCGCAAGCTCGCTGCCGAACTGATCGACGCCTCGGAAAGCCGCGGCGGCGCCATCAAGAAGCGCGAAGAAACCCACCGCATGGCGGAAGCGAACAAGGCGTTCGCCCACTACCGCTGGTGATCTGAGCCGGACGCCCCCATATAGGGGGGCGTCCCACTCAGCAGCACGACATGTGCTGCCGCGGCGGCGAGAAAGCCGCCATGCGAACCGGAGGCCGCCTTTGAGGCGGCGTCCGGCCATCTGGAATTCGAAAACTTACGAGAGGGTCCCGTGGCTCGCACCACTCCCATCGAGCGTTACCGCAACTTCGGCATCATGGCCCACATCGATGCCGGCAAGACCACCACGTCCGAACGCATCCTGTTCTACACCGGTGTCAGCCACAAGATCGGCGAAGTGCACGAAGGTGCCGCGACGATGGACTGGATGGAACAGGAGCAGGAGCGCGGCATCACCATTACGTCGGCCGCTACGACCGCGTTCTGGAAGGGCATGGACAAGTCCTTGCCTGAGCACCGCTTCAACATCATCGACACCCCCGGGCACGTCGACTTCACCATCGAAGTCGAGCGTTCGCTGCGCGTGCTCGACGGTGCGGTGTTCGTGCTGTGCGCCGTCGGTGGCGTCCAGCCGCAGTCCGAGACCGTGTGGCGTCAGGCCAACAAGTACTCGGTGCCGCGCATGGCGTTCGTCAACAAGATGGACCGCACCGGAGCCAACTTCGACAAGGTCGTCGAGCAGCTGCGTGCGCGCCTTGGCGCCTACGCCGTGCCGATGCAGGTGCCGATCGGCGCTGAAGACGGCTTCGAGGGCGTGGTCGACCTGCTGAAGATGAAGGCCATCCACTGGGATGTCGCCTCGCAGGGCACCGTGTTCGAGTACCGCGAGATCCCGGCGAACCTCCAGGCCCAGGCCGAGGCAGCGCGCAACTTCATGGTCGAAGCTGCCGCCGAAGCGTCCGAAGAGCTGATGGACAAGTACCTCAACGAAGGCGAGCTCACCGAAGTGGAGATCGTCGCCGGTCTGCGCGCGCGCACCCTGCGCGTCGAGATCGTGCCTGTCTTCTGCGGTTCGGCGTTCAAGAACAAGGGCGTGCAGGCCATGCTCGACGGCGTGATCAACCTGCTGCCGTCGCCGGCCGACCGTCCGCCGGTCCAGGGCATCGACGAAGACGACAAGGAGGACACCCGCACCGCGTCCGACACCGAGCCGTTCTCGGCGCTTGCGTTCAAGATCATGACCGATCCGTTCGTCGGTTCGCTGACCTTCTTCCGCGTCTACTCGGGCGTGCTCAACTCCGGCGACCAGGTGTACAACCCGGTGAAGTCGAAGAAGGAGCGCGTGGGCCGCATCCTGCAGATGCACGCCAACCAGCGCGACGAGATCAAGGAAGTCCGCGCCGGCGATATCGCCGCGGCCGTGGGCCTGAAGGACGTGACCACCGGCGACACGCTGTGCGCGCAGGATCACATCATCACCCTCGAGCGCATGACCTTCCCGGAGCCCGTCATCTCGATGGCGGTCGAGCCCAAGACCAAGTCCGATCAGGAAAAGATGGGCATGGCACTGGGTCGCCTGGCGCAGGAAGATCCTTCGTTCCGCGTGCGTACCGACGAAGAGTCGGGCCAGACGATCATCGCCGGCATGGGCGAGTTGCACCTGGATATCCTCGTCGACCGCATGCGTCGCGAGTTCAATGTCGAGGCCAACGTCGGCAAGCCGCAGGTGGCGTACCGCGAGACCATCCGCAAGTCGGACGTCAAGTCGGACTACAAGCACGCCAAGCAGTCGGGCGGTAAGGGCCAGTACGGCCATGTCGTCATCGAGCTGTCGCCGATGAACGAAGCCGACCGTGCCAACGAAGACGTCAAGAATGACTTCCTGTTCGTCAACGACATCACCGGCGGCGTGATCCCGAAGGAGTTCATCCCGGCGGTCGAGAAGGGCCTGCGCGAGACGATCACCAGCGGTCCGCTGGCCGGCTTCCCGGTCGTGGGCATCAAGGTCAAGCTCGTGTTCGGCTCGTACCATGACGTCGACTCGTCGGAAATGGCGTTCAAGCTCGCCTCTTCGATGGCGTTCAAGGAAGGCTTCCGCAAGGCCGATCCGGTCCTGCTCGAGCCGATCATGAAGGTCGAAGTCGTGACGCCGGAAGAGTACGTCGGCGACGTGATGGGCGACCTGAGCCGTCGTCGCGGCCTGCTCCAGGGCCAGGACGATACGCCGTCGGGCAAGACCATCAACGCGATGGTGCCGCTGGGCGAGATGTTCGGTTATGCCACCACGATCCGTTCGCTGACCCAGGGTCGCGCGACGTTCACGATGGAATTCGACCATTACGCCGAAGCCCCGAACAACATCGCCGAAGCGGTGATGAAGAAGGGCGGTTGATCGAAGTCCCCGTGGCGCCGGCCCTCGCCGGCGCCTCGTTACCACAGAACACGCATCAAACTTTAAAGAGAGACAATCATGGCCAAGGGTAAATTTGAGCGCACCAAGCCCCACGTGAACGTGGGCACGATCGGTCACGTCGACCACGGCAAGACGACGCTGACGGCGGCACTGACGAAGGTGGGTGCGGAGCGTTTCGGTGGCGAGTTCAAGGCGTACGACGCGATCGACGCGGCGCCGGAAGAGAAGGCGCGCGGCATCACGATCTCGACGGCGCACGTCGAGTACGAGAGCCCGAACCGTCACTACGCCCACGTGGACTGCCCGGGCCACGCCGACTACGTGAAGAACATGATCACGGGTGCGGCGCAGATGGACGGCGCGATCCTGGTGTGCTCGGCCGCTGACGGCCCGATGCCGCAGACGCGCGAGCACATCCTGCTGTCGCGCCAGGTCGGCGTGCCGTACATCGTCGTGTACCTGAACAAGGCCGACATGGTCGACGACGCCGAGCTGCTCGAGCTGGTCGAGATGGAAGTGCGCGAGCTGCTGTCGAAGTACGACTTCCCGGGCGACGACACCCCGATCATCCACGGTTCGGCCCGTCTGGCGCTGGAAGGCGACCAGTCGGAAATCGGCGTGCCGTCGATCCTGCGTCTGGTCGAGGCGCTGGACACGTTCATTCCGCAGCCGGAGCGTGACGTCGACAAGGCGTTCCTGATGCCGGTGGAAGACGTGTTCTCGATCTCGGGCCGCGGCACCGTGGTGACCGGCCGTATCGAGCGCGGCATCATCAAGGTGGGCGACGAAATCGAAATCGTCGGTATCCGTCCGACGCAGAAGACGACCGTCACCGGCGTCGAGATGTTCCGCAAGCTGCTCGATCAGGGCCAGGCAGGCGACAACGCCGGTCTGCTGCTGCGCGGCACCAAGCGTGACGACGTCGAGCGCGGCCAGGTGCTGTGCAAGCCGGGTTCGATCACCCCGCACACCGAGTTCGAGGCCGAGGTGTACGTGCTGTCGAAGGACGAGGGCGGCCGTCACACCCCGTTCTTCAAGGGCTACCGCCCGCAGTTCTACTTCCGCACGACCGACATCACCGGCGCAGTGACGCTGCCGGAAGGCGTCGAGATGGTCATGCCGGGCGACAACATCAAGATGGTCGTCGCGCTGATCAACCCGGTGGCAATGGACGAAGGCCTGCGTTTCGCAATCCGCGAAGGCGGCCGTACCGTCGGCGCCGGCGTGGTGGCGAAGATCATCAAGTGACGAATTGACCCGGGCGCGCGCAAGCGCGCCCGGCTTTGTCAATTCGTCATCCCCGCGAAGGCGGGGATCCAGGGACGTTGATCCGGGGCCTGAACAGCCCCATCTGACCGCCCCACAGCACGTGCTTGCACAACCTGTGGATATCCGGTTAGAATGCACGACCACTGCGGACCTTCCTTCAAGAAGGCCCCGCAACCAGCGAAATGAGGTGCAGGACGCGCCTCGTATTCGCCAGACATGGACATGTCGCACGGCAACGCTCCGTACGTTCTGGGCCCTCGGGCTTCCAAGGAACGCTAAACGGGGCGCTTCGTGCGTTCTACTCCACCGTCTGGGCGGATCGGGCAACCGGTCTGCCTAGTTTTTTTCAGGCAGGGAAGCTCCGGAGCGAGGGTGCAGCTCCGGGGTGTTTGCGTATTCCAGGGGTTCGGCACACCCAGAAGCCGGCCCGTCGCTCTTTTAACGTAAGGAATTCCGTCATGGCGGACCAAAAGATCCGAATCCGGCTCAAAGCGTACGATCATCGCCTGATCGACCGCTCGGCCAGCGAGATCGTCGAAACGGCCAAGCGGACCGGCGCGCAAGTGCGCGGCCCGATCCCGCTGCCGACCAAGATCGAGCGCTACACCATCCTCGTTTCGCCGCATGCCGACAAGGATGCGCGTGACCAGTACGAGACCCGCACGCACAAGCGCGTGCTGGACATCGTTGACCCCAACGACAAGACCGTGGACGCGCTGATGAAGCTCGAACTCGCGGCTGGCGTTGACGTGCAGATCAAGCTGACCTGAGGCCACCACCATGACCGCGAAGAAATATTCGTTGGGCATCGTCGGTCGCAAGGCCGGCATGAGCCGCTTCTTCACTGAAGACGGCAAGTCGGTTCCCGTGACCCTCATCGAGGCCACCCCGAACCGGATCACCCAGATCAAGACCCAGGAAACCGACGGCTACAGCGCCGTGCAGGTGACTGTCGGTGTGCGCCGCGCTGCGCTCATCAACAAGCCCGAAGCCGGTCACCTCGCCAAGGCGAAGGTTGAAGCCGGTCGCGGCCTGTGGGAACTGCGTGTTGAAGACGACCAGATCAACGGTTTCGAAATCGGCGGCGAGATCAAGGCCGACATCTTCGAAGCCGGCCAGCTGGTCGACGTCCAGGGCGTCACCAAGGGCAAGGGCTTCCAGGGCACGATCAAGCGCTGGAACTTCACCATGGGCGACGCGACGCACGGTAACTCGCTGTCGCACCGCTCGCCGGGCTCCATCGGCCAGCGCCAGACGCCGGGCCGTGTGTTCCCGGGCAAGAAGATGGCCGGCCACATGGGCGCGGTTACCCAGAGCACGCAGCGCCTGGAAGTGGTCAAGGTCGACGCAGAGCGTGGCCTGATCGCGATCAAGGGTGCGGTGCCGGGCGCGCCGGGCGGCGACGTCATCGTGCGTCCCTCGAGCAAGGCATAAGGAGAGATGACGATGGAACTCGCCATCAACAACAGCACCAAGACGCTGTCGGTCTCCGACGCGATCTTCGGCCGCGAATTCAGCGAAGACCTGGTCCACCAGGTGGTCGTTGCCTACCGCAATGCCGGTCGTGCCGGTACCAAGGCGCAGAAGACCCGTTCGGAAGTCAACGGCACCACCAAGAAGTCGAAGAAGCAGAAGGGCGGCGGTGCGCGTCATGGCGCGCTGACGGCTCCGATCTTCGTCGGCGGCGGCGTGACCTTCGCGGCCAAGCCGCGCAGCTTCGCGCAGAAGGTCAACCGCAAGATGTACCGCGCCGCGATGGCCGCGATCCTGTCCGAGCTCAACCGCCAGGGCCGCATCATGGTCGTCGAGTCGTTCGACCTGGACGCTCCGAAGACGCAGGGCCTGATTGCCAAGCTCAAGGGCCTGGAAGTCGGTCGTCGTCCGCTGATCGTCACCGAGGATGCTTCCGAGAACCTGTACCTCTCGGCTCGCAACCTGCCGTACGTCGAAGTGCGTGACGTCCAGGGCCTGGATCCGGTCAGCCTTGTCGGCGCCGATTCGGTCGTGGTCACCGCCGACGCCGTCAAGAAGATCGAGGAGTGGCTGGCATGAACGAGGCCAAGCTCTACAACATCATCCGTGCGCCGCGCGTGTCCGAAAAGACCGCACGTCTGCAGGAAGTTTCCAACCAATACGTCTTCGAAGTCGCGACGGACGCTACCAAGGCCGACATCAAGGTCGCCGTGGAAAAGCTGTTCGAAGTCAAGGTCGAGGCAGTCAACGTGGTCAACGTGAAGGGCAAGAACAAGTCCTTCAAGTTCCGCAGTGGCAGCCGCGGCGACTGGCGCAAGGCGTACGTGACGCTGGCCGCCGGCCAGTCGATCGACGTGATGGCCAAGGCCTGAGGAAAGACCCATGGCATTGATGACTTTCAAGCCCACCTCCCCCGGCCGCCGCAGCGCGGTTCGCGTGGTGACCCCGGGCCTGCACAAGGGCGCGCCGCACGCGGCACTCGTCGAGAAGCAGGGCAAGACCGGCGGTCGTAACCACCACGGCCGGATCACCACCCGCCACGTCGGCGGTGGTCACAAGCAGCATTACCGCATCATCGACTTCAAGCGCGACAAGGAAGGCATTCCGGCGCGCGTCGAGCGCATCGAATACGACCCGAACCGCACCGCTCACATCGCGCTGCTGTGCTACGTCGACGGTGAGCGCCGTTACATCATCGCCCCCAAGGGCCTGAAGGACGGTGACCAGGTGATCGCGGGCCGTGACGCCCCGATCAAGGTCGGCAACACGCTGCCGCTGACCAACATCCCGGTCGGTTCCACCGTGCATTGCATCGAGATGAAGCCGGGCAAGGGTGCCCAGCTGGCCCGCGCCGCAGGCGCTGGCGTGCAGCTGATCGCCCGCGAGCAGGGCTACGCCACGCTGCGTCTTCGCTCCGGCGAAATGCGCAAGGTGCCGGCCGAGTGCCGCGCCACCATCGGCGAAGTCGGCAACGATGAGCACAACCTCGAGAAGCTGGGCAAGGCTGGCGCCAAGCGCTGGCGCGGCGTCCGTCCGACCGTTCGCGGTGCGGCCATGAACCCGGTCGACCATCCGCACGGCGGTGGTGAGGCCAAGGCTGGTCAGGGCAACCCGCACCCGGTCACCCCGTGGGGTGTTCCGACCAAGGGTTACAAGACCCGCAAGAACAAGCGCACCCAGCAGTTCATCGTGCGCGATCGCAGGAGCTAATCGGCCATGGCACGTTCACTGAAGAAAGGCCCGTTCGTCGACCACCATCTGATCAAGAAGGTCGAGACCGCGGGTAACAACAAGAAGCCGATCAAGACCTGGTCGCGTCGCTCGATGATCCTGCCGGAGATGGTGGGTTTCACCATCGCCGTGCACAACGGCAAGAACCATATTCCGGTGCTCGTCAACGAGAACATGGTTGGCCACAAGCTTGGCGAGTTCGCCCTGACCCGTACCTTCAAGGGTCACGGCGGCGACAAGAAGTCGGGCAAGTAAGGAGATGACCATGGAAGCGAAAGCCATCCTGCGCACCGCGCGCATCTCCCCGCAGAAGGCCCGTCTGGTCGCTGACCAGGTTCGTGGTCTCTCGGCCGAGCGCGCCATCAACCTGCTGAAGTTCTCGGACAAGAAGGCTGCCCAGATGATCCGCAAGGTCGTCGAGTCCGCCATCGCCAATGCCGAGAACAACCAGGGCGCCGACATCGACGAGCTCAAGGTCAAGACCATCATGGTTGACGAAGGTCCCGCACTGAAGCGCTTCATGGCGCGTGCAAAGGGCCGCGGCACCCGCATCCTCAAGCGCACCAGCCACATCACTGTGGTTGTTGGCGCGGGCAAGTAAGGCGGAGTCAGACAATGGGTCATAAAGTACATCCGACTGGCATCCGCCTTGGCATCTCCAAGGACTGGAATTCCAAGTGGTTTGCCAACAAGAAGCAGTACGCCGAGTTCCTGGCGGCGGACCTGAAGGTCCGCGACCTGCTGCGCAAGAAGCTGGCCCAGGCCGGCATCTCCAAGATCTTCATCGAGCGTCCGGCGAACAACGCCCGCGTGACGATCCACACCGCCCGTCCGGGCGTGGTGATCGGCAAGCGTGGTGAGGACATCGAGAAGCTGCGCAAGGAAGTGAGCGCGGTGATGGGCGTCCCGGCGCACATCAACGTGACCGAGGTCCGCAAGCCGGAACTCGACGCGCAGCTGGTCGCCGAGTCGATCGCCCAGCAGCTGGAGCGCCGCATCATGTTCCGCCGCGCAATGAAGCGCGCTGTCGGCAACGCGATGCGCCTGGGTGCCCTCGGCATCAAGGTCAACGTCGCCGGCCGTCTGAATGGCGCCGAGATCGCGCGTTCGGAGTGGTACCGCGAAGGTCGCGTTCCGCTTCACACGCTGCGTGCCGACATCGACTATGGCTTCGCTGAAGCCAAGACGACCTACGGCATCATCGGCATCAAGGTATGGGTCTACAAGGGCGAGATCTTCGATTTCTCCCAGGTCGGCCAGGAAAAGCAGGACGACTCGCCGCGCAGCGATCGCGGTGACCGTGGTGACCGCGGTGATCGCAGCGACCGTCCGGGCCGTTCGGCCCGCGAACAGAGGTAATCGACCATGTTGCAACCCAAGCGAACCAAGTACCGCAAGGTACACAAGGGCCGCAATGAGGGCCTGAGCTGGAACGGCAACGCCGTCAGCTTCGGCGAGTACGGCCTGAAGGCAACGGCGCATGGTCAGCTGACCGCGCGCCAGATCGAGGCTGCACGTCGTTCCATCAGCCGTTACGTCAAGCGTGGCGGCAAGATGTGGATCCGCGTGTTCCCCGACAAGCCGATCACCAAAAAGCCGATCGAAGTCCGAATGGGCTCCGGTAAGGGCAACGTCGAGTACTGGGTCGCACAGATCCAGCCTGGTCGCATGATTTACGAGATCGAAGGCGTGGCAGAGGACGTGGCGCGTGAAGCGTTCCGTCTGGCCGCCGCCAAGCTCTCGGTGACCACCACTTTCGTTACCCGGACGGTGCGCTAATGGAACTCAAGCAACTTCGCGAGAAGTCGGCCGACGAACTGAAGGCCCACCTGGTCGAGCTGCACAAGGAGGGCTTCGCCCTCCGCATGCAGAAGGCCACTGGCCAGCTCGCCAAGACCCACGACGCACGCCGTGTACGCCGCGAGATCGCTCGCGTCAACATGCTGCTCGGCGAGAAGAAGTAAGGACCCTGCAATGACCGACAACAATACAGACAAGGCGCTGCGCACGGTTGAAGGCCGGGTCGTCAGCAACAAGATGGACAAGACCGTCACCGTGCTCGTCGAGCGCCAGGTCAAGCACGCGCTGTACGGCAAGTACATCCGTCGCTCGACCAAGCTCCACGCCCATGACGCCGATAACGCCTGCAAGGAAGGCGATATCGTGCGAGTGAAGGAGATTGCTCCGATGTCCAAGACCAAGAACTGGAGCGTGGTTGAAATCGTCAGCCGCGCGGCCGAATAAGAGGAGGCTGAACCATGATCCAGATGCAAAGCTACCTCGACGTCGCCGACAATTCCGGTGCCAAGGAAGTGATGTGCATTAAGGTGCTCGGCGGCTCCAAGCGCCGTTACGCCGGCATCGGCGACATCATCAAGGTCACCGTGAAGGACGCGATCCCGCGTGGCAAGGTCAAGAAGGGCGACGTCTATGACGCCGTCGTGGTCCGCACCCGCAAGGGCGTCCGTCGCCCGGACGGTTCGCTGATCCGCTTCGACGGCAATGCCGCCGTGCTCCTGAACAACAAGCAGGAACCGATCGGTACCCGCATCTTCGGGCCTGTGACCCGTGAGCTGCGTACCGAGAAGTTCATGAAGATCGTCTCGCTCGCTCCTGAAGTGCTCTGAGCGGAGGAATTTATATGAACCGTATCCGCAAGGGCGATCAGGTGATCGTCACCGCCGGCAAGGACAAGGGCAAGAAGGGCGACGTTGTGCGCGTACTCGGCGAGAAGGTCGTCGTGTCGAACATCAACATCGTCAAGCGCCACACCAAGCCGAACCCGCAGGCTGGCCAGCCTGGCGGCGTGGTCGAGCGCGAAGCGCCGATCCACATTTCCAACGTGATGCTTTTCAACCCTGCCACCGGCAAGGGCGAGCGCATCGGTTTCAAGGTGCTGGAGGATGGACGCAAACTGCGTGTGTTCCGCTCCAGCGGTGAGGCGGTTGACGCCTAAGGAATGCTGATATGACCACCCGGCTTGAAAAGTTCTACAAGGACGAAGTCGTCCCGTCGCTGACCAAGAAGTTCGGTTACAAGAACCCGATGGAAGTGCCGCGCCTTTCCAAGATCACGATCAACATGGGCGTCGGCGAAGCCGCGACCAACAAGAAGATCCTGGAAAACGCCGTTGCCGACCTGACCAAGATCGCTGGCCAGAAGCCGATCGTGACCAAGTCCCGCGTGTCGGTGGCTTCGTTCAAGATCCGCGACGGTTGGCCGATCGGTTGCAAGGTGACGCTGCGTCGCGCCCAGATGTTCGAGTTCCTGGACCGCCTGATCAACATCTCGCTGCCCCGCGTGCGTGACTTCCGCGGCGTGTCGGGTCGTTCGTTCGACGGCCGTGGCAACTACAACATGGGCGTGAAGGAACAGATCATCTTCCCGGAAATCGACTTCGACCAGGTCGACGCCCTGCGCGGCATGGACATCGCGATCACCACGACCGCGAAGACCGACGCCGAAGCCAAGGCACTGCTGGAAGCGTTCCGCTTCCCGTTCCGCAACTGATCCAATAGGACTGACACAATGGCTAAGACCTCCATGGTCAACCGCGAGATCAAGCGGGCCAAGCTTGCCAAGCAGCACGGCAGCAAGCGCGAAGCACTGAAGAAGATCATCTCCAGCCAGACGGCCTCGTACGAGGACAAGATGGATGCAGTGGTCAAGCTGCAGAAGCTGCCGCGTGACTCCTCGCCGAGCCGCCAGCGGACCCGTTGCGCACTCTCGGGCCGTCCGCGTGGCGTCTACCGCAAGTTCGGCCTCGGCCGCAACATGCTGCGCAAGGCGACCATGAACGGCGACGTTCCGGGTCTGCGCAAGGCCAGCTGGTAACAAAACGCGCCGGCAAGTCTGCTAGACTTGCCGGCTCGCTCGTTCCAAAGGCACTCCGGCCGGAAGGGCGGGGTGCCGGTCGTTTGGGGGTCACCCCGATCGGCCCGATTTTGCTGAATGTTCCGCCGCCCCCACGGGCATACAACTGAATTCGCAATCCCGCGGATATCGGTGCTACTCATAGGTAATTAATCATGAGCATGACTGATCCCATCGCCGACATGCTGGTCCGCATCAAGAATGCGGCCGCTGTTCGCAAGCAGACGGTGAAGATGCCGTCGTCCAACATCAAGATCGCCATTGCCAAGGTCCTGAAGGACGAAGGCTACATTCTTGATTCGCGCGTGACCCCGGTGAGCGCCGGCAAGTCCGAGCTCGAAATCTCGCTGAAGTACTACGAAGGCAAGCCGGTGATCGAGCGCCTTGAGCGCTTCTCCCGTTCGGGCCTGCGCCAGTACCGCGGCAAGTCGGAGCTGCCCAAGGTCCTGGGCGGCCTCGGCATCGCCATCATCTCCACCTCGAAGGGCATCATGACCGATGCGCAGGCGCGCCAGCAGGGCGTCGGCGGTGAAGTCCTGTGCTTCGTGGCTTAAGGGAGGAATAGACATGTCCCGAGTTGCCAAGAAGCCGGTTGCCCTCCCGAAGGGCGTCGAGCTGAACATCCAGGCTGATTCGATCAGCGCCAAGGGCCCGAAGGGCACCCTGTCGGTCGCCAAGCCGGCCGCCATCGTGGTCAAGATCGAAGACGGCCACGCCGTGTTCTCGACCGAAGACGCCGCACTGATCCCGCTGACCGGCACCCTGCGCGCCATCCTCGCCAACCTGGTGAAGGGCGTGTCGGAAGGCTTCGAGCGCAAGCTCGAGCTGGTCGGCGTCGGTTACCGTGCCGCCATGCAGGGCAAGGACCTGAGCCTGTCGCTCGGTTTCTCGCACCCGGTCCTGTTCCAGGCCCCGGAAGGCATCACCATCGCCACCCCGACCCAGACCGAGATCCTGGTCCAGGGCGCGGACAAGCAGCGCGTCGGTGAAGTTGCGGCCAAGATCCGCGGCTTCCGTCCGCCGGAGCCGTACAAGGGCAAGGGCGTGAAGTACGCCGGCGAAGTCATCATCCGCAAGGAAGCCAAGAAGGCCTAATCGGTCCTTCAGCTTTCGGAGACATAGAAATGAACAAGAACATTGCTCGCCTGCGCCGCGCCAAGTCCACCCGTTCGCACATCCGCGAGCTCGGCGTGCCGCGCCTGACGGTGCTGCGCACCGGTCAGCACCTGTACGCCCAGGTCTTCACCGCCGACGGTTCCAAGGTCCTGGCTTCGGCCTCGACCGTCCAGGCCGACGTCAAGGAAGGCCTGAAGAACGGCAAGAACTCCGACGCCGCCATCAAGGTCGGTCACGCGATCGCCGAGAAGGCCAAGGCTGCCGGTATCGAGAAGGTCGCATTCGACCGCTCGGGCTACCGCTACCACGGTCGCATCAAGGCGCTGGCCGATGCCGCTCGCGAGGGCGGCCTGCAGTTCTAAGCTTGAATGTGTGGGGCTTCGGCCCCACGCAGAAGTTTCCCCGCCGACACGGGTCTGTGTCGGGCGCGTCCACGGGTTCCCGTGTCCGTGAAGCACCCGCGGTACTTCACAACCATAAGCGGCCACGCCGCAAATCCTTCAACTAACGAGTATTCGAAATGGCAGAAGAACAACGTGCACCGCGGGGTCGTGATCGCGACCGCAACCGCGAAGAAATCGACGATGGCATGATCGAGAAGCTGATCGCGGTCAACCGCGTCAGCAAGACCGTCAAGGGTGGTCGCCAGTTCACCTTCACCGCACTGACGGTGGTGGGCGACGGCAACGGCAAGGTCGGTTTCGGTTACGGCAAGGCACGCGAAGTGCCGGTCGCCATCCAGAAGTCGATGGAATATGCCCGCAAGAGCATGAACAACGTCGACCTGAACAACGGCACCCTGTGGCACTCGGTCAAGGCCGGTCACGGCGCGGCCCGCGTGTTCATGCAGCCGGCTTCGGAAGGTACCGGCGTGATCGCCGGCGGCGCGATGCGCGCTGTCCTGGAAGCGGTTGGCGTGAAGAACGTGCTGGCCAAGGCCGTTGGTTCGCGCAACCCCATCAACCTCGTTCGCGCCACCCTCAAGGGCCTGGGCGACATGCACTCGCCGGCGAAGATTGCCGCCAAGCGTGGCAAGAAGGTGGAGGAACTGAACCATGGCTAAGACTGAAGCGACCACGAGCGGCACCGTCAAGGTGCGCTTGGTCAAGGGTCTGCGTGGCACCCAGTCGCGTCACCGTCTGTCGGTGCGTGCGCTGGGCCTGAACAAGCTCAACGATGTTCGTGTACTGAAGGACAGCCCGCAGGTTCGCGGTCTGATCAATCAGCTTCACTACCTCGTCAAAGTCGAGGAGTAATCAACATGCGTCTCAACACTCTGCAACCCGCTGACGGCGCCCGCCAGGAGCGCACCCGCGTCGGTCGTGGTATCGGTTCCGGCCTGGGCAAGACCTGCGGCCGCGGCCACAAGGGCTCGTTCGCGCGCTCCGGCAAGGGCAAGATCAAGGCTGGCTTCGAAGGCGGCCAGATGCCCATGCAGCGTCGCCTGCCCAAGATCGGCTTCCGTTCGAAGCTGCTCAAGGACACCGCTGAAGTCATGCTGTACCAGCTGGAAAAGCTGGAAGCCGGCGAGATCGACTTCGCAGCGCTCAAGGCCGCCAAGCTGGTGCCCAGCACCGCCAAGCAGGCCCGGATCGTGAAGAAGGGCGAAGTC
The DNA here is from genome assembly GCF_022637455.1 of Lysobacter sp. S4-A87. Taxonomy (NCBI): domain Bacteria; kingdom Pseudomonadati; phylum Pseudomonadota; class Gammaproteobacteria; order Lysobacterales; family Lysobacteraceae; genus Lysobacter; species Lysobacter sp. S4-A87. Next base: position 3,508,382 of record NZ_CP093341.1, read on the forward strand.
AGCAAGAAGTTCGTACTCAAGGGCGTGGCCGCTACGGCCGGCGCCAAGGCCGCTATCGAAGCGGCCGGCGGCAAGGTCGGGGAGTAAGGACTAGATGGCGCGCAGCGGTAGCAATGCAGTTGCCGGTATCGGTGGCGGGCTCGGGAAGTTCACCGAGCTCCGTCAGCGCCTGCTGTTCGTCGTCGGTGCCCTGATTGTCTACCGCATCGGTTGCTACATCCCGGTGCCGGGCGTCAATCCGGAGGCGATGCTCCAGTTGATGGAGACCCAGAAGGGCACCATCGTGGACATGTTCAACATGTTCTCGGGCGGCGCCCTGCATCGCTTCAGCCTGTTCGCACTCAACGTCATGCCGTACATCTCGGCATCGATCATCGTGCAGCTGCTGGTGCAGATCGTGCCGAGCCTGAAGGCCATCCAGAAGGAAGGCGAGTCGGGCCGCCGCAAGATCAACCAGTGGTCGCGCATGGGTGCGATCCCGCTGGCCGTGTTCCAGGCCTGGGGTATCGCCACTGCATTGCAGGCCGGCGGCGCCAGCCAGGGCATCGCGGTGGTCTACAACCCGGGTCCGGGCTTCATCCTGACCGCGGTGATCGCGTTGACCGCCGGCACCATGTTCCTGATGTGGCTGGGTGAGCAGGTCACGGAGCGGGGTATCGGCAACGGCGTCTCGCTGATCATCTTCTCGGGCATCGTCGCGGGCCTGCCCGCCGCCGTCATCGGCATGTTCGAGCAGATCCGCAACGGCGACATGAGCGCCCTGGTCGCAATCGCAGTCGTCGCCATCGTGGTGGGATTCACCTACTTCGTGGTGTTCGTCGAGCGGGGCCAGCGCCGGATCACGGTCAACTACGCCCGCCGCAGCGGCGGTCGCAGTGCCTACCAGAACCAGTCCTCGTTCCTGCCCTTGAAGCTGAACATGTCGGGCGTGATCCCGGCCATCTTCGCCTCGAGCATCGTGATGTTCCCGGCGACGGCGGCAAACTGGTTCAGCCAGGGCAACACCGGTTCGACCCTGCACCGCGTCAGCCAGTGGCTGAACCCGGGCGAGCCGCTGCACATGATCCTGTACGCCGGTCTGATCGTCGGTTTTGCGTTCTTCTACACCGCACTGGTGTTCAACTCGCAGGAAACGGCCGATAATCTCAAGAAGTCGGGCGCGCTCATCCCGGGCATCCGTCCGGGCAAGTCGACCGCCGACTATATTGATGGTGTGCTGACCCGCCTGACGGCGGCCGGCGCGATCTACCTGGTCCTCGTGTGCCTCCTCCCGGAGGTCATGCGTACCGAACTGGGCACCTCGTTCTACTTCGGCGGCACCTCGCTGCTGATCGTGGTCGTGGTCGTCATGGATTTCATCGCCCAGATCCAGGCTCATCTGATGTCGCATCAGTACGAGAGCCTGCTGAAGAAGGCGAACTTGAAGGGCGGCTCGCGCGGCGGTCTCGCGCGCGGGTGAATCCGGACCGTTCCGCGCGCCAGAGTAGCGCGCGGGGTTGGGGCAGGGCGGCTAGCCGTCTTGTCCCCGCCAGTCCAGATTCGTCGCCGGAGCATGGGCACACTCCCCATGCCGGGCTTTGCTGCGCCCCCGGGCGCGGTAGGGCTTCCTATTAACCCGAGACCTTAGTATACTTTCCAGTTCACTCCGCCGGGATTAATCCGTCCTGGCCGCCAATCAGTTGGAGATCGCGTTATGGCGCGTATTGCGGGCGTCAATCTGCCTGCCCAGAAGCATGTCTGGGTTGGGCTCCAGAGCATTTACGGCATTGGCCGTACCCGTTCCAAGAAGGTCTGTGTCTCGGCTGGCGTCACCGCCACCACCAAGATCCGTGACCTTTCCGAGCCGGAAGTCGAGCGCCTGCGCGCCGAAGTCGGCAAGTACGTTGTCGAGGGCGACCTGCGTCGCGAAATCGGCATCGCCATCAAGCGTCTGATGGACCTGGGCTGCTTCCGCGGCCTGCGTCACCGTCGCGGCCTGCCGCTTCGCGGCCAGCGCACCCGGACCAATGCACGTACCCGCAAGGGCCCGCGCAAGGCCATCAGGAAGTAAGGGACACAGACCATGGCTAAGCCGGCTGCTGCCAAAACCAAGAAGAAGATCAAGCGCGTCGTCACCGACGGCATCGCCCACGTCCACGCTTCTTTCAACAACACCATCATCACGATCACCGACCGCCAGGGCAACGCGCTCTCGTGGGCGACCTCGGGCGGCGCGGGTTTCCGCGGTTCCCGCAAGTCGACCCCGTTCGCCGCCCAGGTGGCTGCCGAAAAGGCAGGCCGTGCTGCGCTCGACTACGGCGTGAAGTCGCTGGAAGTGCGCATCAAGGGTCCGGGTCCGGGCCGTGAGTCCGCCGTTCGTTCGCTGAACAACGTCGGTTACAAGATCATGAACATCATCGACGTGACGCCTATCCCGCACAACGGGTGCCGTCCGCCGAAGAAGCGTCGCGTCTGAGGAGCTGAAGAAAAATGGCTCGTTATATTGGTCCCACCTGTAAGCTCGCTCGTCGCGAAGGCGCCGACCTCGGCTTGAAGTCGTCCGCTCGTGCACTGGATTCCAAGTGCAAGCTCGAGCAGAAGCCCGGCCAGCACGGCCCGACCGCCCGCAAGGGCAAGCTGTCGGACTACGCCACCCAGCTGCGCGAAAAGCAGAAGGTCAAGCGTATCTACGGTCTGCTGGAGCGTCAGTTCCGCAACTACTACAAGAAGGCCTCGACCAAGAAGGGCAACACGGGTGAAAACCTGCTGCAGCTCCTCGAGACCCGCCTGGACAACGTCGTCTACCGCATGGGCTTCGCGGTGACCCGTCCGGCCGCCCGCCAGCTGGTTTCGCACCGCGGCGTCACGGTCAATGGCAAGTCGGTCAACCTGCCTTCGTACCAGGTCAAGGCTGGCGACGCGATCGCGCTGGCCGAACGCGCCCAGAAGCAGCTCCGCGTGCAGGAATCCCTGACCGTGGCGCAGCAGATGGACCTCTCGCCGTCGTGGGTTGAAGTCGACAGCAAGAAGTTCGCTGGTGTGTTCAAGGCTGTTCCGGATCGTGCTGACCTGCCGCAAGACATCAATGAAGCGCTGATCGTCGAGCTGTACTCGAAGTAATCCAGGAGACGCCACAACATGACGGTTACCGCAAACCAGGTGCTGCGCCCGCGCGGCCCCCAGATCGAACGCCTTACGGGCAACCGTGCCAAGGTCGTGATCGAGCCGCTGGAGCGTGGCTATGGCCACACCCTCGGCAATGCGCTGCGCCGTGTGCTGCTGTCGTCGATCCCGGGCTTCGCAATCACGGAAGTCGAGATCGATGGCGTGCTGCACGAGTACACCACGGTCGAAGGCCTGCAGGAGGATGTCCTCGAGGTTCTGCTGAACCTCAAGGACGTCGCCATCCGCATGCACACCGGCGAGTCGGCGACCCTGTCGCTCGCCAAGCAGGGCCCCGGCATTGTCACCGCCGGTGACATCAAGACCGACCACAACGTCGAGATCCTCAACACCGAGCATGTGATCGCGCACCTGACCAAGGACACCGCGCTCAACATGCGTCTGAAGATCGAGCGTGGTTTCGGCTACCAGCCGGCCGCCGCTCGTCGTCGCCCGGACGAGGAAACCCGCGCCATTGGTCGCCTGATGCTGGATGCCAGCTTCTCGCCGGTCCGCCGCGTCGCGTATGCCGTTGAAGCGGCCCGCGTGGAGCAGCGCACCGACCTGGACAAGCTGGTCCTGGACATCGAGACCAACGGCACGATCGACGCCGAGGAAGCCGTCCGCACCGCGGCCGACATCCTCACCGACCAGCTGTCGGTGTTCGGCGACTTCACCCACCGCGATCGCGGTGCGGCGAAGCCGGCCACCAGCGGCATCGACCCGATCCTGCTGCGTCCGATCGACGACCTCGAGCTCACCGTGCGTTCGGCCAACTGCCTCAAGGCCGAGAGCATCTACTACGTCGGCGATCTGATCCAGAAGACCGAAGTGGAGCTGCTCAAGACGCCGAACCTCGGCAAGAAGTCGCTCACCGAGATCAAGGAAGTCCTCGCCCAGCGCGGTCTTTCGCTCGGCATGAAGCTGGAAAACTGGCCGCCCGCTGGCATCGCCCAGCACGGCATGATGGGCTGAGCGTAACCGCTCAGACCGGACAGGCCGCACCCAAGGGTGCGGCCTGTGTTCTTGAAAGTAGCAAGACACCGACGGGCCTGAAGGCCCGCGGCAAGCCGGCCACGGAGGGTCGGTTCGGGCCACCCGCAGTCCACTGTGTCAACGCCTGGATGGCGACAGCGAAGTTCAACGAATCAACATTCAACAGGAATCACGACCATGCGCCACCAGAAAGCCGGCCGTAAGTTCAGCCGCACCAGTGCTCACCGCGATGCCATGTTCACCAACATGGCGGCCTCGCTGATCAAGCACGGCCTCATCCGCACCACCCTGCCCAAGGCCAAGGAGCTGCGTCGCGTTGCCGAGCCGCTCATCACCCTGGCCAAGGTCGATGGCGTTGCCAATCGCCGCCTTGCCTTCTCGCGCCTGCGCGACAAGGAAGCCGTCGGCACGCTGTTCACCACCCTGGGCCCGCGTTACCAGTCCCGTCCGGGCGGCTACCTGCGCATCCTCAAGTGCGGTTTCCGCGCTGGCGACAATGCGCCGATGGCCTACGTCGAGCTGGTCGACCGTCCGGAAGCCGCTGCGGAGTAATCCGTTGCGCGCCATGTGTTGAAGGCAAACCCCGGCCCGGTGCCGGGGTTTTGCTTTTTGGCGCCATCCGTCACGCATGACCCGGGTGCGCTTCGCTTACCCGGGCTACTTATGCGGTGGGGGGTTGGGTTGGCGCGTTCGTGCGAGTGGATGCTTGTGGGTATCGCCGTTAAGCTTGGCGGCATGACCAATGCCATCCTGCGCGGCTCGTTCCGCATCCAGTTCCTGCTCGGATTCCTCGCCTGCGCCGGCCTGTTGGGCTTCGCGTTCTATCTCCAGCTCCATGACGGCCTTGAGCCTTGCCCGCTGTGCATCTTCCAGCGAGTGGCGTTCTTCGCGATGGGCCTGGTGTTCCTGCTCGGTGCATTGCACGCGCCCAATGGCGTGAGCGGTCGCCGTGGCTATGGTGTCGCGGCGCTGCTGGCGGCACTGGGTGGTATCGCCGTGGCCGGCAATCACGTCCGCCTGCAGCACCTGCCGCCAGACCAGGTGCCGTCGTGCGGCCCGGGCCTGGACTACATGCTCGAGGCGATGCCGATCACCGGCGTGATCCGCAAGGTGATGACCGGTTCGGGCGAGTGCGCGAGCGTCGACTGGTCGTTCCTCGGCATGTCGATGCCGACCTGGAGCCTGGTCTGGTTCGTGCTGCTGGCGATCTGGGCGGGATACGCGGCCTTTCGTCGTCGCTAACGGCGTTCTCTCCAGTATCCCGGGCCCATCGGGGCGTAGACCTCGGTTGCCGCTGTAACGGTTGCAGCGCGACTGGTGAGCGCCCATAGTGGTTCGCCGCATTGCAGCATTCCGTGTCATGCCCAGCCCAGATCGCAACCTCCGTGCCGTGAACCTGCCCGCCGACTGGGCCCCCCAGTCCTGGCGCAACCGTACTGCGATGCAGTTGCCGCAGTATCCGGACGCGGCTGCGCTCGAGTCGGCGCTGGCCGAACTGCGCGAGCTGCCGCCGCTGGTGACGTCGTGGGAGATCCTCTCGCTCAAGCAGCAGCTGGCCGAGGCACAGGAAGGCAAGCGCTTCCTGCTGCAGGGTGGCGACTGCGCCGAGAGTTTCTCGGCCTGCAATTCCGGCGTGATTTCCAACCGCCTCAAGGTGCTGCTGCAGATGAGCCTGGTGCTCGTCCACGGCATGCGCAAGCCGGTGGTGCGCGTCGGCCGTTTCGCCGGCCAGTACGCCAAGCCGCGTTCGACCGACACCGAGACGATCGGTGAGGTGACGCTGCCGAGTTACCGCGGCGACATGGTCAACGCACCGGAATTCACCGGCGCTGCACGCGCGCCCGATCCGCGCCGGATGATCAAGGCGCATGCGCGCTCGGCGATGACGATGAACTTCGTCCGTGCGCTGATCGACGGCGGTTTCGCCGACCTGCACCATCCCGAATACTGGAACCTCAGCTGGGTCGGTCATTCCGAGCTGGCCGAGGAATACCGGCGCATGGTCACCGCGATCGGCGACGCGGTCCGCTTCATGGAGACGCTGTCGGGCGCGGAAGTACACAACCTCAACCGGGTTGATTTCTACACCTCGCACGAAGCGCTGCTGCTGCCGTACGAAGAATCGCTGACCCGCCAGGTGCCGCGTCACTGGGGCTGGTTCAACCTCAGCACGCATTACCCGTGGATCGGCATGCGCACCGCTGCGGTCGATGGCGCCCATGCCGAGTACTTCCGCGGCATCCGCAACCCGATCGCGCTGAAGGTGGGCCCGTCGGTGACGCCGGACCAGCTGCTGCGCACGATGGACCTTCTCAATCCCGAGGACGAGCCGGGCCGCCTGACCTTCATCCATCGCATGGGTGCGACCGGCATCGCCGAGAAGCTGCCGCCGCTGCTGGATGCGGTGCGTCGCGACGGTCGTCGCGTGCTGTGGGTGTGCGACCCGATGCATGGCAACACCGAGAGCACCAGCAACGGCTACAAGACGCGTCGCTTCCGCAACATCCGCAGCGAAGTGGAGCAGTCGTTCGAGTTGCATGCCGCCGCCGGTACGCGCCTGGGTGGCGTGCACCTGGAGCTCACCGGCGAGGACGTCACCGAGTGCCTGGGTGGCGCGCGCGAGCTGACCGAGAGCGATCTGGAGCGGGCGTACATGTCGACGGTCGATCCGCGCCTGAACTACGAACAGGCGCTGGAGATCGCGATGCTGATCGTGCGCAAGCAGGCGCAGATCGCGGCGCCGGCGTAAGGGCGGGGGCGGGAGCCCCTTGCCGTCGCAAATCGCAACGTCCATGGATCCCCGCCTTCGCGGGGATGACGATCAAGGTCATCCCGGCCTTCGCCGGGATGAGGATCGAATGCGTCAGCCCTTGCTGGTTCCGATCGCTGCCGTCGCCAGGAACTTCGGCGCCTTGCGCGCCTTGGTCTTCTGTTCGAATGCGTACGCCAGCTCGATCAGGCGCGGTTCGCTCCAGGCCGGACCCATGAAGATGATGCCGATCGGCAGGCCGAAGCTGTCGCCCATCGGCACGGTGATGCTGGGCGTGCCCGCCACGGCTGCGGCGCCGTAACCCTCGCCGAGGAAGTGGTCGCCGTTGACCGGGTCGATCAGCCATGCCGGCGCCGTCGCAGGCGCGATCACGGCGTCGAGGTTGTTGGCCGTCAGCGTCGCTTCCAGGCCTTCGGCACCGGCCAGGCGCCGTGCCTTGCTGCGTGCCTCGATATAGCCGATTTCGTCGAGCGCGCCCTTGGCCTGCGCGCGTTCGAACAGCTCCTGGCCGAAGTAGGGCATTTCCTTGCCGGCATTCTTGCGGTTGTAGTCGATCAGCCCGGCCAGCGATGTCACCTGTGCGCCACTGCGCGACAGGTAGCCATCGACGCCGTGCTTGAACTCGTACAGCAGCACGTCCATCTCCGCCTCGTCCCAGCTGCCGGCGCCGGCAATCTCGACGTCGACGACTTCGGCGCCGGCCTTGCGCATGGCCTCGATGCTGCGCTCAAGGGCAGCATCGGCATCGGGGTGGAAGCCCATCGCCTTGCGCAGCACACCGATGCGCGCGCCGCGCAGGCCGTCGGCATTGAGTCTGGCGTGGTAGTCGAACATCGCCCGGCCGGTGCTTTCGGCGGTGGCCGGGTCGGCGTCGTCGCGGCCGACGATCGCCGACAGCAGCACCGCTGCGTCGGCGACGCTGCGCGCCATCGGGCCGGCGGTGTCCTGGCTGTGCGAGATCGGGATGATGCCGTTGCGGCTGACCAGGCCGACCGTCGGCTTGATGCCGACCAGGCCGGCGACCGAGGACGGGCAGATGATGCTGCCGTCGGTCTCGGTGCCGATCGCGGCCGCGGCCAGGCTGGCGGCGATGGCGCTGCCGCTGCCGGAACTGGAGCCGCACGGTGAGCGGTCGAGCGCGTACGGGTTGCGCGTCTGTCCACCGCGCGCGCTCCAGCCGGAGCTCGAGCGCGAGGAACGGAAGTTGGCCCATTCGCTGAGGTTGGTCTTGCCCAGGATCACCGCCCCGGCTTCGCGCAGGCGCGCCACCAGGAAGGCGTCGGTGCGCGGGTGGTTCGAAGCCAGCGCGAGCGAGCCGGCCGAATTCACCATCGGCGTGGCGTCGATGTTGTCCTTGAGCAGGATCGGCACGCCGTGCAGCGGGCCGCGCACGCGTCCGGCCTTGCGCTCTGCATCGCGCGCGTCGGCTTCCTTGAGTGCGTCCGGATTGGTCTCGATCACCGCGTTGAGGCGCGGGCCGGCATCGTCGATGGCGGCGATCTGGTCGAGATAGGCCTGGGTCAGCGCATGGCTGCTGAGTTCGCCGCGTTCCATGCGCGCCTGCAGTTCGGCGATGCCGACCTCGGCGAAGGCAAAACCTCGGGCAGGCGCGGGGCCGGCATTCGCCGACGCGACCGGTACCCCGGGCTTGGATGCAGCAGCACCCGCATCAGGCGCGGCAGCGCGCTGGCAGGCAGGCAACAAGGCGATCATCGTCGCCAAAGACAACGTCATCGATACAGGCAAAGAGCGCATTGCGATTCCCCGGTCGCGGATGGCCGTGGCCGAGCATACGCGAAACTGAACCGCCGTCAGGCCTTATTGGCGACGCTTGACCAGATCGCGTGCCAGCACTGCGACGACGATCAAGTTGACGGCCAGCACGGCCCATGAGGTCCAGCCGGGGTGGTGGTACACCGCGTAGACGTCCAGGGGCAGGTAGATCGCGGCGCTGATGCAGCCCAGCCAGGAGGCCCAGGCCTTGGCCCGCCACAGGCCCCAGGCCTCGAGCATGCGCAGCAGGCCGTAGGCCAGGACCACCGCGGCAGCCAGATGCACGCCGTCGGGATTGATGACCTTGTTCAACCAGGCCAGTGCGCCTTCGTTGGGGTCGAGCTGGAACCGTGCGATCAGCTCATGCAGCCAGCGCAGGAGGGGCGCCGGCCCGAGAAGTTCGAGGCCGCTGGCTGCCAGCAGTGCCAGCAGGCCCTTGGCGGCCTCGAAGATCGCGATGACATGGAGCCCCGGATGCGCGTGCGGATCCGGGTTGTAGTGCTGGGCGTCGGTCATGTTGGCGAGTCGACGCCCTGGTGCGTGCCGTTACGTGGCTCAGGCCGCGCGCGAGGCGCGCTTGCGGTCCGACTCGCTCAGGTGCTTCTTGCGCAGGCGGATTTCCTTCGGGGTGACTTCGACCAGCTCGTCGTCCTCGATGAAGTCCAGGGCCTGCTCCAGCGAGTACTTGATCGCCGGGGTCAGCTTGATCGCGTCGTCCTTGCCCGAGGCGCGCATGTTGGTCAGCGGCTTGGGCTTGATGGCATTGACCGTGAGGTCGTTGTCCTTGGAGTGGATGCCGATCAGCTGGCCCTCGTACACCTGGTCGCCTTCGGCGGCGAACAGGCGGCCGCGCTCTTCCAGCGGTCCGAGCGAGTAGGCCGGGGTGGTGCCGGCGGCATTGGCGATCATCACGCCGTTCTGGCGCTTGGCGATCGCGCCGGTTTCCTTCGGGCCGTAATGGTCGAACACGTGGAACAGCAGGCCCGAACCCTGGGTGAGGGTGCGGAACTCGTTCTGGAAACCGATCAGGCCACGGGCCGGGATCATGTAATCAAGACGCACGCGACCCTTGCCGTCGGACTCCATGTTCTTCAGCTGGCCCTTGCGGACGCCGAGCTTCTCCATGACGCCGCCCTGGTGCTGCTCTTCGATGTCGACCACCAGCTGCTCGACCGGCTCCATCATCTGGCCGTCGATTTCCTTGATGATCACTTCCGGACGCGACACGGCCAGTTCGAAACCTTCGCGGCGCATGTTCTCGATCAGCACCGACAGGTGCAGCTCGCCACGGCCGGAGACCAGGAACTTGTCCGGGTCGGAACCTTCCTCGACCTTCAGCGCCACGTTGTGCAGCGTCTCGCGCTCCAGGCGCTCGCGCAGCTGGCGGCTGGTCAGGAACTTGCCACCGCTGAGTTCCTTGTTGCCGGCGAACGGCGAGTTGTTGACCTGGAAGGTCATCGAGATGGTCGGCTCGTCGACGGTCAGCGCCGGCAGCGCTTCCGGGGCGTCCAGGGCGCAGACGGTGTCGGAGATCGACAGGTCGGCGACGCCGGAGATGGCGACGATGTCGCCGGCCTCGGCTTCCTCGGTCTCCAGGCGCTCCAGGCCCATGAAGCCCAGCACCTGCAGGACCTTGCCCTGGCGCTTCTTGCCTTCGCGGTCGATCACGCTGACCGGCATGTTGCGGCGGACCTTGCCGCGCTGGATGCGGCCGATGCCGATCAGGCCGACGAAGTTGCTGTAGTCCAGCTGGCTGATGCGCATCTGGAACGGGCCGTCCATGTCGACGTCCGGCGGCGCGACGTGCTTCATGATCGCTTCGTACAGCGGGGTCATGTCGCCGTCGCGGGCGCTGTCGTCGAGGCTGGCGTAGCCGTGCAGCGCCGAGGCGTAGACGATCGGGAAGTCGAGCTGCTCGTTGGTGGCGCCGAGCTTGTCGAACAGGTCGAACACCTGGTCGATGACCCAGTCAGGACGCGCGCCCGGACGGTCGATCTTGTTGACCACCACGATCGGCTTGAAGCCCATCGCGAAGGCCTTCTGGGTGACGAAGCGGGTCTGCGGCATCGGGCCGTCCATCGCGTCGACGAGGATCAGCACCGAGTCGACCATCGACAGCACGCGCTCGACCTCGCCGCCGAAGTCGGCGTGGCCTGGGGTGTCGACGATGTTGATGCGGTTGCCCTGCCAGGTGATGGCCGTGTTCTTGGCAAGGATCGTGATGCCACGTTCCTTTTCCTGGTCATTGCTGTCCATCGCGCGCTCGGCCAGCACCGTGCGTTCGGACAGGGTGCCCGACTGCTTGAGCAGGCAGTCAACGAGAGTGGTCTTGCCATGGTCGACGTGGGCGACGATGGCGATATTGCGAAGGCGTTCGATGGACATGCGAAAAGGCCGGCAGACCGGCACTCGGGCGAGGAGGTAGCCGGGCATTATACCCGTCAATGATGACCTCTGCCTGTTCAGCTGGAGGCGCTGCAAGTACCCTTGTCAACGGCCCGGGCCGCCGCCATCTGAACGGCAAGTCTGAACGCTTTTCGCCTGATTCCCCCGCAATTACCCCCCGAACACGTCCAGGAGACGGATTCATGAGCCTGATCGCCACCTTCGACACCGACCGCGGCCCGATCCGCATCGAACTCGCCGCCGACAAGGCGCCGCTGACGGTCGCCAACTTCATCAACCTGGCCCAGCGCGGCTTCTATGACGGGCTGAGCTTCCACCGCGTCATCAACGATTTCATGGTCCAGGGCGGCTGCCCGCTGGGCACCGGCACCGGCGGCCCCGGCTACCGCTTCGAGGACGAGACCCGCAACGGCCTGAGCCACGAGCGCGGCGTGCTGTCGATGGCCAATGCCGGCCCGGGCACCAATGGCAGCCAGTTCTTCATCACCCACGTCCCGTGCCCGTGGCTGGACGGCAAGCACACCGTCTTCGGCGAGGTCCTGGAAGGCCAGCAGATCGTCGACAGCGTCAAGCAGGGCGACACGATCAAGTCGGTCAAGATCGAGGGCGACACCGCCGCCGTGCTGGCCGCCAAGGCTGACCGCGTGGCGGAGTGGAACAAGACGCTCGACGCGAAGTAATCCGGTATGCCGGATTACTCCCCAAGGTTCGCGTTGCGAACCTTGGGCGTTGCTTGGTGCCAATTCCCCGCGCTGCCGCGCAGCCCCTTTACTAAAGGGGCTTGTTGGCGGGGTGGGGTGACGAGTGGCGGTTCGGGCAGGCGCCCGCTCTGGCATTGCCGGGGCGGGCGTTTTCGTTTGCTGTAGCCCGGGTAAGGCCCGCAGGCCGCACCCGGGGCGGTGGTCCGGTTTCCGGGTGCGCTTCGCTTACCCGGGCTACGTCTTGCCCCGTTCGTGCAACGAGATGGTGCGAACCTCCGTGCTAACATTTGCGGGCTCTGGCGGCTGCTTCCGTGCCGTCCACAGCGACCCCACATCGACTCCCAGAGGTTCCCGCGATGCCCCAGCTTGCCCGGCGCATCGGTCGCGCCAAGCCCAGCGCGATCATGCAGGTTGCCGAGAAGGCCAAGCGGCTCAAAGCCGAAGGCCGCGACATCATCAGCTTCTCGATTGGTGTTCCCAACTTCCTCCCCGGCGACCATGTCTATGCCGCGGCGCGTGATGCGCTGAGCAAGGACAGCGGCCAGTACGGCAGCAACCGCGGCGCCGACGCGATGCTCGATGCCTTCATCGAGCACATGGCGAAAATCGGCCTGACCGGCTACGGCCGCGTCAACGTCGCCACCGGCATCGGCGCCAAGCACGTCATCTACAACCTGGCCGAAGCGCTGCTCGACGAAGGCGACACCATCGTCTTCCCGACGCCGTACTGGACCAGCTATCTCGACATCGCCGACATCGTCAACGCGAAGATCGATCTGCTGCCGTGCCCGGCCTCGCAGGACTACAAGCTCACCCCGGCGCAGCTCGATGTCGCGCTGGCGAAGAAGCCCAAGGTGTTCCTGTTCAACAATCCCTCGAACCCGACTGGCATGGTCTATTCGAAGGAAGAGATCGACGCGCTGGCCGACGTCGTCGCCAAGTACCCGGACACCTGGGTCATCACCGACGACATCTACAACCGGATGGTGTTCGACGGCCTGGGCTACCACAACTTCGTGCACTCCCGTCCGGAGCTGCGCGAGCGCGTGATCTTCATCGACTCGCTGTCCAAGACCTACGGCATGCCGGGTTGGCGCGTGGGCTTCATGGCCGGTCCGGAAGCGGTCGCGCAGGCGATCGTGACGATGAACTCCAACCACATCACCAACATCCCGGAGATCGTCAGCGCCGCTGCGGTCGCCGCGCTGTCGGGTCCGCAGGACGTGCCGACGGCCAAGTGCGCCGAGTTCCAGGCCAAGCGTGACCAGGTGATGGCGGTGATGGATTCGATCCCGGGCGTGATCTGCCCGCGTCCGCAGGGTGCGTTCTACGTGTTCCCGGACATCAGCGTCGCCTTCGGCAAGACCCACGGTCCGACCGGTACGAAGATTGGCAACGACGTCGACTTCTGCAACGCGCTGCTGGAAGCCAAGGGCGTGGCCTGCGTGCCGGGTTCGGCGTTCGGCGAGCCGCGCGCGCTGCGCATCAGCTACACCTGCCCGACGCCGCAGCTCGCTCCGGGCCTGCAGCGTTTCCAGGAATTCTTCGCAGAGCTTTCGTAATCCATTGCGGGGCGCGCGTCGCCCCGCTTTTCATTTCAGGAGTTACCCATGAAGACCCCCGTCCGCGTTGCCGTAACCGGTGCTGCCGGCCAGATCGGCTACTCGCTGCTGTTCCGCATCGCTTCCGGCGAAATGCTCGGCAACGACCAGCCCGTCATCCTGCAGATGCTCGAGCTGCCGATGGAGAAGGCCCAGGCCGCGCTCAAGGGCGTGATGATGGAGCTGGAAGACTGCGCGTTCCCGCTGCTGGCCGGCATGGTCGGCACCGATGACGCCGAGGTCGCCTTCAAGGACGCCGACATCGCCCTGCTGGTCGGCGCGCGTCCGCGCGGCCCGGGCATGGAGCGCAAGGACCTGCTGCTGGAGAACGCGAAGATCTTCACCGCGCAGGGCGCTGCTCTGAACAAGGTCGCTTCGCGCGACGTCAAGGTGCTCGTCGTCGGTAACCCGGCCAACACCAATGCCTACATCGCCATGAAGTCGGCGCCGGACCTGCCGGCGAAGAATTTCACCGCGATGCTGCGCCTGGACCACAACCGTGCGCTGTCGCAGCTGGCATCCAAGGCCGGTGTGGCCGTGGCCGACATCGAGAAGCTGGTGGTGTGGGGCAATCACAGCCCGACGATGTACCCGGACTACCGTTTCGCCACGGTCAACGGTGCGTCGCTGAAGGACAAGATCAACGACGCGGACTGGAATGCGAACACGTTCATCCCGCAGGTCGCCAAGCGCGGCGCGGCGATCATCGAGGCGCGCGGTCTGTCGTCGGCGGCTTCGGCCGCCAACGCTGCCATCGACCACATCCGCGATTGGGTGCTGGGCAGCAACGGCAAGTGGGTGACGATGGGCGTGCCGTCGGACGGCAGCTACGGCATTCCGGAAGGCGTGCTGTACGGTGTGCCGGTGACCACGGCCAACGGCGAGTACACCCGTGTCGAGGGTCTGCCGGTCGACGAGTTCAGCCGTGCGGCGATGGACAAGACGCTGGCCGAGCTGGAAGAAGAGCGCGCCGGCGTCGCCCACCTGCTGGGTTGATCAACGGTTGCCGGCTTCGTGCCGGTTGCGCGGAAAAGGCGGCCTTTGGGCCGCCTTTTTTGTTGGCGGTCCCGTCATCCCGGCGAAAGCCGGGATCCATCTTGCCGTCGATCTGACGTCGGGTGCTGGGCTTCGGAGCGGCGTTGTCCGCAGGGGCCGGGAGTGCTCCGTCCCTTCGTCGGGCATCCTGTCCGAAGGCGGGGCGCGGGCCATCCATGGCCCGCTGCTCCGCACTCCCCGCCCCTGCGGACAACGCTCGGGTGAGTCACTGCACTGTCTTCGGTGCGCGAGAACGGCGCTGGGTTCCCGCCTCCACGGGAATGACGGGTCGAGGCAATTTCGACCAAGGTCGTAACGCTTCCTTCCCTCGCTGGTACTAGCCTCGACGGATAGCCGTTGGAGATGCCGCGATGGGTTACGAGGAGTTCTACCGCCGCTCGATCGAACAACCCGAGGAGTTCTGGGCGGAGCAGGCGAAAGCGATCCACTGGCACAAGACGCCACAGCAGATCCTCGACTACACCCACCCGCCATTCCGCAAATGGTTCGCCGGCGGCGAAACCAACCTGTGCTACAACGCCGTCGATCGCCACCTCGACGAGCGTGGCGAGCAACTGGCACTGGTGGCCATCTCCTCGGAAACCAACGTCACCCGGGAAATCACCTACCGCCAGCTGCACGCCGAAGTGAACACTTTCGCCGCCGTGCTCAAGTCGCTCGGCGTCGGTCGCGGCGACCGTGTCGTGATCTACATGCCCAACATGGCCGAAGCCGTGTTCGCGATGCTGGCCTGTGCGCGCATCGGTGCGGTGCATTCGGTCGTGTTCGGCGGATTCGCTGCGCACAACCTGGCGCTGCGAATCGACGATGCCAAACCCAGGCTCCTCATCTGTGCCGACGCCGGCATGCGTGGTGGCAAGGTCATCGCCTACAAGCCGCTGGTGGATGCCGCCTGCGATGAGGCTGCTTCACCCCCGCCGCACGTGCTGGTTGTGAGTCGCAACCTTGATCACGGATACAGCGTTGTCGACGGGCGCGATGCCGATTACGCCACGCTGCGCAACACGCACGAAGGCGCGCAGGTCGATGTCGAATGGCTGGAGTCCAACGAGCCGAGCTATCTGCTCTATACCTCCGGCACCACTGGCAAACCCAAGGGCGTGCAGCGCGACGTCGGCGGTTATGCGGTGGCGATGGCGCTGTCGATGTGGTCGATCTACGACGTACGCGCCGGCAAGGTGATGTTCTCCACCTCCGATGTCGGCTGGGCAGTCGGGCACTCGTACAACGTCTACGGACCGCTGATTGCCGGTGCCACTTCGGTGCTCTACGAAGGGCTTCCGACCAACCCGGATCCGGGCATCTGGTGGCGCATCTGCGAGCAGTACGGCGTGCGCACGATGTTCTCCTCGCCCACCGGCATCCGCGTGCTCAAGAAGCAGGATCCGTCATGGCTGACCAAGCACGACCTGTCGAAGCTGCACTGGTTGTTCCTCGCCGGTGAGCCGCTCGACGAGCCGACCGCGCACTGGATCACCGACGGCATCGGCAAGACCATCATCGACAACTACTGGCAGACCGAAACCGGCTGGCCGGTGCTGTCGTTGATGCCGGGCCTGGACATGAAGCCGGTGAAGTTCGGATCGCCCGGGCTGCCGACGCCTGGCTACAAACTGCGCGTGATCGACGACAACAGCGGCGACGATGTCGCGCCGGGGCAGAAGGGCGTGCTGGTGATCGAGCCGCCATTGCCGCCGGGCTGCCTGACCACGGTGTGGAACGACGATGCGCGTTTCCTGTCGAGCTACTTCAGCCATTTCAAGCAACTGGTGTACAGCTCGCTCGACTGGGCGATCCGGGACGAGGACGGCTACACCTTCATCCTCGGCCGCACCGACGACGTCATCAACGTGGCCGGACACCGCCTGGGCACGCGCGAGATCGAGGAGTCGTGCTCGACCCATCCCAGCGTCGCCGAGGCGGCGGTGATCGGCGTGCATGACGAGCTCAAGGGGCAGGTGCCGGTGGTGTTTGCCACGCTCAAGCAGGCGCTGGCCGGCGAGTCGGCGGCGCAGGCGGCGGCGAGCATGCAGCAGCGGGTGGTCGAGCAGCTGGGCGGCGTGGCCCGGCCGGCGCGGGTGTATGTCGTCAACGCCTTGCCCAAGACGCGCTCGGGCAAACTGCTGCGGCGCTCGATCCAGGCGCTGGCCGAGAACCGGGACCCCGGCGACCTGTCGACGCTGGACGACCCGGGGGCGCTGGACGAGGTGCGACGGGCGCTGGAGCGGGGGGCGGATTCGGGTGGTGAGAAGTCGTAGCCGTCATCCCCGCGAAGGAGGGGGCCACCCATCGCCACCACCGCCAGGGCCGACGCCGTCGCCCGAGGTGGCCTAAAATGCCCCTTCAACCAGGAGATGACATGACTTCGCAAGCCTCCGCCGGTGCTCGTTTCCGCGCCGCCGTTTCTGAAGAATCCCCGCTGCAGGTGATGGGTGCCATCACCGCCTACGCCGGCCTGATGGCCAAGCGCGTGGGCTACAAGGCCCTGTACCTGTCCGGTGGCGGCGTCGCCGCCAACTCGCTCGGCGTGCCGGACCTGGGCATCAGCACCATGGAAGACGTGCTCACCGACGCGCGCCGGATTGTCGACGCCACGCAGATGCCGTTGCTGGTCGACATCGACACCGGCTGGGGCGGCGCATTCAACATCGGGCGCACCGTCAAGTCCTTCATCAATGTCGGCGTCGCCGCCGTGCACATGGAAGACCAGGTCGGGCAGAAGCGTTGCGGCCACCGTCCGGGCAAGGAAGTGGTGCCGATGTCGGAGATGGTCGATCGCGTCAAGTCGGCGGTCGATGCGCGTACCGACTCCAGCTTCGTGATCATGGCCCGCACCGACGCGGCCGCGGTCGAAGGCATCGATTCGGCGATCGAGCGCGCCTGCGCGTACGTCGAGGCCGGTGCCGACATGATCTTCCCCGAGGCGATGAACACGCTCGAGGACTACCGCCGCTTCAAGGCTGCGGTGAAGGTGCCGATCCTGGCCAACCTGACCGAGTTCGGCTCGACCCCGTTCTTCACCACCGACGAGCTGCGCCAGGCCGGTGTCGACATCGCCCTGTACTGCTGCGGCGCGTATCGCGCCATGAACAAGGCGGCGCTGAACTTCTACGAGACGGTACGCCGCGAGGGCACGCAGAAGAGCCTCGTGCCGACCTTGCAGACGCGCGCTGAGCTCTATGACTACCTGGGCTACCACGCATACGAAGACAAGCTCGATGCGCTGTTTGCGCGCGAGAAGTAAGCAAGAAGGATGGAAGTGGTCGGCCGACGGAGCGTACAGGGCCTCGACGTTGAGTCCCCCTGTCCCTATCTCCGCCGGCGCGTCCGTCCGCCCTGCGACCGCGACGGGCGCGATACTGGCCCGCCACGGTCGCGTGCGACCTGCCCGTCGCAACTTGGCTTAACCCCCTGCTTTTAGCGGCACTTCCAGCATCTATCTGCAGCTAACCGCGTTATCCCTGAGAACGACGGCCCTTGGCGGGACCGGACAAGAAATCCCCCGCCACCGTGGCCGAATGAGGAGACAAGCAATGAGTGACTCGGCACAGAACCTGCCCAAGGCCAAGAAATCCGTCGCCCTGAGCGGCACCGCCGCGGGCAATACCGCCCTGTGCACCGTCGGCCGCAGCGGCAACGACCTGCATTACCGCGGCTACGACATCCACGACCTGGCGACCAAGTCGACGTTCGAGGAGGTCGCGCACCTGCTCGTGCACGGCGCCCTGCCGACGGTGTCGCAGCTCAAGGCCTACAAGGCCAAGCTCAAGCGCCTGCGCGGCCTGCCGGCGATCGTCTCCGAAGCGCTGGAGCTGGTGCCGGCCAATGCGCATCCGATGGACGTGCTGCGCACCGGCTGCTCGGTGCTGGGCACCGTGCTGCCCGAGCGCGAAGGCCATCCTGCTTCGGAAGCGCGCGACATCGCCGACAAGCTGATCGCCAGCTTCGGTTCGATGCTGATCTACTGGTGGCACTTCACCCGCAACGGTCGCCGCATCGATGTCGAGACCGACGACGACAGCGTCGCCGCGCACTTCCTGCACCTGCTGCACGGCGAGCCGCCGAGCGCGCTGCATGCCGACTCGCTCGACAAGTCGCTGATCCTCTACGCCGAGCATGAGTTCAATGCCTCGACGTTCACCGCGCGCGTGATTGCCGGCACCGGTTCGGACCTGCATTCGTGCCTCACCGGCGCGATCGGTGCGCTGCGCGGTCCCAAGCACGGCGGCGCGAACGAAGTGGCGATGGACATCATCAGCCGCTACAGCAGCGCCGACGAGGCCGAGGCCGATATCCGCGCGCGCATGGAGCGCAAGGAAATCGTCATCGGCTTCGGCCACCCGGTGTACACCATCGGCGATCCGCGCAATCCGATCATCAAGGAAATCTCGCGCAAGCTGTGTGCCGAGGGTGGAAACCAGATGCTGTTCGACGTGTCCGAGCGCATCGAGAACCTGATGATGGACACCAAGAAGATGTTCCCGAACCTCGACTGGTACAGCGCATCGGCCTACCACATGATGGGAATCCCGACGCCGATGTTCACGCCGCTGTTCGTGATCGCACGCACCACCGGCTGGAGCGCGCACGTGATCGAGCAGCGCGAGGACGGCAAGATCATCCGTCCGAGCGCGAACTACGTTGGCCCGGAAGATCGCGCTTACGTGGCGATCGACAAGCGCTGAGGTCGACGGCAGCCCTCATCCGCCCCGCGGGCACCTTCTCCCCACGCGCGGGAGAAGGGACTGAGGCCCCTCTCCCTCCGGCGGGAGAGGGGTTGGGGTGAGGGCGGGGCGGCGCAGCGCCAGCCCGACCATTCGCCTTTCGTCTGATACCCCCCATCGGCCGTCCCCCAGGCCCGCCGCCCATGGCATATTCAGCCACGCCTTTCGTGGCCGATGGTTTTAGGGGAAGCCATGCGCGATGACGAAGTGCCGAACAAGACCGATGCCGGGCGCGATGAGATCCAGCAGCGCACCCGCAAACTGCCCAACGTATTGCGTTCGATCCTGCTGCTGGTCGATGGCCAGCGCAGCGCCGGGCAACTGCGCGACGTGATTGCCGGATTGCGTGGTCCGCCCGATGCGCTCGAACAACTGCGTTCATTGGGGTTGGTCGACGTACCGCAGACCA
Source organism: Lysobacter sp. S4-A87 (assembly GCF_022637455.1). Taxonomy (NCBI): domain Bacteria; kingdom Pseudomonadati; phylum Pseudomonadota; class Gammaproteobacteria; order Lysobacterales; family Lysobacteraceae; genus Lysobacter; species Lysobacter sp. S4-A87. The sequence continues at coordinate 3,527,959 of NZ_CP093341.1, forward strand.
TGGCGGCCGCGGCCGCTGCATCCATACCTGGCCGGGAGTTTTCCGGTCGGGTCACAGGGCAGGTCTCCACTGCGGCAGTCGCCGCTGGCGTCGGTGCGGCGCCGGTGACCGGCGGCTACGCTCCGCTGTACACGCTGATGTCGGATACCGTGCGCGAGCACCTGGGTCTGCGCGGGTATTTCCTGCAGCTCAAGATCGAGCGCTGCACCGATGTCGGCGAATTGCTGGCGTTGCTGCCGGACCTGAGCACGGCCCTGGCCAAGGCCCACAACGTCGGCTTCGCCGGTGAAATGGAGCGGCGCATGCGCTCGCTGGTGACGGCCTAGGCCGTCACCACGCCAGCAACGCCGCTACGCGTCTTGCAGGCTCATGCCAGCCCTTCGTCCTTCAGCGCCTTCTGCACGCCGGGGTCGGCCTCCATGCGTTGCCTGAAGGTCGCCAGGTTGGCCAGGCCGCCCAGGTCGATGCCCAGGCCGTCGGCCCAGCGCAGGGTGATGTAGAGGTAGGGGTCGGCAAAGCTGCGGAAACCGGCCAGCCACTGCTTGCCCGCAAGCTGCTTGTCGGCAGCCTCGAACAGGCTGCGCACGCGCTTGCGCGCGGTGGCCTTGACCGCGTCGAACTGGGCCTGGTCTTCGATGAAGGCGGCCGGGCCGAACAGCGGCTTGAACGCCGGGTGCAGGTCGGAATTGACGAAGGCGAGCCAGCGGGCCGCCTCGCCGCGCTGGCGCGCGCTGCCGTCGCCGGCAAGACCGGCTTCGGGATAGCTGTCGGCGATATAGCCCATGATCGCGGCGTTCTGGGTCAGCACGAAGTCGCCGTCGACGACCGCCGGCACCGCACCGGTCGGGTTGATCGCCAGGTAGGCGGGGGCCTTCATCGAGTCCTTGTCCAGGATCTCGTACTCGAACGGCTGGCCGGTCCACTCCAGGGCGATGTGGTCGGCAGTCGAGCAGGCGCCGGGCTTGGTGTAGAGCTTCATTGCGAACTCCGCGGGGGGCGATGAATCAAGCACTATCGCCGACTCGCCACGCGTGCTCAACGCCACGGCTGAAACGCAGCGGGAGCGCATTCAGCACTCCCGCGGAACCCATTACTGTGTTTTGCCGCTCAGGTGCGACGCGGCTTCAGCGACTGCACCTTGTAGAAGGTGTGGTCGCCGATCGTGGCCACCTGGTAGGCGGTGCGCCAGCTCGGGCTGGCGATCGCGTGGGCGGCGAAGTGACTGGCGCCGGGCACGATCTCCTTGCGCTGGCCGGGCGGCAGGGCCCAGTTGCGCTCGGCATCCAGGGCGACCGTGACGGCCTCGCCCCACGCCTCGGTGTTGGTCAGGCGCGTGCCAGGGGCCACCAGGGTCGGTGCGAACTGCTTGCGGGCCGTGACCACGTCACAGACCGTGTTGCCCCACAGGCCGCTATCGCGGCGGCGCAGGGCCACTTCCGCCACGGCCTTCTGGCCGCGCACGGACTGGTCGCGGGCTTCCAGGTAGACGGTGGTGCTCAGGCACAGCGAATCGGCGGTTTGTGGCGGAAGCACAGAGGCCAGCCACAGGATCCAAGCCAGTTTCATCTAATCGGACTCCTTGCTCCGTTGCGCCGTTCCACAGCGCGGTCGCCGTCCCTGTTGGGAAACACGGCAACTGCGGCGCGAACCGGCATGGCGTACTGGGGAGGGCAGCGGGCTCTGCGGCACGCTTTTGCCCCTTCACCTAAACCGCGCAAAGGCGCGGGCGGTGTGGGTCGCCACCAAGGGGGTGGCTGAAAAGTTGGCGCAAGGTAGCGGCGGAAGTATAAATGCCAGCTGAATGGCTAATTCGTAACCATCGGATTGTCTTGGGTTTTTTATCTGAACAGGCGGCTGAAAGCCCCGTCCCATGGGGCTCTCAGCACTTGGGCGTCGGCGCGGTTCACAGCGTCGCGGCGAGCCGTGAGGCCTGTGCGATGGCGCGTTTTGCGTCGAGTTCGGCCGCCACATCGGCCCCTCCGATCACGTGGGTCACCTTGCCGGTGCCCCCCAATTGCGCCGCCAGCGGCTTGAACGGCTCCTGACCCGCGCAGATCACGACGTGGTCGACCGGCAGGGTCTGGTCGCTGCCGTCGACCCGGATATGCAGGCCGTCGTCGTCTACCCCGAGGTACTCGACGCCGCCGAGCATCCGCACCTTCCTGGCCTTGAGCGTGGCGCGGTGGATCCATCCGGTGGTCTTGCCCAGGCGGGCGCCCGGACGGCCCGGGCTGCGCTGCAACAGCCAGACCTCGCGCGCTGGCGGCTCCGGCTGCGCCGCCGCCAGGCCGCCGCGGCTGGTGCCTTCATAACCCAGGTCGACGCCCCACTCGGCGCGCCAGCGGGCCGCGTCGACGGCGTCCGGATCAGTCGGACCCGGGCGGTGCACCAGGAACTCGGCGACGTCGAAACCGATGCCGCCGGCGCCGATCAGGGCGACCTTGCGTCCCGGCACCACGCGGCCGCTGAGGACGTCCAGGTAGCTGACCACCTTGGGGTGGTCGGCGCCGGCAATGTCGACCTCGCGCGGACGGATGCCGGTGGCCAGCACGACGTCGTCGAAACCGGCGAGGGCGTCTGCATCGGCGCGGCTGTTCAAGCGCAGCTCGACGCCGGTCTGCTCGATGCGGCGGCTGAAGTAGCGCAGGGTCTCGTGGAACTCTTCCTTGCCCGGGATGCGCTTGGCCAGGTTGAACTGGCCACCGATCTCGCTGCCTGCTTCGAACAGGGTGACGCGGTGGCCGCGCTCGGCCGCGACTGTCGCGCAGGCCAGGCCGGCCGGGCCGGCGCCGACGACAGCGATGCGACGCGGCGACGCCGTCGGCGTGTAGTTGAGTTCGGTTTCGGCGCAGGCGCGCGGGTTGACCAGGCAGCTGGCGGTCTTGTTCTCGAACACGTGGTCCAGGCAGGCCTGGTTGCAGGCGATGCAGGTGTTGATGTCGTCGGCGCGCTGCTCGCGCGCCTTGTTGACCCACTGCGGGTCGGCCAACAGCGGCCGCGCCATCGACACCATGTCGGCATCGCCGCTGGCCAGCACGCGCTCGGCGACCTGCGGCATGTTGATGCGGTTGGTGGTGATCAGCGGCAGCGACACGTGCGGCTTCAGGCGTCCGGTGATGCCAGTGAACGCGGCGCGCGGCACGGAGGTGGCGATGGTCGGAATGCGCGCCTCGTGCCAGCCGATGCCGGTGTTGATCAGGGTCGCGCCGGCGGCTTCAACGGCATTGGCCTGCTGCACCACTTCATCCCATGCCAGGCCTTCGTCGACCAGGTCGAGCATCGACAGGCGATAGACGATGATGAAATCCGGTCCGCACGCCTCGCGGATGCGGCGGACGATCTCGACGGCAAAGCGCATGCGCTTGCTGGCGTCGCCGCCCCAGGCATCGTTGCGCTTGTTGGTGCGCGGCGCGGTGAACTGGTTGAGCAGGTAGCCCTCCGAGCCCATCACTTCGACGCCGTCGTAGCCGCCTTCGCGGGCGAGCTGGGCGGAGCGGACGAAGGCACGGATCTGGCGCTCGACGCCGCCGGCCGACAGGGCGCGCGGCGTGAACGGATTGATCGGCGCCTTGAGCTTGCTCGGCGCCACCTGCAGCGGGCTGTAGCCGTAACGGCCGGCGTGCAGGATCTGCAGGCAGATGCGGCCGCCGTGGCCGTGCACGGCGGAGGTGACCTGGCGGTGACGGCGCACTTCCCACGGCCAGCGCAGGGTGCCGCCGAACGGCTTGAGCCAGCCGGCCAGGTTGGGCGAGAAGCCACCGGTGACGATCAGGCCGACGCCACCGGCGGCACGTTCGCCGAAATAGGCCGCCAGCTTGGGGAAGTCGGCGGCCTTGTCCTCCAGCCCGGTGTGCATCGAGCCCATCAGCACGCGGTTGCGCAGGGTGCAGAAACCCAGGTCGAGTGGCTCGAACAGGCGGGGGTAGAGCGGGTGCGGGGTGGCGGTGCTTTCGAAGCTCAGGGGGCTGGCGGCCGTCATGGCGAATACGCTGGCGTACGGAAGCCGGCACCATGCCGGGAAAGCGGGCCGGCGGCAAGCACCGGCCAGCCTGGCTACCAGCCCGACAGCACCAGCTTGCCGATCGTCGTGCCCGATTCCAGGCGCCGGTGCGCCTCGCGCAGGTTGGCCGCATTGATCGGGCTGAGCGCGTCGTGCCGGGTGCCGCGCAGTTCGCCGCCGTCGATCAGGGCGGCGACCCGGTCGAGGATGCGGCCCTGCTCGTCCATGTCGGCGGTGCCGAAGCGGGTGCGGGCGAACATCATTTCCCAGTGGATGCCGATGCTCTTGGCCTTGTACGGATCGCCGATGCGCAGCGGCGCGGACGGCTCCACGATCAGGCCGACATGGCCGAGCGGGGCCAGCAGCTCGCCCAGCACCTCCCAGTAGCGCACCGTGTCGGCGAGGTTGAGTGCTGCGTCGATCGAGGGGAAACCCAGCGCCGCAAGCTGGGGCGGCAAGGGTTGGCGATGATCGATGACGTGGTGCGCGCCCATGGCCTTGCACCACTCGACGGTTTCGCTGCGCGATGCAGTGGCAATGACGGTGAAGCCGGCACGACGCGCCAGCTGGATCGCGATCGAGCCGACGCCTCCGGCACCGGCGATGACCAGCAGCGTCTTGCGGCTGCCGCCGCCTTCGCTGTCGAACGGCATGCGCTGGAACAGCAGCTCCCATGCAGTCAGGGCAGTCAGCGGCAGCGCCGCCGCCTGCGCGGCGTCGAGCGACCTGGGTGCGTGGCCGACGACGCGCTCGTCCACCAGCTGCAGTTGCGCGTTGCTGCCGGGGCGGGTGATGTCGCCGGCGTAGTAGACGCGATCACCTGGACGGAATCGACTGACGTTTTCGCCGATGGCTTCAACCACCCCGGCGGCGTCGTAACCGAGCACCTTCGGTTGCGCTTCCACTTGCGGCTTGGGCGAGCGCACCTTGGTGTCGACCGGATTGACCGAGACGGCTTCGACGCGCACGAGCAGGTCGTGGCCGGTGGGCGCGGCAGGGTCGGGAAGGTCGACGTCGACGAGCGATTCCGGGTCGTCGATGGGAAGGTAACGGGTGAGGGCTATGGCTTTCATGTGGGATGTCGGTATCTGCTGTGTGGTGCCTGGGCGCATCAGACCGGCGACGGATTGCGTTCGCCAAAACCGGCCTGGTGCCAGTACGGATACACCGGCGTCACCGCGCTGGCCTCGTCGAGCGCGGCGACCTGATCGGCCGTCAGGCTCCAGCCGACCGCGCCAAGGTTCTGCAGCAGCTGCTCCTCGGTGCGCGCACCGATCACCACGGTCGACACCGTCGGTCGCTGCAGCAACCAGTTCAATGCGATCTGCGGCACCGTCTTGCCGGTTTCGGCAGCGATGACGTCGAGCGCGTCGACGACGCGGTAAAGACGCTCCTCATCGACCGGCGGGCCGTAATCGGCGGTGGCCGACAGCCGCGTCACGTCCGGACGCGGCTGGCCGCGGCGGATCTTGCCGGTGAGGCGGCCCCAGCCCAGGGGGCTCCACACCACCGCGCCAACGCCCTGGTCGAGGCCGAGCGGCATCAGCTCCCACTCATAGTCGCGACCGATCAGTGAGTAGTACGTCTGGTTGGCGACGTAGCGCGACCAGCCATGGCGCTCGGACACGGACAGCGACTTCATCAGGTGCCAGCCGGAGAAGTTCGACACACCCAGGTAGCGGATCTTGCCGGCACGAACCATGTTGTCGAGCGTCGACAGCGTTTCTTCGATGGGCGTGCGCGCGTCGAAGCCGTGCAGCTGGAACAGGTCGATGTAGTCGGTGCCAAGTCGCTTGAGCGCGTCGTCGACGGTGTTGATCAGGTGGAAGCGCGAGGAACCGACATTGTTGGGGCCGTCGTCGAAGCGGAATGTGGCCTTGGTCGAGATCAGCACCTTGTCGCGGCGATTCTTGATGGCAGCGCCGAGGATGCTTTCGGCCAGGCCGCCCGAATAGACATCGGCGCTGTCGAACATGTTGAGGCCGGCGTCGAGGCAGATGTCGACCAGGCGCGTGGCCTCGGCGATGTCGGTGTTGCCCCACGAGCCAAACAGTTCGCCCTTGCCGCCGAACGTGCCGGTGCCGAAGCTCAACGCGGGGACGCGAAAGCCGGAGTTGCCGAGAAAACGGTAGTCCATCGTTGCGATTCCTGGAGTCAGTGTGCGTGGAAAGTCAATGCGCGTAGTCTGCGGAAGCGGCGACCGCCGGTTCGTCGCCGAGCAGGGCACCCAGATCGATCGACTCGGCCATCGCCTGGTAGCCGGCATCGCCGGGGTGCAGATGGTCGCCCGAGTCGTAGGCGGCCAGGAAACGCGCTGGGTGTGACGGGTCGCGGGTGACCTTGTCGAAATCCAGCACCGCGTCGAATTCGCCGCTGTCGCGGATCCAGGCGTTGACGGCCTGGCGCACGCGCTCCTTGTCGGCGCCGTAGTAGCCGCGCATCGGCGTGTCCTGCAGGGCGCCTTCAAACGGTGTCAGGGTCGCACCGACGATGCGCACGCCGCGTGTATGCGCCCGGGCGATCAGCTGGCGGTAGCCGGCGATCAGGTCCTCGGCGCGTGCGGCCGGGTCCGATGGCGCGAATGCCGTGCCGTTCCAGCCGATGTCGTTGATGCCGATGAAGACCACGGCCGCGGCCAGGCCCGGCTGGGACAGCACGTCGCGCTCGAAGCGGGCCAGCGCATTGCTGCCCATCTTGTCCTGCAGCAGGCGCGCGCCGGAGATGCCGGCATTGAGCACGGCGACGTCCTGTCCGGCCAGGCGGCGGGCGAGGAAGTCGGGCCAGCGGCGGTTGTGGTCCACCGTCGACATGTTGCCGTCGGTGATCGAGTCGCCCAACGCCACCACGCTGCGCGTGCTCGGCGCGGCCTGCACCTGGATGGCCGACAGGAACACGCGCGTGCTCAACGTCGTCTCGGCTTTGATCGCCGACGCAGCGGTCTGGTCGCCAGCACCGACGTAGGTGGTCTGGCGCGCGTCCCAGTGGAACGTCGCCGGCGGCGTCGGCTCGGGCAGGTAGAGGCTGACCGCGACATCGCCCAGTGCCGGCACGTCCAGGTCGACCGGATCGCTGAGCATCGGCGCACCCGGTGGAATGGTCACCGAGATCTTTCCGCCGAAGGTAAGCGGCCGATCGCTGGCGGCGACGATGCGGCCTGCGGACGCGCTGCCTGCGATGCGTGCCGCGCCGATCCGCAACGGCTGCGTGCCGTATTCGTTCGACAGCAACACGCGCACACGGCGTCCGCCGATGCTGACGCGTGCGGTCTGCCGCACGGTCTGGTTCCATAGGTTGTAGGGGACGTTGGTCGGCAGCACGAAGTCGCCGGCCCAGAGCGGTTGCGGGCTGGCCGTCCAGGTCGTGGCCCAGGTTGTCGGTGCATCGGCAGTCGATTGCGCCGGCGCGATACCGGACGCTGCCATCAGCAGGGTGGCCAGCACGGTGCGGGAAACAAGGGGATTCATGACACGCAATTCCTTCGCGAGTGGATGGATACAGCGGATTCAGGGGCGCTCGGGCACGCAGCCGGTGGGCAGCTGCGCGCTGCGTTCGTGCGCGCTTTCCAGGCGCACGCTCCACAGCGCGACGGCCAGGCCGGCCACGGTCACGACTGCTGCCGCCCATGTCACTGCTTGCAGGCCCGGGCCACGTTCGATGACAACGCCACCGAGCCAGGCGCCCATGGCATTGCCAAGGTTGAAGGCGGCGATGTTGAAGCTCGAGGCGAGGTTCTGGCCGGCACCCGATGCATGGCGCAGCACGCGCAGCTGCAAGGGCGAGACCGTGGCGAACGCAGCGATGCCGAGCGCGGTGATGAAGGCGACGATGGCGAACTGGTTGTGCAGCGCGAAGCTCATCAACGCCAGCACGATGGCCAGCGCAGCCAGCGTGCCCAGCAGCGCCGGTGTCGGCTTGCGGTCGGCGAGATGGCCGCCGAGCAGGTTGCCCACGACCATGCCGGCACCGAACAGCAGCAGGATCGGCGACACCGCCGCTTCGGAGAATCCGGCAATGCCGGTCAGCAACGGCTGGATGTAGGTGATCACGACGAACACACCGGCGAAGCCGAGCATCGTCATCAGCAGGCCAAGCAGGACCTGCGGACGCACGATCGTGCGCAGCTCGTCGCGTACCGCCACCGGCGCCTGCTGGTCGCGACTGCGCGGCACCAGCAGCGCGATCACCAGCAGCGAAGCGACACCGACCACGCTCATCGCCCAGAAAGTGGACCGCCAGCCCAGGTGCAGTCCGAGCCAGGCGCCAGCCGGCATGCCCAGCAGCGTTGCCAGGGTCAGGCCGGAGAACATGATGGAAATCGCCGAGGCCTTGCGGTCGGCCGGCACCAGGCCGGTGGCCACCACCGCGCCAACACCGAAGAAGGTGCCGTGCGTCAGCGAAGTCAGCACGCGTGCGGCCATCAGCGTGGTGTAGTCCGGCGCCAGCGCGCAGGCCGCATTGCCGATCGTGTAGATCGCCATCAGCGCCAGCAGCACCGCCTTGCGCGGCATGCGGCGGGTCAACAGGGTCAGGATCGGGGCGCCGACGAACACGCCCAGCGCGTAGCCCGACACCAGCATGCCGGCGGCGGCGATCGAGACCTGCAGGTCGGCCGCGACCTGCAGCAGCAGGCCCATGATCACGAACTCGGCGCAGCCAATGCCGAACGAACCGGCGGTCAGGGCATACAGCGCCACCGGCATCCGGTTGGAGGAGGGGGCGGGTAGGGATGGGGCGGAGGCGAGGGCCATGATGCGACGTCCACTCTTAAAGAGAAGGTGCGCAGGCTAGGCCGTTGCATATTCTTACGAAACCGCCAATATGGCTAATCAGTTTCAATGAAACGTTGATAATCCATGGATCGCATCGGCGATATCGGCCTTTTCCTGCGCGTGCTCGACCTGGGCTCGATCAGCGCCGCCGCCCGCAGCCTCGACCTGTCGGTCGCCGTGGCCAGCCAGCGCCTCAAGCGGCTCGAGCGCGACCTCGGCGTGCCCCTACTGCACCGGACCACGCGCCGCCTGCACGCCACGCCTGAGGGCGCCGCGCTGGCCGAGCAGGGGCGGGCGCTGGTCGAGGACCTGGAGACCCTCACCAGCAGCCTGGGGCTGGGAGGCAGCGAGATCACCGGCACGCTGCGGGTGACGACCTCGGCCTCGTTCGGGCGGCTGTACGTGTCGCCCCTGGTACCCGAGTTCCTCGAACGCCATCCGCGGGTGCGGCTCAGCCTCAATCTCAATGACCAGATGGTCGACCTGGTCAGCTCCGGCTTCGACCTGGCGATCCGCATAGGAGAACTCGCCGACTCCAACCTGGTCGCGCGCCGGCTGGCGCCGAATCGACGCGTGCTGTGCGCATCGCCCGCATATCTGCGCCGCCACGGCACGCCGCGCACCCCGCAGGAACTGGCCGAACACGACTGCGTGATGCTGGTCGGCAGCCAGGGACGACAGGACGTGTGGCGGATGAGTGACGGTGCCGGCGGCGAAGTCGCGGTGCGCGTGCACGGCCGCATCGAAAGCAACTACGGCGAAGTCGTGCGCGATGCCGCCGTTGCCGGTCTCGGCATCGCCCTGCATTCGACCTGGCATGCGTCCGATGACCTGCGCAGCGGTCGCCTGCAGGTCGTGCTGGCCGACTATCCGGTGTCCGAGACCGGCATCTACGCGGTGATGCCGCAGCGCCGGCTGGTTCCACCGCGCGTGCGCGCGTTCGTCGACTTCATGGACGAGCGGCTGGCGCAGGTGTTGCCGCGGGATTGACGGGCAACCGCGGCATGCGCACGCCGCGGCTCAATCGAACGCAAACGCGTCCAGCGACAACGTGCCCAGCTGGTGCGAACGATGGATCGTGCGCACGGCGGGCGTGTCGCCGGCGGCGCCGAGCGCGACGAACAGCGGCATCAGGTGTTCGACCGTGGGATGCGCGTGATGTGCGTGCGGCGCGCGCCGTTGCCAGTCCAGCAGTGCCGGCCAGTCGTGCGCCGACAGCATCGTGTGCATCCAGTCGCCGAACTCCTGCGCCCATGGCGCCAGCGGTGCCTGCGGATGATTCCAGTCGAGGTCGCCGAGGTTGTGCACGAAGCCGCCCGATCCGATCACCAGCACGCCTTCGTCGCGCAGCGGCGCCAGCGCCTGGCCCAGCGCGTAGTGCTGCGCCGCATCGCCGTGCGGCATCACCGAGACCGGAACCACCGGCACGTCGGCGTCGGGATACATGCGCAGCATCGGCACCCAGACGCCATGGTCGAGGCCGTGGTTCTCGCGTACGCGCGGATTGAGCCCGGCATCGGCAAGGCGCTGTGCAATCTGTTCTGCCAAGTCGGGCGCGCCCGGAGCCGGGTAGCGGATCTGGTACAGCGCTTCGGGAAAGCCGCCGAAGTCATGCACCGTGTGCGGCTGGATATGCCCGCCCACCATCGGCCGGTCGGTCATGAAATGCGCCGAGACGACCACGACCGCCCTCGGCCACGGCAGCTGTCGCCCGAGGCCGTCGAGGAAGCGGCCGGCCGGTGAATCCTCCACGGCCAGCATCGGCGAGCCGTGGGAGAGGAACAGGGTCGGAAGGCGGGTAGGGACGTCCATGGATAAAGGGTGGGCCTGCGGCGCGGCTTTTCCAAGCGCCATGGGCGTGCCGGTGCGTTCCGTTGCCACCGGCAATGGCGCCGGTACCTCACATCGAGGCCACCGGTGCCCCTCGACAATGCGCGGAGCCTTGCCACGTTGCCACGTTCAACGGGACCCGCCATGAGCCATGCCGACCTGCGTTCCGCTGTCCGTCCGCCGCCCGATGCGGCGATGGCGGACATCGCCGACTACGTCGTCGATTACCGCATCGATTCGCAGGAGGCCTACGACACCGCGCGCCATATGCTGCTCGACTCGCTGGCCTGCGCCGCGCTGGCAATGGATCACCCCGAATGCGTCAGGCACCTGGGGCCACTGGTCCCGGGCGCGGTGCTGGCGGGCGGCGCACGCGTGCCGTTCACCGCGCACGAGCTCGACCCGGTCCAGGCCGCGTACAACATCGGCGTGCAGATCCGCTGGCTCGACTTCAACGACACCTGGCTGGCGGCCGAGTGGGGGCATCCGTCGGACAACCTCGGGTCGATCCTGGCGGTGGCCGACTACCTCGGGCGCAAGGCGCAGGCCGGGGGCGGCCAGGCAATGACCGTGCGCGACGTACTCGGCCATGCCATCAAGGCGCACGAGATCCAGGGCTGCTACGCGCTGAAGAATTCCTTCAACCGCGTCGGCCTCGATCACGTGATCCTGGTACGGCTGGCGTCGACGGCGGTGGCCACGGCGATGTTCGGCGGCGGCAAGGAACAGATCATCACCGCCATCTCGCAAAGCTGGATCGACAACGGCGTGCTGCGCACCTATCGGCATGCGCCCAACACCGGGCCGCGCAAAAGCTGGGCCGCAGGCGATGCCTGCCGTCGTGCGGTGACCCACGCGCTCAATGCGGTCAAGGGCGAGGTCGGCTACCCGAGCGCATTGAGTGCGCCGACCTGGGGCTTCCAGGACGTTGCCTTCAAGGGCCAGCCGTTCGAGTTCGAGCGGTCGTTCGGCAGCTACGTGATGGAGAACATCCTGTTCAAGATCAGCTATCCGGCCGAGTTCCATGCGCAGACCGCGGTCGAGTGCGCGATGCGCCTGCACGAACAGATCGGGCGCCGGATCGAAGCCGAAGGCGTGGATGCAATCGAGTCGATCGTCATCCAGACCCAGGAGGCGGCGATGCGCATCATCGACAAGACCGGTCCGCTGGCGAACTACGCCGACCGCGACCATTGCATCCAGTACATGGTCGCCGTGCCGCTGCTGTTGGGCCGGCTTCGTGCCGATGACTATGGCGATGCAGTGGCAGCAGACCCGCGCATCGACGCGCTGCGCGAGAGGATGCGGGTGGAGGAGGATCCGCGTTTCACCCGCGATTATTTCGATCCCGACAGACGGTATATCGGCAATTCCGTTCAGGTTTTCTTCAAGGACGGAACGCAGAGCGAGAAGATCGCCGTCGATTATCCGGTCGGCCACCGCCGTCGACGCGGTGAGGGTATTCCGCTGCTGATGGCCAAGTTTGAAGCGGCGGTGGCGGCAAAACTGCCGAAAAGGCAGAGCGACGAACTGCTCGCGCTGGTGGCCGACCCGGAACGGCTGCTGGCCCAGCCGGTCACCCGGCTGATGGACGGCCTTCGTTGCTGAATCCCGCCCATTTGCCGGACGTTGGCACGGGAACTTCCGGGTTTGTTAGATCACCGTTAACACGGCTTTCACATAGGCAAACTTAACCTCCGCCCCGATGGCGTCGTCTGGCGGCCGTCCTAAGTGGGAACCTCGCAGACGCTGTTTCCGTTTTTATGATCAAGGAGCTGGATATATGAATAAGAAACTCCTCTGCGCCGCCCTGCTGGGTGGTCTGAGTCTGGCCCAGGCTGCCAATGCGCAGGAATTCGATGATCGCTGGTACCTGACCGGTGCTGCCGGCATGAACATCCAGGACAACGATCGCGGCACGCGCAATGCGCCGTTCGCTTCGCTCGGCGTCGGCAAGTTCCTTAATCAGAACTGGTCGATCGACGGCGAACTGAACTACCAGAATCCGAACATGGACGACAACCAGGATCTCAACTGGAGCCAGTACGGAATTTCGTTCGACGGTCGTTATCACTTCACCCAGGAAGGTCGCAACTGGGCGCCGTACATCCTGATGGGCCTGGGCTACCAGCAGTCCGAGCAGGAGTACGACAACTTCCCGAACCCGAACTCGCCGGTACAGCGTGACGAAGGCAACTTCGCCGCCAAGGTCGGTCTGGGTATCCAGAGCGCCCTGTACGGCAAGCGCGCTGCGATCCGCACCGAACTGGCCTACCGTGCCGACTTCGACGACAGCGACTTCAGCACCAATGCAAGCGGTGCGCCGCTCGACAACGACTCCTGGTACGGCGATCTGCTGGCTTCGGTCGGCGTCGTGATTCCGCTGGGTCCGCCGGTCGTTGCCGCCCCGCCGGCTCCGGCTGCGCCGAGCTGCGCAGACCTGGATGACGACGGTGACGGCGTCAACAACTGCGACGACAAGTGCCCGGGTTCGCAGGCCGGCCAGACCATCGGTCCGGACGGTTGCCCGGTGCCGGTGTCGATCGACCTGAAGGGCGTGAACTTCGACTTCGACAAGGCCACGCTGCGTCCGGATGCAGTCTCGATCCTCTCCGAGGCCACCGAGATCCTGAAGCGTTATCCGGAGCTGAAAGTCGAAGTCGCCGGTCACACCGACCAGTGCGGCAAGGACGCGTACAACCAGAAGCTGTCGGAGCGTCGCGCCACCACGGTGTACGACTACCTGACCAGCAACGGTGTGGACGCCGCGCGTCTGGTGGGCCCGATCGGTTACGGCGAGAGCCGCCCGCTCGAGGACATGGGCCAGGCATTCCCGGCCTGCAAGAGCGAGAAGAACCGTCGTACCGAGCTGAACGTGCAGAACTAAGCTCGCGACGCGGACTTCTCCGCAACGCAACTTCGAAGCCCGGCCTCGTGCCGGGCTTCGTCGTTGTGAGGGTTTGGCTTAGCAGACTTTTTCCCGAAAAAACGTTAACCAGTATTAACAAATACAATGGCAGTGTATGATCGCCGCCGTCAGTGACCCCCTTGGCCCCCTCCAAGGCCGATTCAGCGACCGCAAAGTGCGCCTGCCTGCAGTACGCCTGTGTTTCCCACCCGTTTCTGACTGATCAAGGAGTGACAGATGAAGATCCGTTTGTTGAGCACCGCCCTGTTGGCCGGTCTGGCCGTTTCCCAGGTCGCCAGCGCCCAGGAATTCGATGACCGCTGGTACCTGACCGGCACCGCCGGCATGAACATCCAGGACAACGACCGCGGCACCCGCAATGCGCCGTTCGGTGCGCTGGGCGTCGGCAAGTTCCTCGACCCGAGCTGGTCGCTGGATGCCGAGCTCAACTACCAGAACCCGAACAACGACGCCAACCAGGACCTGCGCTGGAGCCAGTACGGCATTTCGTTCGACCTGCGCCGTCACTTCCTGGCCGAAGGCCGCAACTGGGCCCCGTACCTGCTGATGGGCCTGGGTTACCAGCAGTCGGAAGAAGAGTTCGACGCGAGCCCGAATCCGAACTCGCCGGGCCAGCGTGACGAGGGCAACCTCGCCGCCAAGGTCGGCGTCGGCCTGCAGACCGCCCTGGGCGAGCACGTGTCGCTGCGCACCGAAGTGGCCTACCGCGCCGACTTCGACGACGCCAGCGTTGCAGCACCGAGCGAAGACTGGTTCGGCGACATGCTGGCTTCGGTCGGCGTCGTGGTCCCGCTGGGCCCGCCGCCGGTTGCTGCCGTGCCGGCTCCGGCCGCGCCGAGCTGCGCAGACCTGGATGACGACGGTGACGGCGTCAACAACTGCGACGACAAGTGCCCGGGTTCGCAGGCCGGCCAGACCATCGGTCCGGACGGTTGCCCGGTGCCGGTGTCGATCGACCTGAAGGGCGTGAACTTCGACTTCGACAAGGCCACGCTGCGTCCGGATGCAGTCTCGATCCTCTCCGAGGCCACCGAGATCCTGAAGCGTTATCCGGAGCTGAAGGTCGAAGTCGCCGGTCACACCGACCTGTGCGGCAAGGACGCGTACAACCAGAAGCTGTCGGAGCGTCGCGCCAGCACGGTGTACGACTACCTGACCAGCAATGGTGTGGACGCCGCACGCCTGGTGGGCCCGATCGGTTACGGCGAGAGCCGTCCGCTGGAGCCGACCGAGCAGACCATGCCGGCCTGCAAGAACGAGAAGAACCGCCGTACCGAGCTGAACGTGCAGAACTAAGCTCGCGACGCGGAACTCTCCGTAACGCAACTTCGAAGCCCGGCCTCGTGCCGGGCTTCGTCGTTGTGGCGTCCGTGATGCTCGCGTGATGCCGGTTTTTTCCGCCTTTTTTTGCGGTTGTCGCATCCGGCAGCCGCGCCTACACTGCCGACGCAGCCCTGGAACGTCCGGTTCCCGGGACGAAAGGAAGGAGCCGTGCCATGCGCGCGATGATGGGTCTGTCGTTGATGTTGATCGCCGGGATGGCGCAGGCGCAGTCCGCGCAATGCGGATCGACGGCTGCACCCGGGGCATTGCCGATCCGCCCGACCGTGGTCGCGCCGATCGCGCCGGAGCTGGTCGTGCCCAGCCATCAGCTTGGTGCGCCGACCGGCGTGCTGTCGCAGGCATTCGACGAAGCGCTTGCAGTCGACCAGGTGCTGTTCCGCCTGCGCCTGGAAGGCTGCCAGGTGGCCAAGGCGTTGCCGGCGGCAGCACCCGCCGCGGCGATGCCCAGCGCCAGCGATCCGGCCGCGTACAAGCCCAAGACGCAGTTCGACAACACGCCATGGCGTTTCGACATGAACCAGAACGGCAAGAAGATGACTGCCGAAGAGTTCGACGCGTGGATGAAGGCCAAGGGCGTGCGAGTGGCCAAGGGCAAGGGCGCTGCAGCCGCGCCGGCCGTCGCAGCTCCGGCTCCAGTCGCACCAGCCACGCCGGTCAAGGACGAGAAGAAGTGAGTAAAGCGGGGCGCATTCGCGCCCCGTTCGTTTGTGTCGCACCGCGCGTCTGCGCCGGTGCTTGCCGAAGCGCGCCCATGAGTGCAACGAATCGATGATGGCGTCCACGCCTCGCCACGGCCTTGCGCGCGTGCTGTCAAAACAAGGTCTATGTTCGCGCAGCGAAGCCGCGCGCTGGATCCAGTCCGGCCGCGTCGCGGTCGATGGGCGGGTGATTCGCGATCCGGAATTTCCGATCGTGCAGGGTCGCCATCGCATCGTCGTCGACGGCCGCGACCTCGATCAGGTGCCGCGCATCCACCTGATGCTCAACAAGCCGCGGGGCCTGGTCACCACGACCCAGGACGAGCGCGGGCGCGACACGGTCTACCGGTGCTTCGACGGTTCCAGCCTGCCGTGGCTGGCGCCGGTCGGGAGGCTCGACAAGGCCAGCGAGGGACTGCTGCTGTTCAGCAACGATCCCGCCTGGGCGGCGCATATCACCGACCCGGAGACCGGCCCCGACAAGACCTACCACGTGCAGATCGACACGCTGCCGGACGCCGCCCTGCTGGCGGCCCTGGTGGCCGGCGTCGACGAGGAAGGGGAGTGGCTGAGTGCCAGCAGCGTCAACCTGCTGCGCAGCGGCGAACGCAATGCGTGGCTTGAGATCGTCCTGGACGAAGGCCGCAACCGGCAGATCCGCAGACTGCTTGCCGCATTCGGGATCGGCGTGCTGCGCCTGGTCCGGGTCGGCATCGGCTCGCTTTCGCTGGGTGACCTGGGCAAAGGGCAGTGGCGTGAATTGAGCGGGGCCGAAGTGGCCGCGCTCGTTTCGCCTCCCTGTTCATCTGAGCGTTGAATGCCTGCAGTGTCGGATTGTGGGCGGCATCACTCTTTTAACGTTTCCTTTGCGCGGATTTGACGCCTACACTGCGGCCAACTTACGTCGTGGGGAGAGCTTGAGATGCGCAAGATGTCGATGGTGGTTTCGCTGCTGCTGGTGTCGGGCGTTGCCGCAGCGCACACGGGTATGAATGATCGTGCCCCGGTCGGCGCCGCCCAGTCCGACGTCGCTCGTTCAGCCGTGCGCATGGAGCAGGGCGTGATGGTGGCTGCCGGCAAGAAGACCAAGGCGGCTGAAGCCGCTCCTAAGGCCGAGGAAGCCAAGGCCGAAGTCGCAGCCGAGTCGACCCTGCCGGGCGAGTACAAGCCCAAGACCCAGTTCGACAACACGCCGTACCGCTTCAACATGAACCAGAACGGCAAGAAGATGACCGCCGAAGAGTTCGATGCCTGGATGAAGTCGCGCGGCATCCGCGTTGCCAAGGGTGCACCGGCCGCCGGCGCGCAGCCCGCCGCTGCACAGGGTGGCGCCCAGGTCGCCAGCGACGCCAAGGACAAGTAAGCGCTCGTCCTCGTCGAGTGGAATGCAAAAGGCCGGTCATTGACCGGCCTTTTGTTCTGGTGCGCTGCCGTTCGCGGTCAACGCATCACGTCATGTCGCGTCAGCCCTTCAGCACGCCCAGTTCGCGACCGATCTTGATGAATGCCGCGATCGCACGGTCCAGGTGTACGCGCGTGTGCGCGGCCGACATCTGCGTGCGGATGCGCGCCTGGCCCTGCGGTACTACCGGGAAGAAGAAGCCGATCGCGTAGATGCCTTCCTCCAGCAGTCGCGCCGCGAACTTCTGCGCCAGCGGCGCGTCGTACAGCATCACCGGGCAGATCGGATGCACGCCGGGCTTGATCTCGAAGCCGGCCGCGGTCATCTGCTGGCGGAAATAGGCGGTGTTGGTCGCCAGTTGCTCGCGCAGCTCGCCGGCGGACGACAGCATCTCGAACGCCTTGATTCCGGCGGCAACGACGTGCGGCGGCAGCGAGTTGGAGAACAGGTACGGACGCGAGCGCTGGCGCAGCATCTCGATCACTTCGCGACGTGCGGTGGTGAAGCCGCCGAGCGCGCCGCCCATGGCCTTGCCGAGCGTGCCGGTGAAGATGTCGATCTTGTCCATCACGCCCTTCACCTCGGCCGAGCCACGGCCGCTGGCGCCGAGGAAGCCGGTGGCATGGCATTCGTCGATATGCACCAGTGCGTTGTACTTCTTCGCCAGCGCGGTGATCTGGTCGAGCGGGGCGATGAAGCCGTCCATCGAGAATACGCCGTCGGTGGTGATCAGCTTGGTCCTGCAGCCGGCGGCATCGGCGGCCTGCAGCTGCTTCTCCAGGTCGGCCATGTCGCAGTTGGCGTAGCGGAAACGCTTGGCCTTGCACAGGCGCACGCCGTCGATGATCGATGCGTGGTTGAGTGCGTCGGAGATGATCGCGTCGTCTTCGCCGAGCAGCGGCTCGAACAGGCCGCCGTTGGCGTCGAAGCAGGCGGCGTAGAGGATGGTGTCTTCGGTTCCGAAGAAGTCGGCGATGGTCTGCTCAAGTTGCTTGTGCAGGTCCTGGGTGCCGCAGATGAAGCGCACCGAGGCCATGCCGAAGCCGTGCGTGTCGAGCGCGGCCTTGGCCGCGGCAATCACGTCGGGATGGTCCGCCAGGCCGAGGTAGTTGTTGGCGCAGAAATTGAGCACCGTGCGGCCGTCTTCGAGGGTGATCTGCGCCGACTGCGGCGAAGTGATCACGCGCTCGGCCTTGAACAGGCCCTGGGCGCGGATGGTGTCGAGTTCTTCCGCGTAGCGGGCGGTCAGGGCGGGGGAGTTGGGCATGGCGGGATTCCGTCGGTGGCAGGGCGCTGCGGCAAGCGGGCATTTTAGCCCGTGCGGCACCCGCAACACGTAGCCCGGGTAAGCGCAGCGCAGCCGGGTGCGGGAGCGATCCCGGGTGCGCTGCGCTTACCCGGGCTACATACGCTTGATGGGTTCGCTAGTATCTGCGCCCATGAGCCCGAGCGTGCCCCTCCGCACGACGCTGCCGCTGTGGCCGCTGCCATTCCTCGCGGCGCTGCTGCCCTTTCTGGTGAGCCACCTGGCATGGTGGCTGTCGCTGCGCGACGGGCTGATTCCCGCCTGCAATCCGTACTGGGACGGCTGCGTGTCGATCAGCCGGGCGGCACGCTACGGCCTGGGCAACCACCTGTTCCGGATGGTGATGCTGCCCAGCGCGACGATCCAGGCGCTGTGCTGGCTGGCCGCGACCGTGTGGCTGCGGCAGCAATGGCAGGTGCGTGCGCGGGTGTTGCCGTGGCTCGGGCTGGCAGCAGGCGTGTTCCTCGGCATGTACGCCACGTTCCTCGGCAGCGATGGCGCGATCTATCAGGTGCTGCGCCGCTACGGCGTGTATCTGTATTTCGGCTGCAGCTACATCGCCTTGATGCTGGTGCTGCACGCACTGTCACGCCTGCAGCCGCGGCCGCGCGCCTATGCGCCGTTGCTGGCGGTCGCGTGGGGCTTCCTCGCCATTGGCGTGACCGCGGTCGCGCTGGCTTATGCGCTGGCTGCCACGCCGTATGGCGATCGCTGGGAGAACGTGCTTGAGTGGCACGTCGGGTTGTGGCTGACCGCGATGTTCGCGGCGCTGGCGTGGTGCTGGTGGCGCGATGGCCTGCGCGTGGCACTGGTTGACTGACGGACGCCTGGCAGCGCCCGTCAGTCCAGCCCGTCACTAAAGTCCGATCAATTCCAGCTCAGCACGACCTTGCCGGCCTTGCCCGATTCCATCAGCTCGAAGCCCTGCTGGAAATCGTCGATCGGCAGCTGGTGCGTGAGCACCTTGCCGAGCGGGAAACCGCCGAGCACGAGCTGCGTCATCTTGTACCAGGTCTCGTACATCTTGCGGCCGTACATGCCGTGGATGGTGAGGCCCTTGAAGATGATCTTGTCCCAGTCGCAGCCTGCGCCCTTGGGCATGATGCCGAGCATGGCGATCTTGCCGCCGTGGTACATGCAGTCGAGCATGTCGTTGAAGGCGCGCGCGTTGCCGCTCATTTCCAGGCCGACGTCGAAGCCTTCCATGTGCAGGTCGGCCATCACGTCCTTGAGCGAGGTGTTGGCGACGTTGACCACGCGCGTGGCGCCCATGTCGGCGGCGAGCTTGAGGCGGTAGTCGTTGACGTCGGTGACCACCACGTTGCGCGCACCGATGTGCTTGCAGATGCCGGCGGCAATGATCCCGATCGGGCCGGCGCCGGTGATCAGCACGTCCTCGCCGACCACGTCGAACTCCAGCGCGCAATGCGCGGCGTTGCCATAGGGGTCGAAGAACGCGGCCAGCTCGCTCGGGATCTGGTCCGGGATCGGCCACAGGTTGCTGGACGGCATCACGATGTATTCGGCGAAGGCGCCATTGCGGTTGACGCCGATGCCGACGGTGTTGGGGCACAGGTGCTGGCGGCCGGCGCGGCAGTTGCGGCAGTGGCCGCAGACGATGTGGCCTTCGGCCGAGACGCGCTGGCCGATCTTGTAGCCGGTCACGCCCGGGCCGACTTCGGCGATGCGGCCGACGAACTCATGGCCGATCACCAGGCCTGGCTTGATCGTGCGCTGGCTCCATTCGTCCCACAGGTAGATGTGCAGGTCGGTGCCGCAGATTGCGGTCTTCTCGAGCTTGATCAGGACTTCATTGGGGCCGGGCGTCGGCACCGGCACCTCTTCCATCCAGATGCCCTTGCCAGCTTCGCGCTTGACCAGCGCCTTCATCGATTGCGTCATTGGGATCGTCCGCGGTTTGGCGGTAAAGAGACGGCAATTATACGCCGCCGACCCGGCCCGGCCGGGGGGCGGGTTTGCCCGGGCCGGCAGGATTGGCCTATCGTCGCCGGCTTCCCGAGCCGTCGAAACCGATCCATGCCGACCATTCGCCACCGTTTGTCCGCCCTGTCCATTTCGCTGCTGCTGGTGCTGGGAGCGGGCGCCGCCCATGCCGACGAGGGCATGTGGATGCCGTCACAGCTTCCCGACATCGCCCGCCAGCTCAAGGCGGCCGGCTTCAAGGGCAAGCCCGGTGATCTGGCCGAACTGGCGCGGCCGCCGATGAACGCGGTGGTCAAGGTCGGCGGCGCCAGCGGCGCGTTCGTGTCGAAGGACGGCCTGGTGCTGACCAACCACCACGTCGCCTTCGGCGTGGTCCAGTACAACTCCGGCACCTCGGCCAACGGCAGTGGCCGCGACCTGATCAAGGACGGCTACATCGCCAGCGACCGCGCCGGCGAACTGCCGGCCAATCCCGACTACCGCGTGCTGGTCACGACCGGTTTCGACCGCATCACCGACAGCATCCTCGCCGGTGCGCGCGGCAAGCAGGGGCGCGCGTACTACGACGCCGTCGACAGCGCCAGCAAGGCCGCGGTGGGCAAGTGCGAGAGCGAGCCCGGCTATCGCTGCAGCGTCGCCAACATGTACTACGGCACCGACTTCTACCTGGTGCGCCAGCTCGAACTGCGCGACGTGCGCCTGGTGTACGCGCCGCCGAACGACATCGGCAACTATGGCGGCGAGGTCGACAACTTCGTCTGGCCGCGCCATGCCGGCGACTTCACCCTGCTGCGTGCCTACGTCGGCAAGGACGGCAAGCCGGCCGACTACTCCGCCGACAACGTGCCGTACGTGCCGCCGTCGCACCTGCAGGTGTCGACGCGAAACGTCAAGGACGGCGATTTCGCCATGCTCGCCGGCTACCCGGGCGTGACGTTCCGCCATCGCATGGCGTCGGAGTTCGCCAACCAGATCCAGTGGCAGCTGCCGTCCCGCGTGGCGCTGTACCAGCGCATGATCGAGGTGATCGAGGCCGGCGGCAGCAAGGATGACGCCGCGCGCGTGAGCTACGCCTCGCAGGTGCGCAGCATGAAGAACACCCTCAAGCGCGCGCAGGGAGAACTTGACGGCCTGCGGCGCAGCGACGCGGCCAGGGTCCGGCGCGACGACGAGGCCGCGATGTACGCCTGGCTCGACAAGCAGGCCGACGCCGCCACGACGCGCGCCGACATCGGTGCCGCGCAGGCGGTGATCGACCAGGGCGTGGCCACGCGCGAGCGCGACCAGCTGCTGGCCGTGATCCAGTCGCAGACGCAACTGTTGCGCGCGGCGATCTCCCTGCAGCGCTGGGCCGCCGAGCAGCCCAAGCCCGACGCGCAGCGCGAGACCGGTTACCAGCAGCGCGACGAAGTGCTGATCACCGGCCAGCTCAAGCAGGTGCAGCGCCGCTATGCGCCGGCGATCGAGAAGGCGCTGCTGACCGAACTGCTGACCCAGTACCAGGCCTTGCCGTCGGCGCAGCACGTGGCCGAGTTCGATGCGGTGTTCGGCACCACGCCCGCGCAGCTGAAGACGCGGCTGGACGCGCTGTATGCAGGTACGCAGCTGGGTGACGAGGCCACGCGTCTTGGCGCGATGAAGACCGGCAGCGCCACGCTGGCGAAATCCCGCGACACCCTGCTCAAGGCGGCGGCGACGCTGCTGCCGGCGATCCAGCGACTGGAAGAAGAGAGCAAGGCCAGCGCCGGCGAGTTGCTGCGACTGCGCCCGGCCTACATGCGCGCGCTCATCGCCTATCGCAAGTCGCAGGGCCGCGCGGTCTACCCGGATGCCAACTCGACCCTGCGCGTGAGCTATGGCCGCATCAGCGCGATGGATCCGCGCGACGGGGTGCACTATCTGCCGCTGACCACCGTGCAGGGCATCGTCGAGAAGCACACCGGCGAAGAACCGTTCAACGCGCCGCAGCCGTTGCGTGACGCGATCGCCAAGGGCGACTTCGGCAGCACCGCCGAGCCAAGCCTGGGCACGCAGACGGTGGACCTGATGACCAACCTCGATACGACCGGTGGCAATTCCGGTTCGCCCGTGCTCGACGCCAGGGGCGACCTGATCGCGCTGAACTTCGACAGCAACTGGGAAGCGGTGAGCGCGAGCTGGATGTTCGATCCGCGCTACAAACGTGCCATCCATGTCGACATGCGTTACCTGCGCTGGCTGTTGGCGAAGGTGTATCCGGCGCCGCATCTGCTCAAGGAGATGAACCTGCCGGCGGAGTGACCGGCAGCGCATTCAGGTTGCCTTCTCCTGCTCGCGGGAGCAGGCAACCGTACGGAGCCCTCTCGCAAACGATGGGCTAGACTCGCCCGTTGATCTTCCTGCTCGGAGTGGATGCATGCGTCATGGTGTGTTGGCGGTTGCGGTACTGGGTGCGATGGCCGGAGTCGGCGTCGCCCGGGCAGGAGAGGGCATGTGGGTGCCGCAGCAGTTGCCGGAAATCGCCGGCCCGCTGAAGAAGGCCGGCCTCAAGCTCAATCCCAAGCAACTGGCCAACCTCACCGGCGACCCGATGGCCGCGGTGGTTTCGCTGGGCGGATGCACGGCCAGCTTCGTCTCGCCGCAGGGCCTGGTGGTGACGAACCACCACTGCGCCTATGGCGCGATCCAGCTCAACTCCACGCCCGAAAAGAACCTGATGAAGGACGGCTTCAACGCTGTCACGCAGGCCGGGGAAGTGTCCGCCGGACCGAATGCGCGCATCTACGCGCTCGACACCATCCAGGACGTGACCCGCCAGGTGCAGGACGCGATCGCGGCCGCACCCGATGCGCTCGGTCGCACCGCCGCGCTGGAGGCGATCGAGAAGCAGCTGGTGGCCTCGTGCGAACGCGAGGCCGGTTTCCGCTGCCGTCTTTACAGTTTCTCCGGCGGCAATGCCTACCGTTTGTTCCGCAACCTCGAGATCCGTGACGTACGCCTGGTCTACGCGCCTCCGGGCGGCGTCGGCAACTTCGGTGGCGAAGTCGACAACTGGACCTGGCCGCGGCATACCGGCGACTTTTCCTTCTACCGCGCGTACGTCGGCAAAGACGGCAAGCCGGCCGCGTATTCGCCCGACAACGTGCCCTACCAGCCCAAGGCCTGGCTGAAGTTCGCCGACAAGCCGCTCGTGGCCGGGGACTTCGTGATGGTCGCCGGCTATCCGGGCCGCACCGCGCGCTACGCGCTGGCCGAGGAGTTCGAGGAAACCGCGAACTGGACCTACCCGACCATCGGCGGCCACTACAAGGACCTGGTCGCGCTGGTCCAGGCCGAGGGGCGCAGGAACCCCGATGTCGCGGTGAAGTACGCCAGCACCGTGAAGGGCTGGCAGAACACGATGAAGAACTACGACGGCCAGCTCGCCGGCTTCAAGCGCATCGATGCCGCCAGCCGCAAGCAGGCCGAGGAAACCGCGGTGCTGGAGTGGCTTCGCCAGCAGGGCGGCAAGGGCGAACCGGCGCTGGCCGCGCACGCGAAGTTGCTCGAGCTCGACGATGCCGCGCGCGTCAATCGCGAACGCGACCTGGTGTTCGGGCAGCTGCGCAGCACCGGCGTGCTCGGTGCGGCGACGCAGCTGTACCGGTTGTCGCTCGAGCGCGCCAAGCCCGACCCGCAGCGCGAGCAGGGCTACCAGCAGCGCGACCTGGCCACGTTCGAAGGCGGCATGCGGCAGATGGAGCGTCGTTACGTGCCGGCCATGGATCGCCAGCTGCAGGCCTACTGGCTGCGCGAGTACACCAAACTGCCGGCGTCGCAGCGCGTCGCCGCGATTGAGAAATGGCTGGGCGGCAGCGACGACAAGGCGATCAATCGCGCCCTCGACAAGCTGGCCAGGACCAACCTGGGCATCACCGAACAGCGCCTGCGGCTGATGACTGCCAGCAGCGCCGAGCTGGAAAAGAGCAAGGACCCGGCGATCCAGTTCGCCGTGGCGATCATGCCGACCGTGCTGCAGCTGGAAAGCGAGGGCAAGGCCCGCGCCGGCGACGCGCTGTTGGCGCGGCCGCTGTACCTGCAGGCGGTGGCCGATTACCGCAAGAGCAAGGGACAGTTCGTCTATCCCGATGCCAACTCATCGCTGCGCATCACCTTCGGCAACGTCACCGGCTACACCAAGCTCGACGGCAGCAAGCAGATGCCGTTCACGCGCCTGGAAGAAGTCGCCGCCAAGGCCACCGGCCAGGATCCGTTCAACGCGCCCAAGGCGCTGCTGGATGCGGTCGCGGCGAAGAACTACGGCGGCCTGGCCGACAAGAAGCTCGGCACGGTGCCGGTGAACTTCCTGTCCGACCTGGACATCACCGGCGGCAATTCCGGTTCACCGGTGCTCGATGCACAGGGCAAGCTGGTGGGCCTGGCCTTCGACGGCAACTGGGAGTCGGTCAGCAGCAACTGGGTGTTCGACCCGGCGATGACGCGGATGATCTCGGTCGACCAGCGCTACATGCGCTGGATCATGCAGGAGGTCTACCCGGCGCCGCAGCTGTTGCAGGAGCTGGGTGTCGCGAAGAAGCAGTGACGGAACGGTTGCCCCGGGTGCGGCCTGCGGCCTTACCCGGGCTACGCGCCCAGCCCGACACCCCGTCCGCACGTAGCCCGGGTAAGCAAAGCGCACCCGGGAACAGGCACCGCATCCGCAGTAGCCCGGGTAAGCGAAGCGCACCCGGGAACCGGCACCGCATCCGCAGTAGCCCGGGTAAGCGAAGCGCACCCGGGAAAAGCGCCCGCCTCACTCCGGCTGGGTAAGCTCGTAGTCGAAGCTATAGAAGTGCTTGCCATCGGCAATGTCGATGGTCATGCGCCCGGACAGTCCCTTGAGCTCACCGCTGCCCGAGTCCGGCACGACGGTGACTGCCAGCGTCGGTGCGCCACGGTCGAGCGTGCCGGTGTGCTGGGTGAGGAAGGCGCCGACGCGACCATCGAGCGATCCGGCGATGCGCTCGACAGCGACATAGGCCGCCGAACCTTCGACCTCGGTGCCGACGGCCAACATGTGCACCACCGCGGTGGCGTCGAGTGCGCCGTGGAAGCGTTTGTCGAATCGGAAATGTCCGGCGACGGCACCGTCGCCCAGGTCGCATCCGCCTTCCGGCGTGCGCTTGACCTCGAATTCGCCCTTCACCTGCTGTGCCATCGTCGTGCTCCCTGCGCGTTCCTGAGTGGTGAATCCTCGCTCACGATTCCGGCGGTTGCCAGTGCAACGGTTGTGCCGTCGCCGGCATTTGCCTAGGCTGCGGGACTGCCTTCCCCACAGACCAGAGCATGCGCATTCTCTTAGCCCGTCACGGCGAGACGCCGTGGAACGCCGAAGGCCGCTACCAGGGCCAGGAAGACATCCCGCTGTCGCCGGTCGGCATCGGCCAGGCGCGCGCGCTCGGCGAGCGCCTGCGTGAGCTGCCGATCACCCGTGCCGTCGCTTCGCCGCTGACGCGCGCGCGGCAGACCGCCGAGTTCGCCCTGGGCGGGCGCGATCTGCCGCTGACCCTGGATCCGGGCCTGATGGAGATCGCCCACGGCACCTGGGAAGGTCTGCTGGCCAGTGAGATCGGCGAGCGTGACGGTGAGCGATTGAAGGCCTGGCGCGATGCACCGCATGAGGTGCTGATGCCGGAGGGCGAGTCGCTGCAGCATGTGTTCGACCGTGCCTGGCCGGCCTTCGCGCGCGCAACCGATGGCCTGGGCGACGGCGACACGCTGCTCGTGGTCGCCCACGATGCGGTCAATCGCGTGCTGCTGTGCCACGTGCTGGGCATCCCGCTGTCGCGGCTGTGGGGTTTCCGCCAGGCGCCGACGACGATCAATCTGCTGGAAGGTCCGGACGTCGATCATCTCGAAGTGGTCCGCCTCAACGACTGCAGCCACCACACGCTGCTGTTCGGGGAAGCGGTGCACCGGGCGCTGTAACCCCGGCGCAGGAGCGAGCCTGCCGGAGCGCACAGGGACAGGCGATAATGCGCGCCATGAACCGCACGCTTGCCGACTGGCTCGAGTACATCGAGCGCATCCACCCGAAAACCATCGACATGGGCCTGGAGCGCATCGGCGAAGTTGCCCGGCGCCTGGGCCTGAAGCGGCCGGCGAAGAAGGTCATCACTGTCGGCGGTACCAATGGCAAGGGGTCGACGGTCGCCTTCATCGAGGCGATTGCGCGCGCCGCCGGCCGCAAGGTCGGTGCCTACACCTCGCCGCACCTGCTGGCCTACAACGAGCGAATCCGCATCGAAGGTGCCGATGCCGGCGACGCCGACCTGGTCGCTGCGTTCGAGGCGATCGAGGCGGCACGCGGCGATGTCGCGCTGACCTATTTCGAGTACGGCACGCTGGCGGCGTTGTGGTTGTTCGAGCGCGCTGGGCTGGACCTGGCGATCCTCGAGGTCGGCCTGGGCGGGCGCCTGGACGCGACCAACCTGGTCGATGCCGACGTCGCCATCATCACCACCGTCGATCTCGACCATCAGGATTACCTCGGCGATGAGCGCGAGGCGATTGGCGTGGAGAAGGTCGGCATCGCGCGGATGGGCAAGGCGCTGGTGCTGGGCGATGACGATCCGCCGTCGAGCGTTCTCGGCCACGCCTACCGCATCGGTGCGTCGACCTGGCGCATCAGCAACGATTTCTTCTTCGAGGTCCTGCCTGTGCAGCTCGATGCCGGCGGCCAGTCGTTGCCGCCGCGCTGGCGCTGGCGCGAGGTCGGCTATCGGCAGGAGCTGCCGATGCCGCGCCTGGCCGCGCCGGTGCAGTTGCGCAACGCCGCCGTCGCCATCGCCGCGCTGCGTGCACTGGGCAAACCCGTTCCGCGCCAGGCCATCGCCGAGGGCGTCGCCAATGCAGACGTCAGTGGCCGTCTGCAGCGCTTCGATCGTGGCGGCGTCGAGGTCGTGGTCGATGTCGGCCACAACCCGCAGGCGGCGCGCGCGCTGTCGGCCTGGCTGGCGGCGAACCCGGTGGCGGGTTCGGTCCATGCGGTCTACGCGGCGCTGTCGGACAAGGACGTCGCCGGTGTCGTCGCCGCAATGGCGCCGCAGGTCGGGCAGTGGCATCTGGCCGGTCTGTCCGGGCCTCGCGGTGGCAGTGTCGAGGCGCTGGCCGGGCGCCTGCAGGGCACGCCTGCGGCCTTGGGCTCACGTCATGAGCGGTTGGAAGACGCCTTGCGCGAAGCGCATGCACAGGCAGCGCCTGGCGACCGCGTGATCGTGTTCGGTTCGTTCCATACCGCGGCCGCCGCGCTGCAGTGGCTGGGGCACGACTGAACGGCGCGGGATGATCTGTTTTCGCCGATCGACGGTCACGGCGGGCGGCGAGGGTATAATTCGCGCGGCAATCCGCCTGCGGTGTGCGAGACCCGATGGAACCTGCCCTGAAACAGCGACTGATCGGCGCGACGGTACTGGTCGCGCTGGCGGTGATCTTCCTGCCAATGCTGATCAAGGGCCCGGCGCCCGAAAGCGGAGCCTCCGACGTTCCCCTCAAGCTTCCCGATGCCCCGCAGGGCGAATTCGAGACGCGCGAGCTGCCGCTGGTCACCCCGGGCCAGGCGCCGCAGGGCGGGGCAGTGGGGATGGACGCAGGCGACGCCGACAAGTTGCCGACGGTCGATACCACGACCACCACGGCGACCGCACCCGCACCCGATGACACCACGTCGCCCGCCGGTACCGCCGGTGGCAACTTCGCCGTGAGCTTCGGCAGTTACGCCTCCACGGGCGACGCCGACCGCGTAGTGAGGGCGCTGGCCTCCGCGCAGCTGCCCGGATACCAGGAAGCCGCGCCGGCCAGTGGCGGCCGCACCCTTTACCGCGTCCGCATCGGACCGTACGCAACCCAGGCCGAGGCCGAGGCCGCGCGCCTGCAGTCGGCGCGCGTGCGCAGCGACGTTGGTGCCAAGGTCGTGACCCTGGATGCAGATGCCGCAGCGCCGGCACCGGCCGCGCAGACCGCTGCCGTGGAATCCGCGCCTGCGGTTTCGGCGGCGGTGCCGCTGGCCGACTCGACGCCGGCAGCGCGCCCGGCGCCGCTGCCGCCGGAGCCGGCCAAACCGGTCAAGCCCGCCGCCGAGGCCCCGGCCAAGCCGGTCGCCAAGCCGGCACCGACGACCGTGGCCAGCGCCGCCCCCGCGGCAGCGCCGGCCCGCCCTGCGGCTGCCGATACCGGCTTTGCGGTCCAGCTGGGTGCCTTCGGCAGTGCCGAGGAGGCAGCCAAGCTGCGTGATCGCGCCCGCGCGGCCGGGTTCAGCGCCTTCGTCGAGCAGGTCCGGACCGACAAGGGCGTGCTGAACCGGGTCCGTGTCGGGCCGGTGGCCAGTCGCGCCGATGCCGACCAGCTCAAGGGTCAGGTCGCGGCGAAGCTGGGCGTCAGCGGCATTGTCCGACCGCATCCCTGACCCCATCTAGGCCACACGGACAATGAGCGCAGCACATGAGCGCGATTGACTGGGTGCTGCTGGCGGTAGTGGCGGCATCGGCGCTGTTCGGGCTGATGCGCGGCTTCGTCGGCGTGCTCGCCTCGCTGGCCGCGTGGGTGCTGGCGGGCTGGGCGGCGTTCAAGTTCGGCGCGCAGGTCGCGCTGTTGCTGGCCGGCGATGGCGACGCCGGTCCCGGTGAGCTGCTCGCCGGTTACGCATTGAGTTTCATCGGTGTGTTGATCGTGGTCGGCCTGGTGGGCTGGCTGGTACGCAAACTGGTGCAGTCGGTGGGCCTGTCCGGGCTTGACCGGCTGCTGGGCCTGGCGCTGGGTGTGGCGCGCGGTGCGTTCGTCGCCTGCGCGCTGGTCCTGCTGCTGGGCCTGACGGCGATGCCGCGCGAGGCGCAGTGGCAGCAATCGCAGGTACTGCCGGTGTTCGTGCCGGGCGCACAGTGGCTGCGCACCTGGTTGCCCGACTGGGCGGCCGCGCAAGTCGACCTGGATGGTCGTGAACAAGCACTCCCGGCGCCGCAATCGCCGGGACACGAAAACGACCAGGCGCTGCCGGCGCCGGTCAGCGGGGCCTGACGGCCGCGCACGCACCAACCCTCTTTACTCAGCAGGACTCATCACCATGTGCGGCATTCTCGGTATCGTCGGCCACAACGACGTCGCGGCGCAGCTCTACGACGGCCTGACGGTGTTGCAGCATCGTGGCCAGGACGCCGCAGGCATCGCCACCGCCAACGGCAGCAAGCTGCGTGTGCACAAGGGCAACGGTCTGGTCAGCGAAGTCTTCGACGCCAAGGCGATGAGCCTGCTCGAAGGGCGCGTGGGCATCGGCCATTGCCGTTATCCGACGGCCGGCAGCGAAGGCTCCGACGAGGCGCAGCCGTTCTACGTCAACTCGCCGTTCGGCATCGCCCTGGCCCACAACGGCAACCTGATCAACACCGACGCGCTGCGCCGCGAGGTGTTCGAGCAGGACCGCCGCAACGTCAACACCGAGTCGGACTCGGAAGTGCTGCTGAACGTCTTCGCGCATGAGCTGGACACGCAGAAGGCGCTCAACCCCGAGGCCACCTTCCGCGCCATCGAAGGCGTGCACAAGCGGTGTGTCGGCGGCTTCGCCGTGGTCGCCACCGTGCTCGGCCTGGGCCTGGTCGCCTTCCGCGATCCCAACGGCATCCGCCCGCTGGTGCTGGGCAAGCGCCAGGGCAACGGCCAGGACGAGTACGCCGTCGCCTCCGAATCGGTCGCCCTCGACCTGCTCGGTTTCGAGCGCGTGCGCGACGTGCGCCCCGGCGAGGCGATCGTGATCACCCCGCGCGGCGAGCTGTTCACGCGCCAGTGCGCCGAGCCGCGCATGCACACGCCGTGCATCTTCGAGTACGTCTACTTCGCCCGTCCCGACTCGATGATGGACGAGGTCTCGGTGCACAAGGCGCGCATGCGAATGGGCCAGAAGCTCGGCGAGAAGATCCTGCGCCTGCGTCCGGACCACGACATCGACACCGTGATCCCGATCCCGGACACCTCGCGCGACGCCGCGCTGGAAATCTCCAACGTGCTGGGCGTGAAGTACCGCGAGGGTTTCATCAAGAACCGCTACGTAGGCCGCACGTTCATCATGCCGGGGCAGGGCGAGCGCGCGAAGTCGGTGCGCCGCAAGCTCAACCCGATCCCGCTGGAATTCCGCAACCGCGTCGTGCTGCTGGTCGATGATTCGATCGTGCGCGGCACCACCTCCAAGCAGATCGTGCAGATGGCGCGCGACGCCGGCGCGCGCAAGGTCTACCTGGCCTCGGCCGCGCCGCCGGTGCGCTATCCCAATGTCTACGGCATCGACATGCCGTCGGCCGAGGAACTGGTCGCGCACGACCGCACCGACGAAGAAGTGCAGACGCTGCTGGGTTGCGACTGGCTGATCTACCAGGACCTGTCGGACCTGGAAGAGGCAGTCTCCGGGCCCAAGCACAACATCGAGTATTTCGATTCGTCGTGTTTCAACGGCGAATACGTCACCGGCATCGAGCCGGGTTACTTCGAGCGCATCAAGCAGTTGCGCTCGGATGAAGCCAAGAAGACGCGGAGGGCCTGAGCCATGCACGAACTGCGCCGCATGATGATCCCCGACGACGAGAACGGCCAGGTGCTGCGGCAGATGCTCGACGACGGCGACGACCTCGATGTGCCGCGTGGAATCGAGTTCTTCCACGTGTTCGCCGAGCAGAGCGATGCCGATGCCTTTGTCGAAGCGGCCGCGGCCTTGCCCGACCTGATGGTCGAGGACGCCGAGGTCGACGACGAAGGCGTATGGCAGGTGTGCGTGATTCGGGTGATGGCGCCATCGCACGCGGCCATTACCGCGCTGGAACTGCAGCTGGGCGAGCTGGCCGAGTCGCACCGCGGCTTTGCCGACGGCTGGGGCTGCCCACCGGCAGACGAAACCGCGCACTGACATCGGCATGGACGGCATGTTCATGGGCGGCTCGCTGTTCACTGCCGCCCGCGCCTGCCTGGATGCGTCCACGCCGGACGACAAACTGGCGCTGACCTTCGCCGCGGCGGAGGCCTTCGCCCGCGGCGAGCTGGTCATTGACGAGGCGGCGCCCGAGCCGGAACCGATCCGGATGCCTGGGCGTCCGGAACGACCGCTTCTGGTGCATCCGCGTGACCTTCCCAGGCGTGGTTTCGGCACCGCCGATGGGCGCGCGGCGTTCATCCACGCCATCGCCCATATCGAGTTCAACGCGATCGACCTTGCGTGGGACGCGGCGTATCGCTTCCGCGGCATGCCGCTCGACTTCCATGCCGACTGGGTGGGCGTTGCCGCCGACGAGGCGCGGCACTTCGCGATGCTGCGCGCGCGCCTGCGCGAGTTCGGTCGCGACTACGGCGATTTCGATGCCCACAACGGCCTGTGGGAAATGGCCGAGAAGACCGCGCACGATGGCCTGGCGAGGATGGCGCTGGTGCCGCGCGTGCTGGAAGCGCGCGGCCTCGACGTGACGCCGGCGATGATCGTCAAGTTGCGCTCGCTGGGCGACGGCGCGACGGCCGACATTCTGGAAGTGATCCTGCGCGAGGAGGTTGCCCACGTTGCGGCGGGTTCGCGCTGGTTCCGCTGGTATTGCGAGCGTGCCGGCGTGGCGCCTGCACCGCGGTTCCGCGAGTTGCTGGCGGAGTACGCGCGGGCGGTGCTGTATGGGCCGTTCAATCATTCCGCGCGCAGTGCGGCAGGGTTTGATGATGAGGAGCTGGCTGCGCTGGAGAAGCTGGCGGGGTAGGAGTCGGCGTCCCGGGTGCGCTGCGCTTACCCGGGCTACGTCTGGGAATGTAGCCCGGGTAAGCGCAGCGCACCCGGGGAGCCGCCAGGCCTCGCTACAAAAGCCGCTACGAAATCGCCTGCAAGTCGTAGCCGTCGGCATTCACGCGCAGCACCGAGCCCTGGTCGTACCAGTCGCCAAGCACGATGCGCAGGCACGCATGTCCATCGACATCCAGCTCGTGCATCGCCGGGCGATGGGTATGGCCGTGGATCATCATGTCGATGCCGAACCGGCTGAACGTGCTCGCCACCGTGGCAGGGGCGACATCGGTGATCGCTTCCATCGTGCCCTGGGTCTTGAGCCCGCTCTGGTGCGCCTTGCTCGCCGCGCGCGCCTGCTGGGCGAAGGCGATGCGCGCCGCCAGCGGCTGCGACAGGAACTGCGCCTGCCACTGCGGATGTCGCGTCTGCGCGCGGAACTGCTGGTAGGCGACATCGTCGGTGCACAGCAGGTCGCCGTGCATCACCAGCGTCGGTTTTCCGTACAGCATCACCACCGACGGGTCCGGCAGGATCCGCGCGCCGGCGCGACGCGCGAAGTCCTCGCCGAGCAGGAAGTCGCGATTGCCGCGGATGAAATACACCGGCACGCCGGACTGGTTCAGGGCGTGCAGCTCGCTGGCGACGAAGGCGCCGGTGTCGGACGGATCGTCGTCGCCCACCCAGGCCTCGAACAGGTCGCCAAGGATGTAGAGCGCATCGGAACCACGGGCTTCGTTGCGGATGAACTGGCCAAACAGCTGGGTAATCTGCGGACGCTCGGCGTCGAGGTGGAGGTCGGAGATGAACAAAGTGGTCATGGCATGAATTCTAGGGCACGGCGTCCTGGCTGAGGCCCCTGGATCCTTCGTCTTCGCGCCTGCGGTGCCGCGCTCGGGACGAACGGTGACCCGGGCCGGTCGCCGAGGCCCCACTCCGGTAAAATCCCCGCTTTCCGCCGTAGATCCGAGCCCCGCATGAGCTGCCGTACCCGTTTTGCCCCCAGTCCCACCGGCTACCTGCACATCGGCGGCGCTCGCACCGCGCTGTACTGCTGGCTGGAAGCGCGGCGCCGCGGCGGTCAGTTCATCCTGCGCGTGGAGGACACCGACCGCGAGCGCAGCACCCAGGCCGCGATCGACGCGATCCTGGAGGCGATGGACTGGCTCGGCCTGGACTACGACGAGGGCCCGATCTACCAGACCCAGCGCCTGGATCGTTACCGCGAGGTCGCCGAGCAGATGGTTGCGGCAGGCACCGCCTATTACGCCTACGAGACCAAGGACGAGCTCGAAGCGATGCGCGAGGCGGCCATGGCCGCCGGCGACAAGCCGCGTTACAACGGCGCCTACCGCGAGCGCAACGCCGGATACCGGGACGATCCCAACCGCGTCATCCGCTTCAAGAATCCGCTCGACGGCGTGGTGGCATGGGATGACAAGGTCAAGGGCCGCATCGAGATTGCCAACGGCGAGCTCGACGACCTGGTGATCTTCCGTTCCGATGGCTATCCCACCTACAACTTCGCCGTCGTCGTCGACGACCTCGACATGGGCATCACCGATGTCGTGCGCGGCGATGACCACGTCAACAACACGCCGCGCCAGATCAACATCTATCGTGCCCTGGGCGCGCAGGTGCCGCATTTCGCCCACCTGCCGATGATCCTCGACCCGGAAGGCGCCAAGCTGTCCAAGCGCACCGGTGCCGCCGACGTCATGCAGTACCGCGACATGGGCTACCTGCCGCACGCGCTGCTCAACTACCTGGTGCGGCTGGGCTGGTCGCACGGCGACCAGGAAGTGTTCTCGATCGCGGAGATGACCGGGCTGTTCGACCTCAAGGACGTCAATTCAA
Organism: Lysobacter sp. S4-A87; assembly: GCF_022637455.1. NCBI lineage: Bacteria > Pseudomonadati > Pseudomonadota > Gammaproteobacteria > Lysobacterales > Lysobacteraceae > Lysobacter > Lysobacter sp. S4-A87. The sequence continues at coordinate 3,561,790 of NZ_CP093341.1, forward strand.
AGGCCTCGCGCCTGGATCCGGCCAAGCTCGGCTGGCTCAACCAGCAGTACCTCAAGGCCGACGATCCGGCCGAGGTCGGCGAGCACCTGCAATGGCACCTGCGCCATCAGGGCTACGACCTGGACAAGGGGCCGGCGGCGAAGGACGTCGTGATCGCCCTGCGTGACCGCGTGCAGACCCTCAAGGAGATGGCCGAGCGCGCCGCGGTGTGGTTCCAGCCGCTGACGCACTACGACGATGCCGCGGTTGCCAAGCACCTGGTTGCAGCCGCGCACGCGCCGCTGGCCGACGCCCGCGAGCGCCTGGCACGCCTGTCGCAGTGGAGCGCCGAGAGCGTGTCGGCGGCCCTGCACGAGACCGCCGAGGAACTCGCCATCGGCATGGGCAAGGTCGCCCAGCCGCTGCGCGTGGCCATCACCGGCACCCAGGTCAGCCCGGACATCTCCCAGACCGTCTACCTGGCGGGGCAGGGCGAGGCGGTGGCGCGCATCGACGCGGCCCTTGCAAAACTGCCGGCCGGGGCCTAAATCGGGGTCATACCCGACGATCACCTGATGAGCCAACACGACCACGCCTGCACCGACCCCAAGCACCACGTCCACGATGGCGACGCCTTCGTGCAGGAGGTGGAGCGGTCGTGCGAGCAGCGCGGCCTGCGGCTTACGCCGATCCGTGCGCATGCGTTGCGCCTGATCGCCGATTCCGGGCGACCGGTCAAGGCCTACGAGCTGCTCGACCAGATGAAGGCCACGCACGATGCCGCGGCGCCGCCGACGGTGTACCGCGCGCTGGATTTCCTGCTCGAGCACGGCTTCATCCACAAGCTCGCCTCGATCAATGCCTACGTCGGCTGTCACCATCCGGGCGCGGCACAGCATGCGGTGCCGTTCCTGATCTGCGACCGCTGCCAGTCGGCGACCGAACTCGAAGACGAGCGCATCGTCGAACTGCTCGATGCGCGTGCCCGCGCGCTGGGTTTCACTGCTCAGGCGCAGACGCTGGAAGTGCATGGCGTCTGCGCAGACTGCGCCGGCAAGGAAGCGGCCTGATCCCGGCCGGGAATACGCCAGTTACCCGTGCGCGTTACTCGTACGCGGACGTCTGCAGGGTCAGCTGGGTTCGCGAGAATCCCCGTTCGTCCATGTAGTCGGCGTAGTAGTCCAGCAGCTCGAACTCCGCCTCCAGGGGGAGCGATTGCTCGGCCATGGAACGCCGCGGATGGATCTCGTCGGAGACCAGCGTTGCCGGGTGATCCGGCGCCTCGGTCGAAAGCACGATCTGGCCGTTGAAGTAGATCGTGCCGTCGGCGGCGAATGCGTCGACGGACATGGCGTTGATTGCCACGGTGCACAACGCCACAACGCTTGCTGCGACAGTCTTCATAGCGAACTCCAGGGGTTGGTCGGCAAGCGGCCCGGTAGCGGGCAACAGTCCACGACAGTTCCATGATCCAGGCACGCACCGTCGTGCCTTCTCCCGAAGAAGGCAAGACGCACTCGTTGCGGTTCCCGTCAACGCGTGGGCAGCCTAGGCCCGGGCAAGCGTGACTGGGCTGCCACTCGTCGGGCGCTGCAACGCACACGAGTTCGCTGCGTTCCGGGCAGGTGCGATCGACGCGATCGGGCCATTCCTGGCAAGGCGGAATCCGAGCGTTGCGATTTATGCAGCCGCTGCCTGCAACACTGGCCGGCTCTCCCGGATCGGCAGGTTCGCCACTGCGGCGGCCGCCGCCAGGACCATGTCGGCGTACCACATCCAGGTGTAATCGCCGAAGCGCTCCATCACCAGGCCGCCAATCCACGCGCCGAAGAAACCACCGAGCTGGTGCGACAGCAGGGTCAGGCCGAACAGCGTGCCGAGGTAGCGCGGACCGAACAGCTTGCCGACCAGTCCGGCGGTGGGCGGAACGGTGGCGAGCCAGGTCAGGCCGAGCCCGGCAGAGAACACGAAGAACGTCAGCGGCGTCGGTGGCGAGACGAGGTAGATCGCGATCATCACCGCGCGACTGGCGTACATGGCAGCGAGCAGGTACTTCATCCGGTAGCGCTGGCCAAGCCAGCCCGCGCCGAGGCTGCCGGCAACGTTGAACAGGCCGATCAATGCCAGCGATACCGCCGATACGCTGGCCGGCAGCCCGCACAGGGCGATCTCGCCCGGCAGGTGCGTGACCAGGAAGGCGATGTGCACGCCGCAGGTGAAGAAGCCGACATGCAGCAGCCAGTAGCTGCGGTCGCGCAGGGCGATGTGCAATTGCTGGCGCAAACCCATTCCGGTCGCGGATTGCGGCTGCGAGGCCGCGTCGTTGCCGTCACGGCGACGCAGTGGCCATGCCAGCGGCAGCGTCGCGAGCGCGGAGAGCGCCAGCGTCCACATTGCCGCCGCCCAGCCCGCCGCGCTGATAACGGCCTGCACGAGCGGCGCAAACAGGAACTGGCCGAACGAACCGCCGGCATTGATCACACCGGCGGCCATCGAGCGTTTTTCGGCGGGCATGTGCCGTGCAGTGGCGCCAATCAGGATCGAGAAGCTGCCCGCGCCCGCGCCGGCGGCCGACAGCACACCGACGGTCAGCAGCAGGCCCCACGACGCATTCAGGACCGGTGCCAGCGCCATGCCCAGGGCCAGCAGCAGTCCGCCAAAGACCAGCACCCGGCCAGGCCCGCGCTGGTCGGC